>DASYLW010000352.1:0-18898 GCA_036009385.1 Caballeronia sp.
GGCACCATCGGCAGGCCGAGGCGCTGCCTTCGCAGAGCCCGGGCGATGGCCGTGCGGCATTCCTGCCCGTGGCAATCCCATTCGTCACGCATTTTTCTGCAGTAACGGCACTCGTTCATGGCAAATAGTGTAACTGTAAACCCTGATGACCTCCCGGCCTCGGGACAAAACACCCCTACTTTGCCAGGCTTTTTGCCGGATCGCGTCAGTTAAAGTATTTACGCCAGTTGCCGATATTCAGACTAAGCACTGCCCCGTTCAATTCCCCTTGTCTTTTGCGATTTGCCGCTGCAGAGTCGCCACCATGGCCATGCCTTCGACTCTTTCGCGATGCAGGTTCCAACGGTTAGCTTTCAGGTACGCCTAAAGTGCCGACTGAAGCCGGGTCGTTCCATCCCGCAACCAAAAAAATAAATCCTCCAGTGCGACGAATTGAGCTTGCCTCCCTGCTATCTGCCGTGGTCAGCGTCATTCTCTTGTCGTTGTCGGGCTGTCACCAGCAGGACCACGCCTCGTCGAACCCGGCCGTGACGGCCCGGACCACCATCACCGCGTTGATATGGGCTCCAGACTGGCCGGAGGAAATGCTTCAGATTGCCGCCGAATTCACCAAGGCCAATCCGGACATCCGCGTGAACGTGCAGTTCATGATCGGCAATTCCGTCGAAGAAAATATCAAACCCCGGATCGCCTCTGGCAACTTGCCGGATCTGGTCAGTGTCAACCCGAACGCCTATGCCGCCGAACTGGCCGATCAAGGTATTGTGGCGGACGTCGGCGGGACGTCGGCATGGAACAACATGCTCGACGCCCTCAAGGGCGACTGGACGAGCCGCCAATCCAAAAGATTTGGAATCTCCGGGGGCGTTGCTACCACGCTGATTTACTACAATCAGGACATGTTCGCGAAGGCGGGGATCAAGCAACTACCAACCAATTTCCACGAGTTCCTGATTGTTTGCGACCAGTTGAAACGAGCGGGCTTTACACCCATCATGTGGAACGGTGGCTTCCCGAACATGCTTGGCAACGGTCCCTTCAGTTTCGGCTTTGCCAACAATGTGGTCGCACGCGAGCCGGATTGGAAGAATAAAATCTCGGACGGCACGCTCGACTTGAACACGCCTCAGGTAGCCGATATTTTTACCAAGATTCTGCTGATCGCGGACCGTGGTTATGTCCAAGAGGGGTTCATGTCAACGGACTACGATGAAGGCATACGTTTGTTCAAGGAAGGCAAAGTGGCAATGGCTTTCCACGGCAGTTGGGCGGCCGGTCTTTTCCTGAGCGGCAATCCCTTCGAAGTGGGCGTGTTTATTCCACCCTGGAACGCGCCTGGCAAGCGGGTGGTGCCTGTGATTGGCAGCGAAACCGGGTTTGCGGTGTGTGAAACTCCGAACAAAGTCGCGGCGACGCGCTTTCTAGAGTTCATCGCCGAAAAGGGATTCTCCATTCTCCAAAGAAAACGTCAGAACATTCCGCCATTCAAGCAAGTCGACGGAACAACCGTGAGCAATCTGAAGATTGCCGACTACACGAACAAGGTCAGTCGCTTTCCGGTGACCGCCAGTCCGTACTATTCGGTTCTACCCTCCAGTTCGATCGAGCGACTGCATTCGTTAATGCAGGACGTGTTGTTCAGGAAGATCACGCCCAGGCAAGCGGCAAAACTCCTGGATGAATCTGTCAAGAACGAAGCAAAGATGCACTACAAATGAGCTCAATCATGGGTTCACTGCGACGCGTTTTCGAATACCTCTCCCTGGATCTGCTGCGCCGGGTGGAAATTCGATACCGCCTGATCACCGCATTTATTCTGCTTTCACTGGTACCCATACTTCTTTCGGGATACTTATCGTATGTGGAGTCGACCGCAGCGATCAGGGAGAAAGCGGAGATATTTTCGAAAGAAGTGGTCAAGCAGCTATCCAAGAATGTCTTGCTGAGAATGGAGCAAATCGAGACCGAAAGCAGCTTCCTTGTGCTCTCGGACCGGGTTCAAGGCGCGCTGACACGAGTCGCAAACGGCAGTGCCAACGAGCAGACCGAGGCGCGCCGGGATATGACGCGGTTGCTCCTGGAGCACTACGGATCGATTGATTTTATCAACCAGAAATATCTGCTCGACAAGCACAACCGAATCATGGACACCCAGGCGTTCGCGCAATTGACGCAGGGGGTGACACGCTTGGTCAAGCAGGCGCCCGATCACAATGGCCGCCCTTACTGGGGCAGTTACGACAACGGCGTTGGGCAACAAAACCTGGGAATGGTGCGGGCCATCATCAGCAAGAGCAACAATCGGCCGATCGGCAACCTGGTCCTGGTGATTCGGCCCGAATATTTCTCGACAATTTTCAATGATGTCGCCTTGGGGAGTGGAACGGAAATCTACGTACTCGATGCAAGCAGCAACAAGCTGATTGTGCGTGCCGACGACACCTCCACCAATACCAGCGAGACGGTTGAACCTAACCTGATCGATAAAATTGCGCACAACGAGCCCTACGGCAAGACGAGCGGGTTTGTCGCCTTCGAGGGCGAGCGCCGCGCGCAATACTTCGCCGCGTACTCAAGGATTCCCGGCACAACGTGGTTCGTGGTCAGCACAATTCCCGAAGCGAAGCTGACGGCACAGGCGCGGACAGTGCGCAACCAGATCATCCTGGTCGGCATTTCGGGCTTCTTGCTGTCGATCTTCCTCGCCTACTTCATTTCCCACAGCATTTCGGCGCCGCTCAAGGAGCTAGTGCGAAAGATGCACGATACCGGCAACGATGCGGGAGCCCGGGAAACCGGTACGCAAGTGCTCACCGATGTCGACAGCGAAGATGAGCTAGGCAGACTGGCGCAGCGTTTTGAAAGAATGCGCGAGGCGATCAAGCAGAAGATCCAGAAGATCAACGAGATCAACGCCTCCCTTGAGCAGACCGTCATTGAGCGCACGGCGGAACTCGTTACCAAGGAGCACGAGTCGCGCACGTTGATCGAGAATTCCCCGGACACAATTACCCGTTACGACCGGGACCTCAACCGGATTTACGCCAATCCCGCGTTCTATACCTCTGCGGGGTGCAGCTTTAGCGAATCAATTGGTAAGCGGCCTTCAGAAATTCCCGGCGGCCCTAACGCGCTGATCTACGAGATGAAGATCTTAGACGTCATTTCGAGCGGTGAAAGTTCGCAGTTCGAACTGAAATGGGTCAGTCGGGACGGACAGGGACAGTGCACTCATATCCGCCTGACGCCGGAGATTGACCAGTCGGGCATGGTGAGCTCGGTGCTGGCCGTTGGTCGTGATTTATCGGACCGAATGGCATTCGAGGCGACGATCTGGAAACAGGCCAATTTCGATGCGCTGACCAATCTTCCGAATCGTCAGATGTTTCATGACCGTCTCGACCATGAAGCGCGACTGGCGCGTCGCTCTGGGAAGAGGATGGCCTTGATGCTGATCGACCTGGATCGGTTCAAGGAGGTCAACGACTCCCTGGGGCACGACACAGGCGACATCCTGTTGATCGAGGCCGCCCGGCGTATCACGTTGAGCGTGCACGAATCGGACACGGTTGCACGTCTGGGCGGTGACGAGTTCACCGTCATCCTGCCCAACCTGGACAACATCGAAAGTATTGACCGGATTGCAAAGACGATCATCGACAACCTGGCGGAACCCTTCAAGCTTGGCCCGGATGAGGCGTTCATCTCTGCCAGCGTCGGCGTCACACTTTACCCCGACGACACCAAGGAACTTGATGTCCTTTTCAAGAATGCTGATCAAGCCATGTATGCGGCCAAAAATGCCGGGCGCAATCGGTTCAGCTACTTCACGCCTGACTTGCAATTGGCCGCGGAAAAGCGCCGGCGTCTCACGAGTGATCTACGCGCCGCGCTGCCGGGCGAGCAGTTCCAGATCTATTACCAACCCATTGTTGACCTGACAAATGGGGAAATCTACAAGGCCGAGGCACTGATCCGCTGGCTGCATCCCGAGCGAGGCACGATCAGCCCGCTGGATTTCATTCCATTAGCCGAAGACACGGGGCTCATTGTTCCGATCGGAGACTGGATGTTCAAGCAGGCCGTGCAGCAGGTCCGGAAATGGCGCAACGGACTCCATCCGTCGTTCCAGATCAGCGTCAACGTGTCTCCGGTCCAGATTCGTCAAGACAGTATTCTGTGTGCCCAATGGCCCGACTATCTGGTTCGGGAAGGGATGCCGGGAGAGAGTGTTGCAGTTGAAATAACCGAGGGGCTGTTACTGCATGCCGAATCGAAGATTGACGAGAAACTGCTGACCTTCCGTGATGCGGGGATCCGGGTCTCGATTGACGACTTCGGGACGGGTTACTCGTCTCTCGCGTATCTCAGGCGCTTTGACATCGACTATCTCAAGATCGACCGTTCATTCGTCCAGAACCTCGCCTTCGATGGTGACAATCAGGCGCTTTGCGAGGCGATGGTCGTACTGGCTCACAAATTGGGATTAAAGGTCATTGCCGAAGGGGTGGAGACGACCGAGCAACGGGACTTCCTGATCTCCGTAGGCTGTGATTTTGCCCAGGGGTTCTTATATTCCGCACCGGTTCCGTCTGATCAATTTGAGGCGTTGGTATGGCCGGCTTACGAGAAGAGCGTTGCCGATCATGCAATTTCTGCGAGCAGCACGGCGGACGCATAAAGCACACATGCCCGGCAGCAATCGATAAAGAATCGACCACCGCCGGGCACGTCCAGGCATAGTCAGCTACCGCCGGGCATCACGACAAATGATGCACCTCTTGCAAGCCGAACACGGGTGTCGGAATCCCCTCCATCCGCGCCTTGAGTTGCAGCGATAGATACTGCGAGTAGTGCCGCGACTGGTGCAAATTGCCGCCATGGAACCACAGCGCCTGCTGCTGCGTCGGTTTCCACATGTTGCGCTGCTCGCCTTCCCACGGCCCAGGGTCCTTGGTCGTATTCGATCCCAGGCCCCACACCTTCCCCACCTTGTCCGCCACTTCACGCGATATAAGATCCGCGGCCCAGCCGTTCATCGACCCGTAACCAGTCGCGTACACAACCAGATCCGCATCGAGTTCGCTGCCGTCGCTGAGCACAACCGAATGCTCTTTCAACTCGGCCACATCCACGCCGCTCTTCAACTTGATCTTGCCGTCAGCGACGAGATCAGATGCACCCACATCGATGTAATAACCCGAACCGCGCCGCAGATATTTCATGAAGAGACCCGAGTCGTCATCGCCGAAATCGAGCATGAAGCCTCTTTTCTCCAGCCGATCATAAAACGCCGCATCACGCTCCCTGATCGCGTTGTAAACGGGGATCTGGAACTCGTGAAGGATCTTGTACGGAATCGATGCAAACGTCAGGTCGGCCTTCATCGTGGTCATGCCCGCCGCCACCGCGCGCTCGGAGTAAAGATCGCCCAGCGCCAGATCCATCAACGAATCCGACTTCACTATGTGCGTGGACGAACGCTGCACCATGGTCACATCCACGCCCGCTTCCCACAGAGCCCCGCAAATATCGTGGGCAGAATTATTCGCGCCGATCACTACGACCTTCTTGCCCTTATAAGCATCCGGTCCCGGATGTTTCGACGAATGATGCTGCTCGCCCTTGAACACATCCATGCCCTTGAACTTCGGCAGATTCGGTTTGCCCGACATGCCCGTCGCAAGCACGAGTTGCTTCGGCCGGAGCGTCAGTTTTTCGCCGCCGCGCTCGACTTCCACGATCCATTCGCCCACGGTTTCGTCATATTTGGCAGACGTGCAGGTGGTCGCTCCCCAGTAGTTCAGCTCCATGACCTTTGTGTACATCTCCAGCCAGTCGCCAATCTTGTCCTTCGGTGAAAACACCGGCCAGTTGTCCGGGAACGGCAGGTACGGCATGTGGTCGTACCAGACCGGATCGTGCAGGCACAGGGTCTTGTAGCGAGCACGCCATGCATCACCGGGCCGCTCGTTCTTATCGATAATGATTGCCGGCACACCCAGTTGCCGCAGCCGCGCACCCAACGCAATGCCGCCTTGCCCGCCGCCGACGACAAGGCAATACGGCTGCTTCCCATAACCCAGTGTCTCCAGTTCTGCCGCGCGATTCTCCTTCCAGCTAGTGCGGTCGACACGCGCTCCGTGTTCGGCGCCCATGGGCCGCTTGAGGCCTTTCGGTTCTTCGTGGCCTTTGAGTTCGGTCATGGTGGTAAGCAACGTCCATATCTGCCCATCCTTCACGCGGATAAAACCCGTGCCTCGCGCAACGCCGGTCTCGAACGTGATCCACGCTTGCGCCACACCGTCCGCCTCGCTTGCCGTTTCGTTATCGGCAATCTTCAGCTTTGACGGCTTGACCGTGTCCAACTGCGAATCCAGCATTGCGGCAATCTGTTCGCGGCCTTCCATCGTCTTGATGTTCCAGGTGAACGCCACCAGGTCACGCCAATACCCATCGGGCTGGAACAGCGCAACGGCCGCCGCTGTGTCGCCGCTTTTAAGCGCGGCCTCGAATGTCTCCAGGACGTGGGTAATGGTCTGGTTCGGATTCTGTTCAGACATGGTCGCTCCTCCATGAGATACGGATCACTAACTATCGATCGGTACCGGTCAAAAAAAGCCGGGTTCTTTGCCCGCTAGAATAAAAACGCTTATCTGTTGCTAGCGCCTGTGCGGCGCCACTATTCCAAACTTCGCTATGCGCCGGTACAACGTCGCCCGCGATATGCCCAGCGCCTGCGCCGCCATGACGGGCCGCCATTTAGCGTCGGTCATCGCAGCGAGTATGCGAGTACGCTCCAGTGTTTCGCTTTCAGACAACAAGGGTTGCGCCGTCGGCTTATTGGCTTCGCGCGGTGCCGCTGCCGACGCCGGGCTTCGGGAAGCGCGCACGACAGGCGGCCTCACACGCGCATGCAGCGGCGAACCGGAGCCCACCAACCTGAACGAAATAAGATCGCGTCCGGGGCGTACATCGAGCAGGCGTTCGGCGCGGATATCGAAGAGTTCGGAGACATGGCGCGGCAAGTGATTCAGCCCCGGCAGGCATTCCTTCGCGCGCCGGTTAGCGGCGATCGCGTAACCGCGTGCATTGAAGGCGATGAGTATTTCCGGCTGTGCCTCAACGTAATGCCGGCTGCGATGCGCGAGCAAAACCCAGCAATGCGTAGTTGCGTTGAGAAAGAAACCGTCCTCAATCAGCAACGCGCTTTGGCGCACGATATGGTTGACGAGCCGCTGGCTTTCGCGCTCTTCGGGCGAGCGCACCGCGGACGCATCCAGCACACCGATCAACTCGCCTTGCACGCCGAAGATAGGCGATGCGCTGCATGTCAGCGTGGTGAACGCCGCGCGGAAATGGTCCGTCTTGTGGACGGTGATCGCCTCGGCGTCGAGCAGCACCGAAGCAACGCCGCATGTCCCTTCTTCACGTTCGGACCAGCACGAACCGGGATACAAACCCGCGCGCTTGAACTCATGGCGGCGATCGCGATCCACCCGATAGTCGATGGTCACGCCCGCGGCATCGGTCAGCATCACGCAGTAGTCGGCTTCGCGTACGGCTTCATGCAGTCGCGAAAGACATTCACCCGATGCACGCAGCACGGTTTCTTCGCGTTGTTGGACATCGCGTAGTTCGGGAACGCTCAGGATGCGCGGACCAGTGGTCGCGCCCGGGTCCAGATGATATTGCTCCAGCGACCGCCTATACGATGATGCCAGCCGCGACGCATCAGCACCGGTACTGCTCATGCGGCCTTCTATCACGCCGCGCACGCGATCGATGTGTCTTGTCTGCGAAACATACGGCATGAATAGCCTCCGGCAGTTTCGGTGCGCTCGCGCTATTCACGACACGCTGCAACCCGAAAACTTAAACGCATGGCGACGTTTTAGCATGCGTGTTCCGGGAGTTCACACCGCAGTGCACCATCAAGTTTGATGAGACATTTGTCTCAATCATTTGCCTCGACCAACGGCGAGGTTATCGACGTCGCGTTTCATCGAGCGCAGCCATCTTCCGATAGAGCGTGTTACGCGATACGCCAAGCATTCGCGCCGCCGCAGAGACGTTGCCGGCGTGCGTCTCAAGCGCCGCCGCCACGGCCGAGCGCGCGAGATCGTCCAGGCGCGCACTGTCCTTCGCAGACGACGGCGCGGCCGCTTGCGCGTTCGCGGCATCGCGTGCGTCATCGAAGAAATCTTGCGGCAGATGGTCCAGGCCGATGCACGTCTCATCGTCGTCGAGCATGGCGCATGCGGTCCTCAGCACGTTCGCCAGTTGCCGGAAGTTTCCGGGCCACGGGTGGCGGGTGAACGCCGCCAGCGCCTCGGGTGAAACCCTGACCGGCTCACCGGCCGGACGCTCGGCACGCAGGATCTTTTCGACGTTAGCGGCGAGATCGGTACGCTGGCGCAACGGCGGCAACGTCACCAGCAGACCGTTGATCCGGTAATAGAGATCCTCGCGGAATTCGCCCGCAGTGACGCGCTCGCGCAGATTGCGATTGGTCGCGCAAATCAGTGCGAAATCCACGGGCACGGCGCGCGTGCTGCCGAGCGGCGTCACCGTGCGCTCCTGCAGCACACGCAGCAAACGGCTTTGCAATGAGAACGGCATGTCGCCGATTTCATCCAGGAACAAGGTGCCGCCATCGGCTTGCAGAATCTTGCCGCACGCGCCGCGTTTGGACGCGCCGGTGAATGCGCCTTCTTCATAACCAAACAACTCTGCTTCGATCAACGTGTCCGGAATCGACGCACAATTCAGCGCAACGAACGGCGCGTCGGTGCGCGGCGAGTCGCGATGGACCGCGCTCGCCAGGACATCTTTGCCGGTACCCGTCTCACCGCCAATCAGGATCGGAATGTTCTTACCGATCACCTTGCGCACCCGTTCAACGAGTGCCGCAACCTGCGCGTCGCCGGTCATCAAGTAACGCAGACCAGAAAGTTTCGGCTGCGGTTCAGGAACGCGTTTGCGAGCGACGACGTCGATGACATCGCGGCTATTTATTGTGAGTGCAACAGCCGCCGAGCGCCTCAGGTCCGTACTGGCAAAAACATTCACGCCGCTGTGCAAGCACAGCGAAATCGTGCGTTCGACGGGCGCGCCCATGCCGCTGCGCACACGGTCGAACAACTCGCCGCATGAGACGTTGAATAACGACGACAAGGTATGCGCACGCAACGAGGCGAGCGGCAAGCCAAACTGAAATTGTGCGCTTCGATTAGCGGATAGAAAGCGCCCATCGGGCCTGAACGCAGCAATGCCTTCCATCAACGTGCCGATAAACTCGGGCCGCCCGTGGAAATGGATTCGTAATGCTTCGGGGAAGGCACTGGTGAACAAATGGTTCTCGATCATTTGCGCGGACATCTTGGCAAGCGCCATGGTGTGACGGCTGTGACCGCGACAATCGCCGGTGACGTCGAGAACGCCCAGCAACTCGCCGAATGGATCGAGAATCGGCACGCTGGAGCATGCAAGGAACCGGTTCGCGCGCAGGTAATGCTGATCGCCGAGCACCATGGTGGCATCGCCTTCGGCAATGGCCGTGCCGATCGCGTTGGTGCCCTGCTGCTGCTCGCTCCATAGCGCGCCCGGACGCAATGCGACGCGGTCCGCACGGGCGAGGAAATCGTCGTCGCCGAGCGAATGCAGGATCAGTCCTTCAGAGTCGGTCAGTACGACCATGCTGTGCGTATTGGCGATCTGCCCGTAGAGCGTTTCTATGACAGGCAGCGCATGGGTGGAGAGCGCGCGATTCTGTTCGCGCTTGAGCCGGAGATCGGCTTCGCTGAGCACGCCGTAGTCGGGCCGCATGGCGTCCGACAGGCCGAAGCTGCGGGAACGTTCGTGCGATTGCCTGATGATATCCCGCCCTTTCATACGGCCGGGATGATCGCTGGCCAGCAGCGCGGATCGGCTTGATCCGCTTGAACGGTCGATAGAAACCGGGTTCATAACCATTGTCTCCTTCGCCAACATTCGCGGAAGGAGTCGGTCGTCAGCTCCGCCCGTCGCGTGGTCGATCGAGACAATGTACCACTGCTGCAGCGTTCAATCCCGCGTCTAGCCCGTCACGTGCTCGACCGGATGGCGTTCAAGCCAAGCTGATTCGGTATCGTCGAAAAGACGTGATCGCGTCAGAAAACGCAACCCGCTAGGGCCTTCCAGCGAAAACATGCCGCCATTGCCCGGCACGCAATCAATGATCAACTGCGTGTGCTGCCAGTATTCGAATTGCGATTCGCTCATGTAGAACGGCACGCCGGCTATCTCGCCTAGCTTGACGTCAGACGAACCGACCATGAATTCGGCGACCGGGAAACACATGGGCGCGCTGCCGTCGCAGCAACCGCCCGACTGATGGAACAACACCTGTCCGTGTTCGGCCTTCAACTTGTCGATCAATTCGATCGCCGCCGGTGTGGCGACCACGCGCGAAATTTCTTGTTCGGTCATAAGGGTTTCCACTGAACACACACGGTGGCGAGCCGCAGCGCGGCCCGCCATTCCAGATCAAACCACCGCGTCGATCAGAAGAAACCGAGCGGTTTCTGGCTATAACTCACCAACAGGTTTTTCGTCTGCTGATAGTGGTCGAGCATCATCTTGTGATTCTCCCGGCCGATGCCCGATTGCTTGTAACCGCCGAATGCCGCATGCGCCGGATAGGCGTGATAGCAATTGGTCCACACACGTCCAGCCTGGATGTCGCGGCCAAAACGATAAGCCCGCGTACCATCGCGCGTCCACACGCCCGCACCGAGGCCATAAAGCGTGTCGTTGGCGATTTCCAGCGCCTGCGCTTCGTCCTTGAACGTTGTTACCGAGAGCACCGGCCCGAAGATTTCCTCCTGGAAGATGCGCATCTTGTTGTGACCGCGGAAGACGGTCGGCTTCACGTAGTAGCCGTTCTTCAGCTCGCCGTCGAGCGCATTGCGTTCGCCGCCGATCAGGCATTCAGCGCCTTCCTGCTTGCCGAGATCGATATACGACAGGATCTTTTCAAGCTGCTCCCGCGAGGCTTGCGCACCGATCATCGTCTTCGAGTCGAGCGGATGCCCTTGGCTGATTGCCGCTACGCGCTTGAGCGCGCGTTCCATGAAGCGGTCATAGATCGACTCTTCAATCAACACGCGCGACGGGCATGTGCAGACCTCGCCCTGGTTCAGCGCGAACATGGCGAAACCTTCGAGCGCCTTGTCGAAGTAGCTGTCGTCGGCGTTCATGACATCGGCGAAGAAAATGTTCGGGCTCTTGCCGCCGAGTTCGAGCGTCACCGGGATCAGGTTCTGGCTGGCGTATTGCATGATGAGGCGGCCGGTCGTGGTCTCGCCGGTGAACGCGATCTTCGCAATCCGCTTATTCGATGCCAGCGGTTTGCCGGCTTCCAGTCCAAAGCCGTTGACCACGTTCAGCACGCCAGCCGGCAACAGATCTTCGATCAACTCGAGCAGCACGAGTATTGAAGCGGGCGTTTGTTCAGCGGGCTTGAGCACGACGCAATTGCCGGCAGCCAGCGCAGGCGCCAGTTTCCATACCGCCATCAGGATCGGGAAATTCCACGGAATGATCTGCCCTACCACGCCTAGCGGTTCGTGGAAGTGGTATGCGACCGTGTCTTCATCGATTTGCGATATCGAGCCTTCCTGAGCGCGCACGCAGCCCGCGAAATAGCGGAAATGATCGATCGCGAGCGGGATATCGGCGGCCATTGTTTCGCGTAGCGGCTTGCCGTTATCGATAGTTTCCGCCACCGCGATGCGCGTCAGGTTCGCTTCAATCCGGTCGGCGATCTTGTTCAGGATGTTGGCTCGCTCGGCGGGCGAAGTCTTGCCCCAGGCCGTCTTGGCTTTGTGCGCTGCGTCGAGCGCGAGTTCTATATCGGCTTCGCGCGAGCGCGGGATGGACGTGAACGCTTCGCCGGTGATCGGCGAAATATTATCGAAATACTCACCACCTACCGGCTTGACCCATTGACCACCGATGAAGTTGCCATACTGCTTTTTATACGGGAAGTCGGTATTCAAAAATTGCATCTCGGCGTGATTCATGTGCGTGCTCCTCGCATGTCGGTGGGAATGACCGCCGCGACGATGATTGCCGCGACCGGTGGGAATAGGCGTGCGAGATGCGTGCCAGTGAACGTCTTGCATGTGGGCAAAGGCAGTGGGCGGTATTCGCTCGCGCGAGAGGATGACCATGCGTTCCGTTTCGGAACACCTGTGTTGAAGATCGCGTTGAAACGGAACACTGCTAGCGCAATGTTCGAGCACGACGCGCGGTGGATTTGTTGTGCAAACTACGGGGTCGGGCCGCTAATCACGGCGGTGATGTTCGTCATACGGTGAGACCAGAGGAAGGGACACGCGATGTCATTGATCGGCGTTAAGGCATTGGTATTCGATGTATTCGGCACGGTCGTGGATTGGCGCAGCGGCGTGGCGCGGGACGCGGCGTTGTTTCTGGAGCGGCGTGGGATCAGCGGCATCGACCCGGCGCAATTCGCCGATGCCTGGCGTCGCCGATATGGCCCTGCCATGGAGGAAGTGCGCAGCGGCCGGAGAGCATTTGTCCGGCTAGACGTGTTGCACCGTGAGAACTTGCTGGCGGTGCTGGCGGACTATGGGGTTGATCCCGTCAGCCTTCCGGCCGAGGAAGTGGATGCATTGAATCTGGCATGGCATCGGCTGGATCCGTGGCCCGATTCGCTGAGCGGCCTCACACGGCTCAAAGCCACTTGCATCATTGCGCCGCTCTCGAATGGCAACATTGCGCTGATGCTCGATATGGCGAAACGCGCCGGCATTCCCTGGGACGCCATTCTGGGCGCGGAAGTCGTGCAGGCTTACAAGCCGATGCCCGAAGCGTATTTGCGAACTGCCGATGTATTGGGTTTTCGGCCGGAGCAAATGTGCCTGGTCGCTGCGCACAACAACGATCTGGCGGCAGCGAGGCAGTGCGGATACAAGACGGCGTTTGTTGCGCGCCCGACGGAGCATGGGCCGGGGCAGACCACGGATCTGAAGGCCGAATCGGACTGGGACGTGGTCGCAAGTGACTTCAATGATCTGGCGGATAAAGTGGGGGCTTGGGGAGTTTAACCAGCCTCAAACCGTCTCCCGCTCGACAATATGAAATCCGACATCGACCACGTTCGTTTCCTTCACGCCTTTCAGGCGCTCTAACAAACAGCGCGCTGCGCTTACGCCAATACGCGTGCCGTCCACGCCCACGGTCGTCAATTGCGGGCTCGTTTCCGAAGCGAACTCCAGGTCGCCGAAACCGCAGATGGCCAGTTGCGAAGGCACGTCGATACCCCGGCGTTTTGCCTCGCCAAGCACACCGATAGCCAGCAGATCCGAGCCGCAGAAAACCGCATCGAGTGATGGCATCTGTTCAAGAAGCTTGGACAACGCACCCTTGCCGATGGAAACCGAACTGGGCGGTGCAACAATCACCTCCGCTATTTCATGAATGCCTGCGCGCGCCAGCCGTTCACGAAAGCCGGTGATACGCGCAATCGCGCGATTGTCGTTGGCCGACACCAGACCCGGATGTAAAACGCCTCTTGTCAGGAACCGCTCCGCAACCGCCACGCCCACTTGATAATGCGAGAAACCGACGAGCATATCGATCGGCGTCTCGGTCATGTCCCACGTTTCCACAATCGGAATACCGACATTGCGCAAGCGTTCGCGCAACGACTCCGTATGCGCCACGCCGGTCAGCAACACCCCTTCAGGACGCCGGCTCAACACGGCATCAAGCAGCATTTCTTCGCTTGAATCGCTGTAGCCGCTCAACGCAAGCAGCACCTGATAACCGGCCTTCGACATGGTCTCGCTGAACACCTGAATGGTCTCGGAGAACAACGAGTGCGCGATGGTCGGAACAATCGCCGCGATCAGCCGCGACTTCGACGACGACAACCCGCCTGCCAGCCGGTTGGGCACGTAACCCAGCTTCTGAACAACCTGTCGCACGCGCTCGAGCGTTTCCGGCGCGACTGATCCGGGATTGTTGAAGACACGCGAGACCGTGATGGGCGAGACGCCCGCGACCGCCGCGACGTCGGTGATACGCAGCCCTTTCGGACCGCCGCGCGAGCGCTTGGGCGAAGCAGGCGGAGCTTCGTCCGGGGCATCGATGGTATGGGCGGTCGGCTTGTCGTTCGGCATGGTTCGCTTGGTTGCAGGAGGGCTTGACGCCGGTATTGTAGTCAACGCCGGCCGGACCCCGTCATAAGAACATAGAACGATAGCTCTACGCCCTACGTCGCTTCCGCCGTCCTGCCATTGGCCGCCTCCCGCGTACCGTCATGACGGTTGCGGCGAATCAAAATCAGCGTGACGACGCCGAACGTAAAAAGACACGCCGCAGGAATCAGCATGGGCGCCTTCGTACTCCCGCTCATTTGCCTGACCCATGGCACGAGATTCTGCGCAATAAAACCGCCCACGTTCCCCAACGAATTGATCGCCGCTATTCCTGCTGCGGCCCGCGCGCCGGTCAGGAACTTCGACGGCAGAGTCCAGAAACACGGCAGCAGCAAATACATGCACGGCGCACCCAGACTCAGCGCAATGAAACGCAACGTGTTGGTCGGCAGGAACACGCTGCCGAGAAAGAACATCACGCCGAGTACCGACGCACAGAGCATCGCGGTCATCGTGCGGTCGGCCGCGCGCAACTTCGACGGCAACCATGCGAGCGCGATGGTCGCGAGCAGCCACGGCACAATATTGATCAGGCCGTTGACGGTATTGCTGACACCGAACCCCTTGACGAGCGTCGGCAGCCAGTAGCTCACGCCATACACCGACATGGACAGCATCATGTAATACAGCGCCATGCCGATCACGCGCGGTTCCGTCAACACGCTAAGGAACTTTGTCTTGCCCGCTTCGGTTTGCGCTGCGAGGGCGCGTTCGTTATCGAGCGTATCGGCCAACCATTTCTTTTCGGTGTCCGACATGAATTTTGCTTTGAGCGGGGACTCCGGCAAATATAGCAGCACGACGGCCGTCAGCAGAATCGACGGTATGCCAGTGACAATAAACACGAGCTGCCAGCCTTGCAGGCCAAGGAGTCCACCCTTGTCCAACAGCCAGCCGCAAATAGGCGCGCCTACCATGTTGCCAAGACTGCTGCCGACCGTGAAATACCCCAGCATCCGCACTCGATGCCGCGATGGAAACCACAATGTCAGGTAATAAATCACGCCAGGATAAAGCCCGGCTTCGGAAGCGCCGAGCAGGAAACGCAGCACGTAGAACGTGGTGGCATTTTTCGTGAACGCGAGCAGCACGGTGACAATGCCCCACGTCAGCATGATGCGTGCGATCCAGCGCGGCGCGCCGTACTTGTGCAGCAGCACGTTGCTCGGCACTTCGAAGATCAGGTAGCCGATGAAAAACAAGGACGCACCCAACCCATAAGCCACTTCGCTCAAACCAAGACTGCCCAGCATCTGCAACTTGGCGAAGCTGATATTCGAACGGTCGATATACGCGATCAGATAGAGCAAGCCAAGCAGCGGCATCAGCCTGAAGGCCAGCCGATTGATCAAGGGTGTCTCATCTATCGCTTGGGGAACAGTATTCACCGTGTCTCCTGCAGCCCGCTGCATGCCGGCAGTCCGTTGTATAGGGTCTTATTGTTTTTGTGCGCGCCACTGCGCGTAAGCCGCGAGCGTTTCTTCATTCGGCGGATAAGTCCCGCGCAACGGTCTGCCTTCATCAATACGTTGCGAGATGAAGATTTCCAGTTGCTCCTGCTCGGTTGCATCGCGCGCCACGTCTTCCGCCATTTCGCGCGGCACGATCACGACGCCGTCCACATCGGCGACCACAATATCGCCCGGATACACCGCGACGCCGCCGCACGCGATAGGCACGTTCATATCCACCGCGTGATGTTTGGCGAGGTTCAGCGGCGCGCTCGCGCCGGCACACCACAGCGGCAGGCCGAGATCGGAAATCGTGCCGCTGTCGCGCACGGCGCCGTCCGAGACCATGCCCGCCACGCCGCGCTTCGCCAGCCGGAGCGCGAGAATCGATCCCACCGATGCCACCGACCGGTCGCCGCGACAGTCCTGAACCAGCACGCTGCCCGGCGGCGCGCTCTCCACCGCCTTGCGCTGCGGATGATCGGGGTCCTGGAACACGCCCACGTGATCGAGGTCTTCACGCGCGGGAATATTGCGCAGCGTAAATGCCGGTCCAACGAGGTTCGGTGCACCCGGTGCCGGTTTGACGAGGGGCGCGACGCCTTGCAGGAACACGTTGCGCAAGCCGCGTTTGAACAACTGCGTGGTGAGCGTAGCCGTGCTGACGTGGCGCAATAGTTCCAGCGCGGCGCTGCTGACGGAGGTGTCGGATGAATTCATATGGAGTGCTCGTAATACGGTTAGTGAATCTCGGGTTCGTCGCGATGCGCACCCGTCGTTGCTGCCACGGTCTCCGACGACGCAGTCACCGGTTCTTCCAGGAAATCGAAATCGCAGCCCTTGTTTGCCTGCGTGACGTGAAGCTGATGCATCACGCCGAAACCGCGCTCGAACGGACGTTTCGGCGCCTTCCACCTCTCTTTGCGAGCGGCGAGTTCTGCGTCGCTGACATCGAGATGGAGACGTCGGCCAGGCACATCGAGCTCGATCATGTCACCGTCTTTCACCAGCGCAAGCGGGCCGCCGACGAACGATTCCGGCGCCACATGCAGCACGCACGCGCCGTAGCTTGTGCCGCTCATGCGGGCGTCCGAGATCCGCACCATGTCTCTTACCCCTTGCTTAAGCAGCTTTTGCGGGATCGGCAACTGGCCCCACTCGGGCATGCCGGGCGCGCCCACCGGACCCGCGTGTTGCAGCACGATCACGGACTCCGCTGTGATATCGAGCTCTTCGCTGTCGATGCGCGCCGCCATGTCGGCGTAATCCTTGAACACGACGGCCGGTCCGCGCGCCTTCAGCAGATGCTGTTCCATTGCGGCCGGCTTGATGACGGCGCCATCCGGCGCGAGATTGCCGGTCAGCACCGCGAGGCCATCGCGCTCGACCACCGGATTGGCCCGCTTGCGGATCACGTCTTCGTCGAAGATCTCCGCGCCCGAGATATTTTCGCCGAGCGTCGATCCGCTTACTGTCATCCGCGTGCCGTCGATCAAGCTGCCCAACTCCACGAGCAACGCGCGCAAACCGCCTGCGTAGAAGAAGTCTTCCATCAGGTATTTGCCGGCCGGGCGCAGGTTCGCGAGCACCGGCGTGACGCGCGCGAGTTCATCGAAGCGCGCGGTTGTCAGGTCGATGCCAGCCCGGCGCGCGACCGCCACCAGGTGCACGATCGCGTTCGTGGAACCCGACATGGAAAGCACGGTGGTGACGGCGTTATCGAAGGATTTCGCGGTCAGGATGTCCGACGGTTTCTGGTCGGTCCAGACCATCTCCACAATCCGTTGCCCAGTCAGCGATGCAAACTGCGCGTGGCGCGAATCGACTGCGGGTATCGACGAAAAGCCGGGCAATGTCAGGCCGAGGGACTCGGTGGCGGTGGTCATGGTCGACGCCGTGCCCATGGTCATGCAGTGACCCGGCGAGCGCGCAATGCCGCTTTCGATACCCTTCCACTCCTCTTCCGTGATCTTGCCGGCGCGCAGTTCGGCCCAGTATTTCCAGGTGTCCGAACCGCTGCCGAGCGTGCGGCCGTTCCAGTTGCCGCGCAGCATCGGGCCGGCCGGCAGGAAGATTGTTGGCAGGTTCATGCTGATAGCGCCCATCAGCAGGCCGGGCGTGGTCTTGTCGCAGCCGCCCATCAACACGCAGCCGTCGAACTGATACGACTTCAGCAATTCCTCGGTTTCCATCGCTAGGAAGTTGCGATACAGCATGGTCGTCGGTTTCTGAAACGGCTCAGCGAGCGTCATCACAGGCATCTCGACGGGGAAGCCGCCAGCCTGCCAGACGCCGCGCTTGACCTCCTCCACGCGTTGCTTGAAGTGCGTATGGCAAGAGTTGAGCTCGCTCCACGTGTTGACGATGGCAATGACCGGCTTGCCCATGTAATCGGATGGGTGATAGCCCATTTGCGCCGTGCGTGAGCGGTGTCCGAACGAGCGCAGGTCGTTCACGCCGTACCAGCGATAGCTGCGTAATTGTTCGGGGGTCTTGCGGTGGGCGGCGGGGTTCGGGGACAGATTCGAGGACAAGCGGATTCTCCTTGATAGCGTTACCAACACGCTCTGGGCCAGCGAATGGTAACGCTATCATTGCAGAACGTCCGTAAGGGGTTTCACGAATAAGGAGGGTTTTTTGCAAATAATGCCGTGTATTCAACAGCACTGGCGACAACCGGAATATTCCGCCGTATTTTGCGCTGATATCCTCGCCGCTTCACCGTCCAAAGGCGCCCGGGGAGCCGCAGACTAATACGCGCGGAATGGATGAGAGATACGCTCTCGATCGCAAGCGCGGAGGCGTGGCGACAAGGCAACGTCTCAGGCTGGCTGCCGGACGGCAAGTGGCGCAACAAGTCGTATCAGGCCGGCAACGCAAGCGGAGCCTGCTTCGCGATCGGCATCCATCGTCAGTCGCTATATGTCGACCGGTCCCGCGAGACGGTGATCGCCAAGTTCTCGCCACAACCGGAACCGACCAATGACGATCTCAAGCGCGTGAATCTCGCATTGCTTGAAACGATCGCGGCGATGGCGTGAGGATAGGTGTCCTTCAGGATTCGCGAGCACGCATGAGTCACCCGGCCTTCATCCAGCAAGCGGTCAGATCAGGAAACCCTGCGTCGCCCCAATCCATCGGTCACTACAGCGTCATCGCGCGCCGATCCGCCGCCTTCTTCAAACGGCGGTTGATGGCGAAAACCCGCGCTGCCCG
>DASYLW010000353.1:0-15881 GCA_036009385.1 Caballeronia sp.
TGCACGTCACGTTCGATCCCGAGCTATTCATGATGCTCTTCATCCCGCCGCTTTTGTTCGCCGATGGCTGGCGTATCCCCAAACGCGAATTTTTCATGCAGCGCCGCGCGATCCTGCTGCTCGCGCTGGGCCTGGTATTCATGACGGTGGGCGCACTCGGCTGGTTCCTGCACGTGATGATCCCCGCCATGCCGCTGCCGGTCGCATTCGCGCTGGCCGCGGTGTTATCGCCGACAGACGCCGTTGCGCTCAGCGGCATTGCCGGCAAGGGTCGCATCCCGGCGAACCTGATGCACATACTTGAAGGTGAAGCGCTGATGAACGACGCGTCCGGCCTGGTCGCGCTGAAGTTTGCCGTCGCGGCTGCGCTCACTGGCGTGTTCTCGTTGCGCGCGGCCGCGATCAGTTTCGTGCTGATTGCGGTGGGCGGCCTGGTGATAGGCGCGGCAATCAGTTGGCTCGTGACATCGATTCCGGGGCGAGTCGTGAAGCTGTCAGAAGATGACGATCCCGCCGCCGGCGTCGTCCTGACGCTGCTCATTCCATTCGCGGCGTATCTCATTGCCGAGCGGTTTGGCTGCTCGGGTATTCTCGCGGCGGTATCGGCCGGGATGATGATGAACTTCCAGAGCCTGCGCGAGGGAATTCCCTCTGCGGCCCGCATCCGCATGACCAGTACGTGGACGATGATCGAGTTCGTGTTCAACGGCATGGTGTTCATTCTGCTCGGGCTGCAGTTTCCGCATATTCTCGGACGTGCGTTGATCGAAGCGCATCACGACAGTCTTCAGCAAGTCGGCCTTCTCCTCGGCTATGTCGCCGCGGTGGTGATCGCGTTGTACGGGCTGCGTTTTGGGTGGGTGTGGGTGTTACGCTGGGTCGCGAGCCGGGGCGCCGCGAAACACGGCGTCGCGAACGCGGTGCCGGGTGTGCGCACAGTCGCGATGACCACCATCGGCGGCGTGCGTGGCGCGGTCACGCTGGCGGGCGTGCTGTCCTTGCCCGAGGTGCTGCCGAATGGATCGGAGCTACCTGGACGCGATCTCGCGGTCTTCATTGCGTCAGCGACTATCCTGATGTCATTGCTGATTGGTGTGATCGGTTTGCCCCTGCTGCTGAACGGCCTGAAAAAACGCGGCGATCCACGCGCGGCCGAGGAACGCATCGCGCGCCGGCATGCGGCGCAGGCCGCGATCCGCGCTATCGATACCGCACATGAAAATCTCAGCGAGCAGATGGACGAAGCGGCATCGGCGCGATGCACGGATACAGCCGCGCGCGTGATGAGTTTGTATCGACGGCGTCTTGAAGGGCTCGGCGAAGATGAGGAACCACGCCGGGCCGCGCGTCAAAGCGAGATGGTGGAGACGAAGCTGAGAATGGCGGCATTGAGGGCGGAGCGCTCGGAGTTGCTCAAAATGCGCACGCGCCAGGCGATCAACGATGAAACCTTGAATAAGCTGATGCGGGAAATCGATTTATCGGAGACCGCGATCGTGAACCGGAAGAAAGGCAGCACGGCTTGAATGATGTTTCGACGTTTCGATGTTTCGATGTTTCCCGTTCGCTGCTTCATGATGATTCGCCACGCCTGGAACCGCTGCGTTTCCGGCTTCGACACAATAGGCGCGAACGCATCAACCTGCTGAATTTTTAAGAGTTTTCGTATTTGCCCACGAGGCTCAACATCGCATACTTCATCTCATGCGCAATCCATGAGTGTGCATGATGTCGTTGTAACTCTCCGATCTTGTCCGCTCACGGCCTCTGGCTCTGGGCGGTTTTTTTTGGGGTTTTTCTGGATAACGAACGAGTTTTCGGCGTCAAACTTAAGAACCCGACGACAAAGAAGCCCGCGCAGCTTGCGCTGTGCGGGCTTCTTAACATCATGTCATATACCGAGAATTAACCGTGGTGGAGAGGAGGAGGATCGAACTCCCGACCTTCGCATTGCGAACGCGACGCTCTCCCAGCTGAGCTACCCCCCCATCGTTTATTGATTCTAGCACAGCCTTAAGACCGTCTGACAAGGCCCCAAAGCCGCCTGCGGCGCGCCTTATTTCGACGGCGAGCCCGCGAGAATCCAGCCAACAACCGTCTTGATATCTGCCCCGTTCATGGACCGATGCGACGGCATGGGCAAGACGCCCCACACTCCACTACCGCCGTCTTTCACCTTGGTTTCAAGCCGTGCTTGCGCCTGCGCGTCGCCCTTGTACTTCCCGGCGATCTGCTGGAACGATGGCGCAACCAGCTTGCGATCCACCGTGTGACATCCCATGCAGGCGTTCTTGCGAGCGATGTTCATGGCATCCACAGGGGAAAAAGCAGCGGGTGCGTCGGCCGCGAGCGCACCTTGGCCAGCCGCGGCCGCGAGCGCCGCCGCGAACACGGTCATGCAAAGCCACCGCTTCATTTCGCGGCGGGCGTTGGACTACCCGGATGCACAGCGGAGTTCACGACCGGCGCGGGCGTCTGCCCATCGAGCGGTTTTGAGCTCACTGACGAATCCGGTACCGCACCGACCGTTGGATCACTGTCGATGGGCGTTACCGCCGGCGCGCTGGCACCCGACGCAGCCGCGGCCGACAACGCCTGCGCATCTTCCGGCTTGATGTACTGGAACACCTTGACGACCTGTGCAACACCCGGCACCTGTGCAGCCACATTCGCACCGGCGGCGCCTTCTTCACGCGTGACCAGGCCCATCAGGTACACCGTGTCGCGCTCGCACACCACCTTGTAGAAGTTCGCCCGCATATCCTTCTCGCCGACCATCGCACCCTTCACGCGGCTCTCGAGATAGGCGTCGTTAGTCCGCGATGACAGTGAACTCGCGCCCTGGACAGCGAGCTCATTCACAATGCTGTTCACATTATTGATGCCGCGCACCACCTCTTCGGCCTTTTGCTTCCATTGATCACTCGGTACTTCGCCGGTCAACAACACGCGCCGGTTAAACACGGTCACGCTGACATGCGCCTGGTCAGGCAAGGTTTCACCGATGCGCGACTTGGCTTTCACCTGGATCTCGCGGTCCTCGGTCTGCGCGCCGAGCGTACGGCGGTCTGTGGCGACGAGCGTGCCGCCGCCCACTGCACCACCCATTGCGCCAATGACCAAAAGCGGGCAACCTTGCAGGGTCAGCACAACACCTGACAACAGGCTCGCCAGCAACGTGGCTCTGGCTAGCGTCGACCTGACGCGGGTCTTTTTCATCAACTCGTTCCCCTTAAAAATCATTCGTCGCCCAGCAGCATCGCGTCGATGCCGTCGCACAGACAGTGAATGGTTAGCAGATGGACTTCCTGGATTCGTGCCGGCCGTTCGGACGGCACGCAGATATGGATGTCGGTATCGGCGAGCACTTCGCTGATCACGCCGCCGCCCGCACCGGTCAACGCAATCACAAACATCTCGCGCTCATGCGCGGCCTGGATCGCCGAAAGGAGGTTGACCGAATTGCCCGACGTCGAGATAACGACCAAGACGTCGCCGGCCTGCCCAAGCGAGCGGATCTGCTTCGAATAGATCTCTTCGAACGCCGAGTTATTGCCAATGCCCGTGAGCGTCAGGACATTCGCGTCCAGAGCAATGGCCGGCAAACCAGGCCGCTCGCGCTCGAAATGTCCGACCAGCGCAGACGCGAGCCTCTGTGAGTTTGCCGCCGACCCGCCGTTGCCGCACGTCAGGATTCGCGAGCCGTTGGCGAGCGCGCCGAACAGCACGTCAATGGCTGCGGCGACGGGGAAAGCAAGCGTGTCGAGTGCTTCACGATGGACTGCCGCGTTTTCGCGGAAATGTTGCTGGATACGTTCGACGGACATCGACTCTCGGTTATCGGCCGCGCCATGCGCGGTAGTTCATTGACGGACTGCTTCGATGATTTGCGTCCACTCGCTTCGACCACTTACTGCCACGGTCTTCCAAGCCGATGCTTCAGCACTTCAATACTTGAGCTCCCACGATTCACGGTTCTTCGCGACGCGCTCCTGCGAAGCGGTTGAACGTAAGAACATAAGACCATAAGACCTCAATCAAACACCGCGCGCGGACTCCGCGCAGTTTACCGCACTCACTGTCCGCGTCACTTAAGATAAGGCCGTTTTCACGACGTATCGGCGCGAAAAGCATCGCGTAACCAAACGATATTGCCCGCGTCGAACGCGATCACGTCGAAGCGGCACACAGGCCACGGACCGCGCCACGTCGTCAGATAATGCTGCGCCGCGAGCACCAGCCGCCGCTGTTTATGCGCGCCGATACTCGCCGCCGCTGCCGCGAACTGGCGGCTGCGGCGCGCGCGTACCTCCACGAATACAAGCGCACGCTGACTGCCGATCTCACGCATCACGAGATCGATTTCGCCGCCGCGACAGACGAAGTTGCGGGCGACAAAACGCAGCCGCTGCCGCTGCAGATATTCAAGCGCGCGTTGCTCGAACGCGCTTCCGATTGTTTTCGACACCCCGTTCCCCAAAAAGTTGTCCCTCATCGCATGGCACAATGACGTCCTCCGCATGCCACCCGCCCTCATGACCCCACTCTCCGAATTAGCCATTGGCCAGCAGTTTCCGGCTGGCGCGCTCTATATAGTCGCAACGCCGATCGGCAATGTCGCGGACATCACGGTGCGCGCGCTGCACGTGCTCGGACTTGTGGACCGCGTGGCTGCCGAGGACACGCGGAACACGTCGCAACTACTGTCGCGCTACGGCATTTCGAAGCCGACCATCGCGGTCCACGAGCACAACGAGCGCAGCGCTGCCGAGAACGTGATCGCGCATCTGCGCAATGGCGAGCGCATTGCGTGCGTGTCCGACGCAGGCACGCCGGGTATTTCCGACCCCGGCGCGAAACTGGTCGATGCCGTGCGCGAAGCCGGCTTTCCCGTTATTCCCTTGCCGGGCGCAAGCGCCCTCACCACCGCGCTCAGCGTAGCCGGCGCATGGGTTCACACGTTTTCGTTCATCGGCTTTCTTGCCACCAAACCGAAGCAGCGCGACACGCAATTGCAGACGCTGCTCACGCACACGCCGGCGCTGGTGTTCTACGAAGCGCCGCACAGGATTGTGGAAACGGTGCAAGCGCTCGAGCGCGCGTTCGGTGGCGAGCGGCAATTGCTGATTGCTCGTGAGCTGACCAAGTTACATGAGAGCATCCATCGATGCACCCTGGCCGAAGGGCCAACGTGGCTTTCCGGCGATGCAAACCGGCAACGCGGCGAGTTCGTTCTTGTCGTCGAAGGCGCGCCGCAGAAGGAGGCGGCGGACGACGCTCATGATGCGTTGCTCGCGACGTTGCTTGCGGAGTTATCGGTGAGCAGCGCGGCAAGACTGGCGGCAACGCTGACGGGCGCATCGCGCAACGGGCTTTATACAAGGGCGCTGGCGATGGCTAAGGCACGCGGAGAATCGGACGCAAATGAGGACGAATGAGGCGGGCAACGCGTCGGAAAATAAAAAACGGGCCGTCGAAACGGCCCGTTTTTCTTACGCAACAAGTTGACGATGATCAGTCGACCCCGTTATTCGACGCCAGCGATTGATCTCGCGCCGCCGCCCGCGCTTCCTGCTGCGACAGGCCTTCGATCTTCACCTTTCCGACACCTGCGCCACGCATGCCAAGTACCGCAGCGGCTGCATAGGAAAGATCAATCACCCGGCCACGCGCGTATGGGCCGCGGTCGTTGATCTTGACGACTACGGTTTTTTGATTCGCCTCATTGGTCACACGAACCCACGAAGCAAGCGGCAATGTGCGATGCGCTGCCGTGAGGGCGTGCATGTCGTAACGCTCGCCGCTGGCCGTCTTGCGACCGTGGAAACCGCGGCCATACCAGGAGGCGCGGCCCTGCTGCTCGAAGTCACTGACATCAGGTCCGGACGTGATGGGCTTCGCGTTGGCAAGCGAGGATGTGTCGGACGAATTGCTGGCCGACGAAGGCAATGTATTCAGCTGGGAGTCATAAGCGAGCGGTGCCGCGAGACGCGCCGAACCTCGGCCCTGGTTCGCAGCATTGTTTGCGGTGGTCAGCTGCGAGCCGGTTCTCAGTGCGCTGGCCTGATCGCCGCCACTAGGCGGCATGGCGCAACCCGTAAGGATTGCAAAGACCAATAGACTCCCGAAAGGTCGGGTTAGTCGTAAATTCATAGACGTGTTATCAACGGTTAGAGCCGCCTCACCATCCGGCAAAACGCGGACGTGCGTAGGCAGCTCAAGGCTTTTCCGCGCAAACGCTCACACCGCTCGAAGAGTCGAACGGCGAGCCAGTGCTCGGGTGCGGCGTACCTCGCCGCAAATGCCCGGTTAGTTTTCACGTCTGGCGCAACCTGTCCCCGGCAGCCTGACCAGACCCCACATGCCGCCATCGAACGTGGATCACACATTCTTGCGCGCTCAACTGCGCAGGAACGGCGGCGTAGGCCCCATCCAGCGTAACGGCAGCTAAGGCCGCTAACAGGTGCATCGCACCTGGCTGGACAAGACGTGTGCATCGGCCGAAACCGATGCTTGATTGCGATTTCGAAGCGTTTTCGCTCCGAATTGCGTACTTGATGACAATTGTAAAAACGCGCTACTCGTGTTTCTCATTGCCCATTGATGGCATGTTCGTACCATGCACAACTGACCGGATTATACCCAAACACGTTGCTCGACCGCCCGGACATCAACAAAATGTTACTCATTTTCTCGAATGGTGTAAAAGTTGCGGATTCTGCCCGTTTTTTAGGCACTTTCCTCCCGTTCGGCTAACGCTTGGCGCACTTGCGCCGCAATGGTTTGCGCCCGTTACAATGGACGTTTTTACACGTCCCGGTTGCCTAGCCATGAAGGTCACCTTGATTCCAGTGACACCATTCCAGCAAAATTGTTCGATCGTTGTGTGCGAGACAACGCGTCGTGCCGTCGTTGTCGATCCAGGCGGCGAAGTCGAGCGGATCATCAGCACGATCGGACAGCTCGGTGTGACCGTCGACAAAGTGCTGCTCACGCACGGGCATCTGGATCACTGCGGCGGGGCAAAGGCAGTCGCCAATCACTACTGCGTGGAAATCCAGGGACCGCATACTGAAGACGCTTTCTGGATCGACCAGTTGCCCGCTCAAAGCAAACGCTTCGGTTTCGGTGACGCGCAGACCTTCACGCCCGACCAATGGCTGCAAGATGGCGACTTGGTTCAGTTTGGCGACGAAACCATGGAGGTCTATCACTGTCCCGGACATACACCGGGTCATGTGATCTTCTTCAGCCGCGTGAATCGTGTGGCGTTGGTCGGCGACGTGCTGTTCGCAGGCTCGATCGGCCGTACGGATTTTCCACGGGGTAACCAGGCGGACCTTGTACGCTCCGTCCGGGAAAAGCTTTGGCCACTAGGCGATGACGTCACGTTCGTACCAGGGCACGGTCCCACCTCCACGTTCGGGCATGAACGCCGCACCAACCCGTTTGTCGCCGACCGGATAACCGCATGAGCACCGCCACCGCCATTCCTGAAATCTACGTCAGTACGGACGTCGAAGCTGATGGACCCATCCCTGGGCCGCACTCCATGCTCAGTTTTGCCTCGGCGGCCTACACGGAACACAAGCAGCTGATTGGCACGTTTTCAGCCAATCTCGAAACGCTGGAAGGCGCGGCGCCACATCCGGTTCAGGCCGCCTGGTGGAAAACCCAGCCTGAGGCATGGGCCGCATGCCGGACTGACCTGCAGCAACCGCTGACTGCACTGCGCGCGTACGTGGAATGGGTCGAGGCTTTGCCCGGCAAGCCGGTGTTCGTTGCGTATCCGGCGGGTTTCGACTTCACATATATGTTCTGGTACATGATGCGATTCGCTGAACGCTGTCCGTTCTCGTGGTCCGCGCTCGACATCAAGACGCTCGCGTTCGCGCTGACCGATCTGCCGTACCGGAAGGCGATCAAACCGCGTTTGCCGAAACACTGGTTCGATGAACTCCCGCACACTCACGTCGCACTCGACGACGCCGTAGAACAAGGTGCCCTTTTCTGCAATATGCTGGCCGAATTGCGGACTCAACGGACGCTGCTGGCGTCACTAAAGCCGGCTGGCGAAACGCCGGACAACACTGGCACCGAAGGACAAAACGCGCAGTCTGGGCGTTGAGTTAGGCAATATTGCTCACGCTGGGCGTTTGACATTGCGCTTCCTTTCTGCCCACTCTACTATTGGAGTTGGTAGCGGCCGAAAGGAGGCGCAGTTGACTCTCGACACGTTTTCACAAAAAATCCTGCGACTTCTGCAGCTGGACGCCCGTCGTTCGGTTCAGGAGATATCCGACCAGGTCGGGCTTTCAAGCACTCCGTGCTGGCGGCGTATCAAGGACATGGAGCAATCCGGTGTAATCCAGCGGTACACCGCGTTGCTCGATCGCGAGAAGCTTGGCTTGCATGTCTGCGCGCTTGCTCATATCCATCTCACCCGCCACACAGAAGGCGGGGTCGAGCAATTCGAACGGGAAATCACCACGTGCCCGGAAGTCACCGAGTGCTACAGCACCACAGGAGAGGCCGATTACATCCTGAAAATTGTCGCACCGGATATCAAGTCGTACGACGCTTTTCTCCACGACCGCATCTTCAAGATTCCGGCAGTCGCGCAAGTTCGGACCAGCGTGGTCCTGCGCGAAATCAAATTCGATACGCAATTGCCGCTATAAGTCAGCTTTCAAATACGTTGACGCCGACGCGCTACTCAGCGCGCGAAATGGCATCAGATTTAGTAAGGACGACGTGCGGCGTGTTTCTTACAGTTCGCGCAAACCGAATCTCGCGTGCGCCGAATTTTCGCTTGAGTTCATCAAACTCGCCGGGGTCCAGGCTGATCAGTTGATCGTCGCTTATGTCTGCGGGAAGCGTGACGTCGATATCGAATCCACTGCTCAGATAATGCAGATTCAACGCGCTGTATGCGAGGCCATGAGCGCCCAATACAGCGCTTATGGCATTGCTGACAGCCGAACGCGCCGGCATTCTGCCTGGCAGCGGATTGGCTTCGTCATTTTCCGGATCGACGTGGATCAATGCATCCAAAATGTGGGGATTCGTCAACAAGCGCGCTCGCGCCAATTCCGCAATGTAGTGACCCTCTGAAACTGAAATGAGGGGATCGACGAGAATATGAGCATCGACAATGGCGAGATCGCCCATTTTCCGCGTGCGCAATTCATGCACGTCGCGAACACCTGGCGTGCTACTCAACAACATGCGTACGTTTTCGGTTTCGGCGTGATCCAGTGCGCGATCAGATAGATCCTGTAAAGCATTCCATCCGAAAGTCCACCCCATCCGCGCGACCATAAAACCGACGATTGCGGCCGCGATAGGGTCCAGCAACCGCCAGCCAGCCATACTTCCAATAATACCGATAGCGACGACAAGCGACGAAGCCGCGTCCGAACGAGCGTGCCACGCATTTGCGATCAGTAGCGCCGATCTCACGCGTTCGGCGGCACGGAGCATATAACGGAACAATAACTCCTTAGAAATCAGAACCATCACCGCAACAATTAGTGCACTTGCGTGAACCTCCGGGATGTCTTGAAGATTTGTAATACGCTCACCTGCTCGCCATAACATTCCCACGCCGACGACAATTAAAAGTGCTCCGAGAAATAATGAAGCGATTGTTTCATAACGGTTGTGGCCGTAATTGTGATCGTCGTCGGGAGCAGCTGTGCTATGTCGATTGGCCAGTAGCACGATGAAATCAGACACCAGATCAGCCAGTGAGTGAATACCATCGGCAATCAAGGCCTGGGAGTGCGCAAGCACGCCTACAACAATCTGCGCCGCCATCAGCGCAGAATTCACCGCGATACTCGCGAAGGTTGTTTTGCGGGCTACGTCTTGTTTTTCCGCGGCGTGCGCGGTTGATTGCGACATGTCATCACTCGAAGTCACCAGTTGGCGGATTTTACCAAGCCGCGCTTCGCCGCACTCGCTTAAAACCCAAAAAAACTCATAAAAATCATCTATTTATCTGAAATACGTCGTCTTACCCGTCGTATCTGGATATTGTCGCAGTGCGCCACAAGCGGATGAATCCGACGCACCGGCTATTTGGCGAGCGCTGCGCAGGCGCAAAAAAAACCGCACCATTTTAATGGTGCGGTTTTTTCAAACAATCTGCCTGTCACTTCTGGATCAGGAAGTTGTCGCGCTCCTGACCGGCAATCCACTTCGGTGGCTTGCCGCGACCTGACCACGTGCTGCCGCTGTCCGGATCGCGATACTTCGGTGCAACGCCTGCACGCGGACGTGCGGCGTTCTTCAAATTCTTGCCGCCGCGACCACCTGCCAATTCAGCGAGCGTGATCCCGTAGTCGGTCATTTTCTGCTTGATTTCATTGAGAACTTCGGCGTATTCCCGCGACTTCGCTTCTTCAATCTGTCGTTCGAGATTTTCGCGCTGCGCGAGAAGTTCCTTGTAAGACGGCATGATGATTTCCTTGTGGTTTGCAGTGTACGAGTCGTTGCCCGTTCCGGTTATAACGTTAAGCCTCTCAATGAATCGCAGATTAACACAACTAGGATTCTGCGCACGTTTCTATGTCATCGATTTAAATCAGCTCAGTCGAACGGCCGTCCGTAACAATTCGTGATACTCCGTGAACGCGACCGAAGCATCGCATTCATCTTACTTTCATCGTTAAATTAACCTGCAAAGTCTTTCATGAAATGAAAATAACAAGAAACATATGAGCTAAAGCTTCCATCCCGTGCGAGTTTGCCCAAACTACTTCATCGCCGTAACATCATCTCGTAATTTAGCGACATAAAGACACGTATCGGGCGTTCACAAGTTCAGACGATCACCTATGCCGTTCAATACAATCGATCAACGCGTCTTTCAATTCTGCGCGCGTTTGTTTCGGTTTATCAAAGGTGAAACGATTGCGCGCGCCCGGAGTCCGCAGGTCGCAACCATATTTGTCTATCCCCATTAGTTCGAGGTCGGCCGGGCGAGCGGGAGAATCGGCAAATAATTCCATCAGCCGAAGCTCATTCAGATCAGATAACGGTTCGAGTGGATCAAGCGCCGTCGCATCCAGCCAGCCCATTGCGCCAAAACCGCCTATATACCTCATGCGTTCGAGCGACATGATCCAGAACGTGAAATCACCCAATTCGAGATAACGCGCGGCATCCGGGTGATATCGCAGATAACGGCGCGACAGTTCATCCACGGATTCAGGCGGCGCCGGAGAAAACGAGCCGAGCATGGTGAGACGCTGGCCTTCGAGAATGGCATCGCTTGTCGTTTGGGTAATCAGGAAACCCGCGCGTGCGTCCAGTTGCAGATTGCGCGTGTGTTCGGCCAGATGGCTAATGAGCACCATTGGCACGTGACGGGCAGTCGGCGCGAACGGTAATGCGGTGGGGTAAGGAAAACCGCGCGGTTCGCGCGAGTGCGTGGCAAGCGTGCCGTGCGGCACTTGATGCAACAGATGCAACGGAGCATGCGACGGGATATTCAAAGCGGGACCTCTCGAGAGAACTCACCAGCGGCCAGGCAAGCGAATCAAATAGAACCAGCGAGCGGCCTTTACGATCTTAAAGCACTAAAACCAAGTCCGTCCGCAACCCGATAGAATTGAAAGCTTCGCCGGCCACCAAGAAGACTGGCCGTTAAAACAAGAAGGCAAAGAGAGAACAAGTCCTGTGTCCGAATCTGTCTCAAGTGCCCGCACCGTCGGGCACGACACCCCGAACGCCGTGCATCGGCGGCTGCCTGCGGCAAAACGCGAGCGTGCGCGCTACGCGACGATGGCCGTGTTTTTCATCGCCGGGATGCTGTACGCCTCATGGGGCGTGCACGTGCCCACGGTGCGCGACAAGTTCCACCTGAGTCCCGGATCGCTGTCCATTGCGCTCCTGGCGGTGGCCGTCGGCTCGATAGTCGCGATGCTCACCAACGGTCCGTGGATCGCGCGCGTCGGCACTCGCCGCGCGTGCCTGGCCGGCGGTATCGGCATGACGATTTGCGGGGCGCTGATCCTCGTCGCACCGTTCTACTGGCTGCTGCTGGTCGTGCTGGCCCTGTTCGGCTTCAGCATGGCCACACTCGATGTCGCGATGAACGCGGAAGCAAGCGCCGTTGAAGAAGCGCTCGAGCGGCCCATCATGTCGTCGCTGCACGGCATGTTCAGTGTTGGCGGAATGGCCGGTGCGGCCTCCGGCGGCGCGCTGCTCGCGCACGGGATGCCGCCGGAAGCGCATCTCGCGCTGGCGTCGGTGGTGAGCTTGATCGTGCTGCTGGTGTCAATGCCCGCCGTGCTGCCCCACGTCCCTCACACAGACGATGTGCACGGCGGACGGTCGTCATCGAATCGCTGGCGTTCCAGGGCGTTGTGGGCGCTTGGAGGCCTTGCGCTGATCGCGTTGATCGCTGAAGGGGCCATGTACGACTGGGCAACGGTCTACATGCGTGACGTTGTGCTCGCCACGCCCGCGTTGTCCAGCACGGCCTACGCGGCCTTCACGGGCGGCATGGCGGCCGGGCGTTTCGGTGGGGATGCAGTGCGCGCCCGCTTCGGCGCGCCGCAACTTATCTTCGCGAGCGCGGCGCTGGCGCTCATCGGCATGGTGGCGGCGCTGTTACTGCCCAATGCAGTCGTTACGCTTGCCGGTTTCACGCTGATGGGACTGGGACTCGCAAACATGATGCCTGTGCTGTTCGCCGCGGCGGCGCGCGTGGAGGGCGTGAGCCCGGCGGAAGGGCTCGCACAGGTCGCTGGACTGGCCTACTTCGGCTTGCTGTTCGGGCCGGTGTTGATTGGCGGTGTGGCGCAACTGAGCACGCTGCCAAAAGGGTTATCGGTAGTCGCAGCTTGCTCAGCGCTGATCGCGCTCGTGGGGCCGAGAATCATGAAGCAGCTGAAGCTGTGAGCAGTTGAAGCTGTGAACGGACAGCGCGGCAGCAGCCGGATTGCGATCAGCCGCTTCCTTGACCGCTACCTTGACCGCTTCCTTGACCGCTTCCTTGACCGCTACCTGCCAAACAACAGCGCAAAAAAAACGCGCTGACCGGAATCAGCGCGTTTTTCTAACGATGAAAATCATCACGGGCGGTCTTCGTCGACACATCACGACCCTGACCGCCTGCGGCAATTACATCTTGACCACGTCCAGCAACGTCTTCTTGCCCGACTTGTAGTTGTACAGCGAGATCACGCCGTGCTTCAGGTCGCCCTTCGAGTCGAAGGTCGTTTCGCCGATCACACCCTTGTAATCCGTATTCGGCATAGCTGCCAGAATCTTCGCCGGATCGGTGGAATTGGCGCGCTTCATGGCATCGACAATGATGTACACCGCGTCATACGTGAACGGAGCGTAGATCTGGATCGGCGCGCCAAAACGCTTCTGGAACTTGGCCGAGAACGCCGCGCCGCCTTCCATCTTTTCCAGCGCCATACCGGCTTCCGAGCAGACGATATTGTCGGTTGCATCGCCAGCAAGGGTCGACAACTGGTCGGTACAAACACCGTCGCCCGCCAGAACCCGTGCGCGCAGGCCAAGTTGCTTGGCTTGCTTGGCGAACGGGCCGCCGGTTGCGTCCATGCCGCCGTACATGATCGCGTCGGGGTTTTCACCCTTGATCTTCGTCAAAATCGCGCGGAAGTCGACAGCCTTGTCGTTGGTCGCATCATGCGACATCACGTTCATGCCGAGTGACTTGGCGGTCTTTTCGAACTCGTTCGCGAGACCCTGGCCGTAAGCGGTAGAGTCGTCGACAATCGCAACGCTCTTCAGCTTCAAGCCCTTGGATGCATAGTTAGCGAGTGCCGGACCTTGTTGTGCATCGGTTGCCACAACGCGATACGTCGTCTTGAAGCCTTGCTGCGTGTACACAGGGTTCGTTGCCGACGGCGAAATCTGCACGATGCCAGCATCGCTGTAGATCTTCGACGCCGGGATCGAGGTGCCCGAGTTCAGGTGGCCAACCACGGCGACGACTTTATCGTCGACCAGCTTCTGCGCGACCTGAGTAGCAGTACGCGGGTCAGCTGCGTCATCTTGCGCGTCAAGTTGAAGCGTGATCTTCTGGCCGCCGATCGTCAGACCCTTGGCATTGATTTCTTCAACTGCGAGGCGCGCGCCGTTTTCGTTGTCCTTGCCCAAGTGGGCAATGCCACCAGTCAACGGTGCAACGTGACCGATCTTGACAACTTCGTCGGCCGTAGCGGTTGTTGCCATTGAGGCGAACATTAGCGCTGCAGCGCTGATAGGCAACAGTTTGTGAAGCTTGGTGTTCATGTAAGTCTCCAGTTTCGGTCCCAAAAACAACGGTGTCGCCCTGTGCTCCGTCTTCATCACGTTTCGCTCAGCCCCGTGGACGACCACGCCGGATGCATCGTCATGCACTTGGCTCGTACTTCCGCAAGCCGTTTATGACGGCAGCATCCGCACTGCGCGCAAGTGTAGGGTTGTCAAATTAATTTGGGGAAGTTTTTTAAGATAGTGGTGTGACTACTAATAAGAGATGTGTTGAGAAGCGATTGAAAGTGTGCTGGTGCAGTGCGGAAAGGCCCTGTTCATGCGGTTCTTGACCGGATTGGCGCTTTCCCCAAGGTCTGCGTTCGGGGTAATGCTAGAGGGGAGGCTTTAGTTTCACCCATCGATGCCGTTATTCTCCGGTCCGCTTGTTTCAAGTCAATTGGACTGGTTAAGAATTCGGTTAAGAACTCAGATAAGTACCAGGGTTAGCTCTATTAACTCTTTGACGCTTTAAAGCTCCCTGCCGTCCGCCATGACGACTGCGGCAAGTCGCAGAAACATCGCCGAAAACGCGCCGCCGCGTGCGTTGCCTACAGCGGCTTTACAGCCCGCGCCCTTGCCAGCAAGGCGCATTGAATGGTGGCAAACTGTCCGGCTGCGGTTCGTCGCTATCGCCCCCCTTATCATTCGCCCCACTCAATTCAGGCCTTATTCAGGAGCTTCAACATGACCGTGACATCCCGCTGGATCGACATTCCTGCCAACGGCGACACCTTCCAGGGCTATCTCGCGTTACCAAAAGGCGGTAAGGGCCCCGGCGTCGTCATCATCCAGGAGATCTTCGGCGTGAACTCGCATATCCGTGCCGTGGCCGACCAGTACGCGGCCGATGGCTACGTCGCGCTCGCACCGGATATTTTCTGGCGCGTCCAGCCGCGCGTGGAACTCGGCTATGACGGCGCCGACCGCGAGAAAGCAATGGAAATCTACGGCAAGCTCGACGTGGCAAACGCAGTCGCCGACGTCTCCGCCAGCGCCGCCGCGTTGCGCGTGTTGCCGGAAGTCACGGGCAAGATCGCGGCCGTTGGTTTTTGCCTTGGCGGCCGGCTGGCGTATTTGTCCGCCGCGCAAGGTGCGTTCGATATCGCCGTGGCCTACTACGGCGGCGGCATCCAGAACGAACTCGACCACGCCGACAAGATCAAGGTGCCGATGCAATTCCACTACGGCGCGCTCGATGCCCACATCCCGTCCGACGCGGTCCACTCGGTCAAGCAGCGCTTCGCCGGCAAGGACGCCCAGGTCCACGTGTACCCGGGCGCCGATCACGGCTTCAATTGCACTGACCGCGCATCGTACAATCAAGCTGCATCGGCACTGGCGCACGGCCGCACACTGACGTTCCTCGGCGAGCATTCTTAACTCGGCGCACTACTCCGCGGACTGCACGGTTGGCCGCCTGGGAAGACGGAACACAACTGCATCAAAGTAAGGGGGACCCTTGCAGTCCGAGTATCTCGACTACGACGCGATCGGCCTGGCCGAACTCGTGCGCAGCGGCCAGGTCAGCGCGCGGGAACTGATCGATACAGCAATCACGCGCGCCGAAGCCGTCAACCCCGCGCTCAACGCCATTGTCC
>DASYLW010000354.1:0-5325 GCA_036009385.1 Caballeronia sp.
GTTCATAGAACGCATCGATCAAGCGCCAGTGCCCGCGATGAACGAGGTGGGAGAAAGGATGAAAACGGCGGCGCAAACACTGACCGGGTTGATGGGGTTAAATGTGTACTGGGAGCCAGGCGTGGGTGGCAATTGAATCGCAACTGACTAGTGCGGAAATAAGAGCTATACCCAGCCCGCCCGGCTTACGGGTCTTCCCTAAACCAGAACGTGCAGCGAGTCCGACGACCAGGCGTCTCGCCACGCCCAACCGCCGGCACGCCACCTCTCCCCTCGTTAACTATTTAATTCGCTTATTTAATTCGCTCATTTAATTCGCTTCGTTTCCACTTACCGCTTCTTTTAACTTACCGGTTGACCGCCCCGTTTATTCCGTCCCCGTCGTGTCTTCACCGGCCCCGGCTGTTTCTTGCTGAACTTCAGTGTCAGCTTGTCCCCCGTCTGATCCCTTGCAATTCCGATCCCGGTCGCGCAAACGTTTGTATGCGGCGCGGCCGGTTGTTTTATTTGCTTCGGTTAGCTTAGGACTTTTTTGCTCGAATCGTCAGGCTCATTTAGCCACGAGATTGCGTGGCGCGCATCCCTACCAAAGCAGGCATACAAAGGTGCGTATGGGCGATCGAAGAAGTGGCGGACGAATCAGTGCATGCGGGTGACGCACTAAAAACGTGCCATCGATGCAGCGAACACATTCAACTCTGGTGGCAGCGGTTCCACCGCGTAACCACGGCGCACCCACTCGTCCAGGCCGCCGTATAAAATACGAACATTCACGACATGCTTTCCGAGCAACTGCTTGCGGACCTTCCTGACGATCGCATCGTTCGAATACATGCCGTAAACAACAATGTTGCTTGCCGAGAGATCCGCACCCGTGGTCTGCAGCGATTTAAAATCAAGCAACGCCGCCCCCGGGATTCGATACGACTCGTCACGCCGAACCGGCGGCGGACGCGCATCGAGGATCAGGGGCGGCGTGCTGGAACGCATCATCCGGTCGAGCCGCTCGGGCGACACGATCCTGCGGCTCAGCCACTTCCTGAAACGCCAGCGCAGCAGGTATCGATACCCCAGGTAAATAACGGCGGCGGTGAATAACACGTCGACTATCGATGCTCCGTGGGGCCGGAGCACGCTCAGCAGCAACGCAAGTTGCCGCTCGAACAATGCGCCGCCGAGCAACCAGAAAGCAGCCCAGGCCACCGTACCGAGCGCGTCCCACGCAACGAACACGGCTGGCGCAATGAGCGTGGTGCCCATCAGCGGCGGCGTAATGAGCGCCAAGCCCGGAACAAACTTCGACACCGCCACGATCGCCACGCCAAAGCGTTCGAACAAGGCACGCGTGGTGCGCATGCTTGCATCGAGCGATAACGACATACGCCCGAAAACATCGGTCAGGCGGCGACCGTAGATACGCCCGGCGGAAAACCACACGCCGTCGCCGATCAACGCAGCGATTACCGCGGCGCACAGCACGTGGGAGAAAATGAGACTGCCGCCGGCGATCGCGGAGCCCGCGAAGACAAGCACGGGGATAGCCGGCAGCGGCACGCCCAGCCGCGTGAGCAGCACATTGGCGAAGACTGCCGCGCTTCCCCAGTTCTCGATTGCCGAGGGTGGAATTTGTATCAAGTACTCGCCTCCTGAGGCGTTCGGCATTGCGTGGGCGCTACTTCATTTCATAGTGCGTCTAAAGCTCATCGCTTCATGCGCGCTGGACAGACATCGTTCTACTGCTCGTTTGACCACTCAATGAACGCTCAATGACTCATTGCCCCCCAGATGCCACCAGCGTCACCGGAATGCCGCCGCAGCCCGCGCTGCTCGCCACCTCCAGGCCGCGCCATGGCGATGCGTCCCCGTGGGCTGCGATCATCGACTCGATTCGCTTGTCCGGACGCAACACGTTGAACGGCCATGACGGCCGCAGCAACCGCTCGTGAACGAGCGAGCCGAGCCAGATCGGGGTCGGCGGCTGCCCGCCCCGACGCTTGACCACATACTGCGTCGGCCAGAATCGCAGGACATCGCGCTCGTCCGCGCTCGTGTGAGCCCGCGTAAAGACCAGCACCGATGGTTCGCCATTGTTCAACCTCGGCAACACGGGAAGCGCCGTAGCCGCCACGTCCGGGGAAACGAGAGACAAGATGCTATGCGCCGATAAACGTGTACCTTCTGTCCACCCCCGGCCCTCTAATTGAGTCCTGATCTCCGCTGCCGTCGCGGTCCATTGAATGGTGATGGGTTCAAGACGGTCACCGTCCATGCTCGACCGATAGCAAGAAAAGGTCCGCCACACGGTATCCGTCCATTGCATCGGCGTCACCACGATAACCGGCTGGGTGGGTTCGACCGCCATCGCGTCAAGGCTTGTCTTGAACTGCAACACGACACTCACGCATATAACGGCCAGGACGGTGACCGGCATCATGACGCGAGGTACCGGTTTCACGGGGTATCGCCACACGGCGGTGAGCGCCACGACAAAGACCCAGGTGGCGGCAAGTGCGGCGCCGCCGAGCGCATCGGAGAAAGTGAAGTGGCCGAAATAAAGTCCCGAAAAAGCGACCGAGACCAGGATGGCGATGGCGGCCATCGCAACGAATACCCTCGCTACCGCCCCTACCCGTCGCGCCAGCAAGAATGAGAGAAAGCCGTAGATCACCACGCTTGCCGCGACGTGATTGCTCGGGAATGCGCGCAAGGTGGACGCTACCGCGCCCGGTAGCGGACGCTGGATCGTGATCTGGATTGCCAGGATCAATAGCTGGGAAAACGCAACGGCGCTCAGCCAGTACGCGACCGTGCGCCAGCGGCGTTCAAACACCATCCATACGACGACCAGCAACGTCACCGCGGCGAGTGTCTGCACGCTGCCCAGCGTGCCGAGCACGGCCAGAACCGAGTCGCCCCACGCCGATCGGAATGACTGCAGGAAGCGATAAACCGACACATCGATCTGAACCAGCGGATCGCCGTGCGAGACGCCGTGCAACGTGGAAAAGAACACCGTGGCCGATACCAGCAGCAATGCGGAGATTACGGCGATAAGCGCGGCGGCCTGATGCTTGGGGTCCAGGATACCAAGCACTATTCGCCCGATTGCGCCAGGATGACGACGAGCCCAGCGCAGCAGATTTCGGCGCGAGGAGTCCGTCCATGCCCGTGCGTGCGACACGACGAGGCTCGTCAGCCTGAACGTCAGCCAGGTCGCGGCAACCAGGATGGCAATCACAGCGACGAGCCGGAAAGACACGGCGCCCGCCAGTTCGATCGATGCCCCGAAGACCACGCCCGGAAGGATATGCACAGGCGCCCAGACAAGTGCCGAGACGATATTGATGACCAGGAATCGCATGGGCCGCATTCCCATCATGCCCGCTACGACGGGAACGACCGCGCGCAGCGGCGCAATGAAACGCGCGAAGATCACGCTTTTTGCGCCGTGCGCTTCGAAGTAGCGCTTCCCTGCCGTCAGCATGCCGGGGTGCGCGCGGAACGGCCACAACTTCGCGATGGTTTCCTTGTGCCTGCAGCCGAACCAGTAGCTTGCGGCATCGCCGGCTACGGCCCCCACGAGGGCGCAGACGAATACCCAGCCGAGGTTGAGCGTACCGGTACCCACCAGCGCGCCAGCCACGAACATGGCGGTGCTGCCCGGAACAAACGTACCGATAAACGCGATGGATTCAAAAAACGCTGCAAGTAATACGACGGTGAGAGCCCATGCAGGATGCCCCGACAGCAGATGCAGTAATTTGAAATAGGAATGCTCCATCGGCGTCTCCGGACCGTTCTTTCCTTTCAGCAGACTTTAAGTCCGTTCTCGCGAGGCTAGAAGCGGCGTTGAATCTCGCACGCTGAATCTCGCTTATTGCATGCGTGCTGCTGGTTTGAACGGCCAGTATGTTCCTGCAACGCAGTTATTGCGCCGGCCGGCGCCGGACGCATGCCGGCGCACGTCACTTGAATTCGAACTCAAGAGGAAGTTTGAGAACCCTGGCGGGTCTGATTCAGAAACAGTAGCAAGACTGCGGCCTGCCATGTGCGAGCGATCACGAGCGCAGCACGTTCCAGAAGGGCATCCAGATATCGGAAAACGAACGCACGCGATCCGCGGGTGCCGGGTCCTCTTCTTGCGGTGAGCGATGGGTATCGTGTGTGTCTTGCGTATGGGGAGCTGCCTCTCCTGGTTCCGCCGATACAACGACGGACTGCCTTGATGCGTGCAGCGCAAGGACGCTATCGGCGATACGACACGCGAGGTCGTCGTTGCAATCGTGGGCCAGCAACACGCCGCGGACGACGTCGCGGTTATAGCCCTGCGTCGCGAAGCGCATTGCCAATGCGACGCGGCTGGCATATTCGGCTTCCTGCGCGGCTCGCAACGCGGCCTCGCGTTCGGCCTGCTCCTGTTCCTCACGCAGTCGCTGCGCTTCCTGCCGCTTCATTTCCTCAGCAAAAACGGAGTCGTAGACCTGCCTTTGCGCGGGATCGGACAGAATGGCGTAAGCATTTCGAATGTCGAGAAACGTGGCTCGCGCGGCGTGCTCCTGACCGACATTGCGATCTGGATGCCAACGCATAACCGCCTTCCGGTAAGCACGTTTGATCTCTTCGGCCGTCGCATTTTCCGGGACGGACAAGGTGTCATATAAGGTTGTCATCGCAATACCTCAAACTTATCCGCGAGACATCCTAGCACGGGAAAAAAGACATTTTTGTAGCGTGGCAAGATCCAATCGCGCGCATTGCCCGAATGAATCCCGAGGGCAGCCAGCGCGCGCAATGCGCCCCACCGCCCGTTCACAAGCGGAGCGACGGTCCTGTAACATGAACGCTCGAACACGCGAAATGGTTAATGGAATGCACAACAAATCTTTGGAAGAAAAGCTTCGTTTGCAGGCATACCATCTATGGGAAGCGGACGGTCGTCCCGAAGGACGGTCCACGGAGTATTGGGAGAAAGCACGCGCCTTGCTAGAACGAGAGCGCCCCCCCGTCATGCGGCCCCATGAAGGACACGAAGCGGACGCGGTTGCCGCGCCGCTCGCAAAGAAGCCGGTCAAGACGAAGTCGAAAGCGACGCCTGCGGGCGAGGATAACGTCAAAGCACCGAGGGCCAAGTCTAAAGCTGACGCAAAAAACGGCGTCAAAGTTGCGCGCAAGACGGCGGCCAAACTCAAGACTGCCGACACCGACGCAGCACCGAAAAAGCCAAAAACCGCCGCTAAGTCCGCGGCCAAGCCCGAAGCACTGGCTGAGGCTGGAGAGAAACCCGCCAAGAAACCAGCAGTCAAAGCCGTGGCAAAGGTTTCCAAG
>DASYLW010000355.1:0-2368 GCA_036009385.1 Caballeronia sp.
GCGAGCGCGCTCAAGGTATCGGTGGCGGCGTTCCTTCGACGCCACGCGATCAATGGCATCGAATATTTGCCGGCTGAGCAGGCAACGCGGCTGGTGACATCGAACGGACGCTTTTCCGCCCGGCCGCTGTTTCCGTTGAGCGCGCCCGCGTCGGCGGAATTCCATGAACTGCGCATTGCACCGCTGCACGCCGAATCCGGCAGCCCGCATCCACCCGGCACCACGATCAATCTGGTCGTGAGCGACGGCACGCTGGAGATTCGCGTGCATGACCGGGCGCAATTGCTGGCCACCGGCGACGCAATTGTGTTCGACGCCGATCAACCCCACACCCTGCGCAATCCCGGTAACACGGAGGCGCGCGCGTACCAGGTGACGGTGAACGCGGAAACGCCGCCGCGCTGGCATGTTCCCACCGATTCGCGTCGTATCGACGATGCCAGCTAAGCGAGCTTGCGTACAAGCTACAAACAGGCAGCACTGCAACATTGGCAAGTCTGCTGTATCCTGAAATTAGTCGCGTTGTTAAGTGTTTAGCGACAAGTCAGTACGTCTTCAGGGCGGGGTGCAATTCCCCACCGGCGGTATGCGAGCGGCGAAAGCCTCCCGCGAGCCCGCGAGCGCCCGTAAACGCAGCTTGCAAGTCAGTGCGAGCCGCCCAACGGGGTCAGCAGATCTGGTGAGATGCCAGAGCCGACGGTCATAGTCCGGATGGAAGAAGATGTGCAGACGGTCATGTCCGTTTCGCGTGTTTGCCGCGGCGCATTTGCGTCCGCGTTGAACCGGCGCTGTCGAATTGACGGCGTTGAAGGCGCGTGTCGTTCTGTCTGTTTGCAATGCCCTGAAACGTTTTTCGCCCCATTTCTTTTGCGAGAGCGTTTCACTCATGTCCGATTCAGTTTTCACCTCTGCCTCCCCGGCCACCGCCTTCGCCGATCTTGCGCAACTTCGCGCCGGCGACGCGTCCGTTGTTATCCCTCACCGAATTGCCGCTGCCCTGCAGGCGTTGCGCGAAGGCCGCGCGGTCGCCCTGCTCGACGACGACGATCGCGAGAACGAAGCCGACCTGATTTACGCCGCTGAGAAGCTTGACGTTGAAGGCATGGCGCTGATGATTCGCGAGTGCAGCGGCATCGTGTGCCTGTGCCTTCCCGACGAGACTGTTCGCGCGCTCCACCTGCCCCCCATGGTCGCCGACAACGGCAGCAAATACGGCACGGCATTCACGGTCTCTATCGAAGCACGCGAGGGCGTGACGACGGGTGTATCAGCAGTTGACCGGTTGACCACGATCCGCGCCGCGATCGCCGATAGCGCGAAGGCTGGCGATATCGTGAGCCCGGGCCATGTATTCCCGCTGCGCGCGCAGCCGGGCGGCGTGCTGACCCGGCGCGGTCATACCGAAGGAACCGTCGATCTGGCGATCCTCGCCGGGTTGAAGCCGGCCGGCGTGCTGTGCGAATTGATGAACCCGGACGGCACGATGGCGCGCGGTGCGCAGATCGATGCGTTTGTTAAGGAGCGCAACATCCCGGTGCTGACCATCGCCGAACTCGCCGATTTCCGGATGGCGCTTGCCGCCGCGCGCGAACTGGCGGAAGAAACGGTTTGACCGAGCATCAGAGCAACGAAAAAGCGCGGCCCTAAACAGAAGGGCCGCGCTTTTTGTTTATGCGTTCGGGAAAGCCAGGCAAAAACTCAACCTCAGCCACCACCTCGGCCCACGCTTTTCAAGCCGCTTTTATGCAAGCGTTGATCCACAAATCACGCCGCTTCCGCTCTCAATATTGCCGCGAATTTTTTATAAAGCCACACCGAGCAAGTCGCTCCCGTCGCCGTGTAAAGCAACGTGCCCACGCTTTGCACGACCATCAAACCCATGGTCAAGCTGCCGATAGACCCGGCCGTCGCCAGCATTTCCGCGACTACCGTCAGCACCGTCGCAATGCCCACGACTGGCAGGATCGCGAGCAGGGCGGCTGTCGTGATGAACCAGAAGTGCCCGCGCGAGTCCTCCCAGGCAGAGCGCCATTGAATCCGGCCGCCAACGGCAGTGTGCGGAAACAGCAAGGCGAGCCGCGCCGACACATAACTCACGCCGCAAACGACCAGCACCGCGAGCGTGGCGGCAGCGGCCATTGAGGTGCCGCTGGACAATCCCGCCAGCCGCAACCCGATCCAGACGATCACGACAGCGAGCGCCGCGCCCACGTACCCGGCGAGCAACGCGACGCAGAGCAGGAAATAGCGCCGGATACCGGCGTCCCAAAGGCGCATCGGCGTGGGCATGGGGACCGGCGTTGCGGCAGCCGCGGCGGGTTCAGCATGCAATTTCATCGCAAAGCGGACCACGAATACGGCCAGCACA
>DASYLW010000356.1:0-3582 GCA_036009385.1 Caballeronia sp.
CGCCGCTGTTGCACGGTGGTATGCAGCGTGTACCGACGAACTGACCTCCGCCGCATGGTGTGTAACTGAATTTGCAAGCGCCCTCGGCATCAAGCAACGGACGGCGCAAATATCCACCGAACAAGGGGCGTCCGCATGGCACGCGTTCGAGCGCCTTTGCGCAAGCGAAGACTATGGCAACACTCAATGACGTGCTGGCCCGCAATGCCAAACGTATGAAAATTAAGCCTCTCGATTTTTAGCCGCCCGAGGTATCGTGCCGAACGGCGGCGGATGCTGTAATACCTCGCGCTGCCTGCACCAACGCAGTTTCGGGAAAGCTTCTTAGCGAGTTGGCGTGATCGATTGCCGGTACATTATTAGTGCTCTGCACACGTTCTCAAATGCCAGCAGATCAACGTGCAGATTTGGCTATATCCCTATTGAACTAACGTCGTATATGGATCGTCTCGACCAAATCGGCTTAAACAAGGGTTACATGGATTCCGGAAAGCAAAATGCCCAACTTGTGAAAGTCGGGCATTTTGCTTGAATCTTTTGGGGTGGCTGATGGGGCTCGAACCCACGACAACAGGAATCACAATCCTGGACTCTACCAACTGAGCTACAGCCACCACTGCCTTACTTCTTACCGCCTCTCTAGCTCGCCAGGAACAGGCTTGCTGAATCGAGAAACGAGATTATACGAACAAAGATTCGCTTTGCCTAGTCCCTTATTCGATCAATTCGGCCGCGTCACGCAGATGAGTGCGTGCTTCATCGAAAATGGTCATATCGCCGGTGGCAAGACGGCGGCTGTCCGAGAGAACGCGACGCCAGCCGCGCGCACCCGCCACCCCTCGATATAAGCCCAGCGCATGACGCGTAATGCCGCCGAGAAACGCCCCGCGCGCCACTTCCCGACGCGAGTAGTCGATCAAGCTCGCCTCAGCCGCCTCGCGCGACAGCACGGGCGTGTCCGCACCGTAAAACCGCGTATCGACGCCCGCCAGCACGTAAGGATTGTGATAAGCCTCGCGCCCGAGCATCACGCCATCGACATGTTTCAGATGCTCTTCCACTTCATCGAGTGTCTTGATGCCACCGTTGATCGATATTTCCAGATGCGGAAAATCACGCTTCAATTGATACGCATATTCGTACTTGAGCGGCGGAATCTCGCGATTTTCCTTTGGGCTCAAACCCTTCAGGATCGCATTGCGTGCGTGGACGATAAACACTTCACAGCCGGCATCGGCGACGGTGCCGACGAAGTCGCGCACGTATGCGTAGTCCTCAACCGCGTCCACACCAATTCGATGTTTGACCGTGACCGGAATCGACACCGCATCGCGCATGGCTTTCACGCAATCCGCGACCAGTTGCGGCTCGTTCATCAGGCACGCGCCGAATGCACCGCGTTGCACGCGCTCGGACGGGCAACCGCAATTCAGGTTGATTTCGTCGTAACCCCATTGCTCGCCGAGCTTCGCGCTGCGGGCGAGATCCGCGGGTTCGCTGCCGCCGAGTTGCAACGCAACGGGCGCTTCGCCTGGCGCGAACGCGAGATGCCGCGCGACATCGCCGTGCAGAAGGGCACCGGTCGTGACCATCTCGGTGTAGAGCCGCGTTTGCTTCGTCAGGATGCGGTGGAACGACCGGCAATGCCTGTCAGTCCAATCCATCATCGGAGCAACGCTGACGCGGCGCGGGTTCGGTTTTAAAGCTGTCGACATGGGACTGCGGATTGTGAGTGTTGGGCGCCTTTCCAGCGCTGAATGCGTAATTTTACCGTAACACTCGAAAGGCCACGAACTGACGCTTGTGATCGGATTTACCGTGAAATCAACGGCCTGCGCTGAGAATCGATGCCACACGGTATTTTTTGCGTTTCGGGCAGACATTGGTATCGGCACGAAAGTTTAGGGCCATGTTCCAAAGTCACGTTGACCGCATAAAAATCAAGCGCGTCGCGACCACAGCACAGGCAATCGTCAAAAAAACGAATCTTCCGCACGCTCCGGTGTCTCAAAAAGCAAATGGCAGCGCTATGCCAGATTTAAACGAAAAGCGCCGTCGATCCGGAGAAGCTCATGAAATCCCATGCGATTAAAACGCTCCCTGGCACTGTCGTCATCTTTGCCCTCCTGACCGCTGCGCCAGGCATCGGATTTGAAACAAGCGCGCAGGCCCAGACCGCGACGGCGGCCGACTCTGCGTCGATGGCTAAACCGCCGGTCATACCCAGCGCCCCAAACGCAACCGGCCCACGGGCAGATAACCCGGACAACATGCCGACGAAGCGCCCCGCCCTGCCGCCCAACAGCGACCGCATGCTGCACAACAACCCGGCCAGCGACGCAATCGCAAAATAGGACCAGCGGAGCATCCTGTTATTCGCAGCCTCGGCACGGCGACGACCACAGCGAATCGTGTCGCGGCAAGAGGGCATCGTCCGCAATATTCGCCTGCAACTTGCACACGCGATCTCATCGAGCGACACACCCAATGCGATCCGACCAAAAAAACGCTTTCGCTACCCCAAGCGCAACAACACCCCACGCACGCTACTCAACAGCGCTCGCAAACCGAATCCAAAGCAACATCGCCCCGAAACTGCAACCTGATTGACGCGTTAACCGGAACCCCGTTGCATCGACCGCAAAGCTGCGCCCGATTGCACCATGATGCGACATGCCCGACCCTATAATGAGCCACCTTAAAATACTGGCGCAGCCACGGCTCGCGTCTCAAGCGGTGGTTTTTAATGCAAAAAGTCATTCTTCCGTTCGTCGCGGGCTTTCTCGCCGCACTGTTTTTCCGTGAAGCGACCATCGCGATGTTGCATGCAGCCGGCGTGGCCGATCCAGCCGGTTATTCCACCGCTCCATTCCTGCCGCTGGGCATTCCCGAATTCATCGTCAATGCGCTATGGAGCGCATTCTTCGGCATCTTGATGGCGTGGCTGCTGCGCGTCGCACCCGAGCGCACGGCGCCGTGGATCGGCGCGCTGGTGTTCGGCGGCGTCGTGCTGACCGCCGCGAGCGTGTTCGTGGTCGATCCGCTGCGCGGCATCTGGCCGAGCGGCAACATGCTGCCCCGGCTGGCGCTCGGTTTTGCATCGAATGCCATGTGGGGCTGGGGCGCGCTCGTCTTCATGCGCGCCTTCATGGCCGGCAGCGACGCCGACTAATCCGTCAGCGCGGCCAGCGGATGGTCGCGCTCAGCCCACGGACTGTCGTACATCTGCACGACCGCATCACGCGTCACGTCCTCCATGCGCGACACTTTCCACGCCGGCTGATTGTCCTTGTCGACAATGCGCGCCCGGATGCCTTCCATCACATCGCCGTGATCGAACGTCGCGCGCGTGAGCCCCAGGTCGCGCCTCAACGTCTCGGCCATGGTCGACGTCCTGGCGCGGTCGATCAATTCCAGCGACACATCGACGGATAACGGCGAACGCTCACGCAGTTCAGCCGCCGTGCGCGCAGCCCAATCGCTTTCCTCACCGCCCCCGCCCGTCACGCTTTCCAGCGACTTCAGGCAGGCCGCGCCGTTGCCCGACGCAAAATGCTTGTCGATAAAACCGCGCTCCTTCGC
>DASYLW010000357.1:0-1619 GCA_036009385.1 Caballeronia sp.
CTTGATGAACCCGCCGGCATCGGCCTGATCGTACGCGCCGCCGTCGTCATCGAACGTTGCGATGTTCTTGTCGAACAGCGTTTCCTTCGAATCGCGCGCAACCACCGTCACGCTGCCCTTGTACAGCTTCACGCGCGTCCAGCCGTTGACCTTGTCCTGCGTGTGGTCGATCAGCACTTGCAGCGCGCGCCGCTCCGGGCTCCACCAGTAGCCGTTGTAAATCAGCGCGGCGTAACGCGGCATCAGATCGTCTTTCAGGTGCGCCACTTCACGATCCAGCGTGATCGACTCAATCCCGCGGTGCGCCTTGAGCATGATCGTGCCGCCCGGCGTTTCATAACAACCGCGCGACTTCATGCCGACATAGCGGTTCTCGACCAGGTCCAGCCGGCCAATACCATGCCTGCCGCCAATCGCGTTCAATTCCGCCAGCATGTCCGCCGGCGACAAACGCTTGCCGTTCAGCGCAACCGGATCACCCTTCTCGTATTCGATATCCAGATATTCCGGCTGATCCGGCGCGTCTTCGGGCGCGACCGTCCAGCGCCACATATCGGCTTCGGCTTCGGCTTTCGGATCTTCCAGGTGACGGCCTTCGAATGAAATATGCAGCAGGTTGGCATCCATCGAGTAGGGCGCGCCGCCTTGCTTGTGCTTCATTTCGATTGGAATGCCCGCCTTTTCCGCGTAAGCGAGCAGCTTTTCGCGCGACAGCAGATCCCATTCACGCCACGGCGCGATCACCTTGATACCCGGCTCGAGCGAGTAATAACCCAACTCGAAACGCACCTGGTCGTTGCCCTTGCCGGTCGCGCCGTGCGATACGGATTGCGCACCAACCGCACGCGCGATTTCGATCTGGCGTTTCGCGATCAGCGGACGCGCGATCGACGTGCCGAGCAGGTACTCGCCTTCATACACGGTATTGGCGCGGAACATCGGGAACACGAAGTCGCGGACAAACTCCTCACGCAGATCTTCGATAAAGATATTGTCCTGCTTGATGCCGAGCTGCAGTGCTTTTTTGCGCGCCGGTTCCAGTTCTTCGCCCTGACCGATGTCAGCGGTGAACGTCACGACTTCGGCGTCGTAGTTGTCCTGCAACCACTTCAGGATGACGGAGGTATCGAGGCCGCCTGAGTAGGCGAGCACGACTTTTTTGATATCGCTCATGGTGAACTCGTATGGCTGGAAAACGGTGTGCGCCGGGCTTTCAGCGCGCGGAAAACCGCTATTTTGACATCAAATGGCGGCTGTTCCGCATTTTCGGGGCGACACGGCGTTTCGATGGAACCGCCGCACGGTTAGGTAAACGCTGCAATCGGCTCGATCAAGCCGCTCGTTCAGCCGCTCAATGATTGAGTTTGCCGAGCAGCAGATATTCCATCAGCGCCTTCTGGACGTGCAACCGGTTCTCGGCCTCGTCCCAGACCACGCTCTGCGGGCCATCAATCACCTCCGCGCTCACTTCTTCGCCACGATGCGCCGGCAGACAGTGCATGAAGAGGGCGTCGGGGCGAGCGCGCGCCATCATTTCCGAGTCGACGCACCAGTCGGCGAATGCTTTCTTGCGCACTTCGTTCTCCGCTTCGAAACCCATGCTGGTCCAGACGTCGGTA
>DASYLW010000358.1:0-3218 GCA_036009385.1 Caballeronia sp.
AAGATCCGGCTTTCTGGAAAACACGCGGCTCGGCCATTGCCAATCGCAACCTGTGGATCTCGATTCCCGCGCTGATGCTCGCCTTCGCGGTGTGGTCGTTATGGAGCGTCGTTGTCGTCAACCTGGACAAAGGCGGTTTCCACTTCACGAAGAACGAGTTGTTCTGGTTGACCGCATTGCCCGCGCTGTCGGGTGCCACGCTGCGGATCTTCTATTCATTTCTCGTGCCGATCTTCGGCGGCCGCCGTTTCACCGCGTTCTCCACGGCCACCCTGCTGATTCCGGCAATCGGCATGGGCTTCGCATTGCGCGATCCTTCGACGGGCTATTCCACGCTGCTGGTGCTCGCCTTGCTGTGCGGATTTGGCGGCGCGAACTTCAGTTCATCGATGGCGAATATCAGCTTCTTCTTTCCCAAAGCACAGAAAGGACTCGCCACGGGATTGAACGCGGGCATCGGCAACCTGGGTGTCTCGCTCGTGCAGTTTGTGACGCCCCTCGTGATCGCCACGGCCGCGTTCGCTTCGTTCGCGGGCAAGGGCCAGACGTTCGTCGCCAACGGGGTCGAACGCGGCATATGGCTGCAGAACGCGGGCTTCATCTGGGTGCCGTTTATCGTGGCGGCGTCGGTGGCGGCATGGTTCGGCATGAACGACATCGCCGATGCGAAGGCCTCGTTCGCTGAACAAGCCGTGATCTTCAAACGCAAGCACAACTGGCTGATGTGCTGGCTTTATATCGGCACGTTCGGTTCGTTCATCGGCTTCTCTGCAGGCTTCGCTCTGCTGACCAAGGCGCAATTCCCTTCGATCAACCCCACCGCCTACGCATTTCTCGGCCCGCTTGCAGGCGCGCTGACACGTCCGATCGGCGGATGGATCTCTGACCATCTCGGCGGCGCGCGCGTCACGCTCTGGACCTTTATCGGCATGATCGCAGCCGTGTTCGGCGTGATCTCGTTCATGCCGGACGCGGGCGCATCGGGCAACTCCGCGGGCAACTTCGCTGGCTTTCTCGCCATGTTCATCGTGCTGTTCATGCTGACGGGGATTGGCAACGGCTCGACCTTCCGCATGATCCCGGTGATCTTCATGACCGAGCATCAGCGCCGCGCCAAGGGCCTCGACGAACCCGCGCAACGCCAGGCCCTGCATAACGCGGGCAAGGAGTCCGCTGCGGTGCTCGGCTTCTCCGCTGCGATCGGCGCGTACGGCGGCTTCTTCATCCCGAAGACTTTCGGCACCGCGCTCGACATGACGGGCTCCGCTATTCCCGCGCTGTACGTCTTTATCGCCTTCTACGCGACGTGCGTCGCCATCACGTGGTTCTGCTATGCACGCCGCAACGCGAGCATGCCTTGCTGACGCAGCCTATTCGACACAGGACACAACAATGAGTCATTTTCTGGATCGCCTGAAGTTCGTCAAGCGCACGCAGTCAACGTTTTCAAACGGACACGGTGCGGTGGTCAACGAAGACCGCAAATGGGAAGAGGGTTATAGAAATCGCTGGCAACACGACAAGGTCGTGCGCTCCACGCATGGCGTGAACTGCACCGGTTCGTGCTCGTGGAAGGTCTATGTCAAGAGCGGGCTGATTGTCTGGGAGACGCAGCAGACCGACTATCCGCGTACCCGCGCCGACCTGCCGAATCACGAACCGCGCGGCTGTCCGCGCGGCGCCTCGTATAGCTGGTACGTGTATTCGGCGCAGCGCGTGAAGTACCCGATGATTCGCGGCCGCCTGATGGAGATGTGGCGCGAAGCACGCCAGAACCTCGATCCTGTTGCAGCGTGGGCGTCGATCAGTCAGGACCCGGTCAAGGCCGAACGCTACAAGAGCGTGCGGGGTCTTGGCGGTTTTGTGCGCGCCGACTGGAACACCGCTAACGAGATGATCGCCGCAGCGAACGCGTTCACGATCGGCAAGTTCGGACCGGATCGCGTGATTGGCTTCTCTCCCATTCCCGCCATGTCGATGGTGTCCTACGCCGCGGGTTCGCGTTACCTCAGCCTGATCGGTGGCGTGTGCCTGTCGTTCTACGACTGGTATTGCGATCTGCCGCCCGCCTCGCCGCAAGTCTGGGGCGAGCAGACCGACGTGCCCGAATCGGCGGACTGGTACAACTCAACGTATTTGATGGTATGGGGATCGAACATCCCTCAGACCCGCACGCCCGATGCGCACTTCTATACCGAAGTGCGTTACAAGGGCACCAAGACCGTCGCGGTATCGTCGGATTTCGGCGAGATGGTCAAGTTTGGCGACATCTGGCTCGCGCCGAAGCAAGGCACCGACGCAGCGTTGGCGATGGCAATGGGCCATGTCGTGCTCAAGGAGTTCCACGCCGCAAACGCGTCGAACAAGTCCGGGTATTTCCGCGACTACATCAAGCAATACACCGACATGCCCATGCTCGTGCTCTTGCGCGACAACGACGGTTTGCTCGTCCCCGATCACTTCCTGCGCGCCTCGCATCTCGCCCGCAACCTCGACGAAGCCAACAACGCGCAATGGAAGACACTGGTGATCGACGCCGGCAGCGGCGAGATTGTTGCGCCAAACGGGACCATCGGGTTTCGCTGGAACGAAGCCGCGCACAACGACGGCCAGAAAGTCGGCCGCTGGAATCTCGAAATGAAGGACGGCGGCAGCGGACGAGCGATCGACCCGCGCGTCTCCTTGATCGATCCAGACGCGCACGACGAAGTCGTCGCTGTCGGCTTCCCCTACTTCGGCAGCGAGCACAACGCGTTGCTTGAACGTCACGTCCCCGCACGCCGCGTGACGCTCGCGGACGGTACAAGCGCGCTGGTCGCAACCGTGTTCGACTTGCAGATGGCGAACTATGGTGTCGATCAAGGACTTGGCGGACCGAACGTTGCCAGCAGTTATGACGACGACGTCCCCTACACGCCCGCATGGCAGGAAAAGCACACCACGGTCCCGCGCAATCTGGTGATCCAGGTGGCGCGCGAGTTCGCGGCGAACGCCCATCAGACGCAGGGCAAGAGCATGGTGATCGTGGGCGCGGCGCTGAATCACTGGTACCACAACGACATGATCTATCGCGGCATCATCAACTTGCTGATGATGTGCGGTTGCGTAGGTAAAAGCGGTGGCGGCTGGGCGCATTACGTCGGTCAGGAAAAGCTTCGGCCGCAATTTGGCTGGGCTCCGCTCGCCTTCGCGCTCGACTGGTCAAAGCCACCGCGCCA
>DASYLW010000359.1:0-16713 GCA_036009385.1 Caballeronia sp.
GAACAACAGACGGAATGCTTCGGCGGAATCCGTGAGCGGAGCGCCGCTCGCATCGAGCGCCCAGCCCGGCGGCAACGGCTTGCCCTGCAGCGCGTAGACCTTCACCTTGTTCGACGCAACCACGCTCGTCGACATATCCACGATCACCGCCGGATGTCGCCCCGCCGGCACGGCGAACACGAACGGGTTGGTCCCGAGCATGGGTTGCGCGCCATACGTCGGTACCACGGTCGCGAGCCGCGTCGAACAAGCGGCTATAGCCATCAGGCCGCGCTTTGCCGCCATCTCCGCGTAATAACCGGCCGCGCCGAAGTGCTGCGATTAAACACGGAGACCGCGCCGATATCGCTGACAAGCGCCTTCTGGATCGCGAGTTCCATCGCCAATGTCAAGTTCTTGTTCTGCTCGGACTCGGACCGCTTAAGCCTCGGCAAATCTGATGACGTGAGGTCGTAGACCTTTGGCTCGTCTGTGTAACGCAAAAACTGCCACTGTTTAACCTCACCCGTCGAACTACTCCCAACGGCGCTAGAACTTATGGCGAATACCCACAGTGACCAACGTCATCACGGTCGTTTGCCTGCGCGGGCTGACCGTTTTGCGCCATCATCAATGGGGCCGCTTTCCGCCCCGCGCTCGCGGATTTCCTGCAGATAGAGATAACCAGTCGCGCGCGAGATGCCGAGCCGCTCGGCAACCTGACTCAGTCCGCGCTTGATGCCGAATACGCCGCGCCGATCCAGTGCTTCGAAAATCGCAATCCGATGATCCCGGGACAGCACACCAGGCCCCCGTCCATCAAGCTGTTCGGCCAGCACGGTGTCGATCACGATGCGGATATCGTCGGAGAAGGTGGTCGGCTCCGGCCGCACCTGCTCGCCCACCATCCCAGCCAGCGCGACCGCAGCCTGGCGGAGTTCGGTGATGTCGGTATTGATGCATAGCGCGCCGAACACATCGCCTGCATCGTCGCGCAGGACGATCGTCGACGACTTGATGATGCGGCCGTTGCGCGTTGTCACCAGATAGTTCAGACGGTCGCCCGCGGTGTTGCCTTCGGAGAGCATTGACAGACCGATCTCCGACATTGCTCCGCCAACTTTGCGTGCGGTGACCGATCCCGCCACTGCCACCACCGAATGATCGGGGCGCCGATAGTCATGCAGGATGATTTCGCTGTTCGCGCCAAGCGCTTCGGCCATGGGCCCGATTACTTCGGACAGCGCTCGCAGGCGTTGATCGGCGGAAATGGCGGCGCTCTCAGGCTTGCGCTTGGAGTTGCCTCGGGTTGTGTTCTTGAGCATGACTTTTCTTTGTCGTCGGCTTCGAGCGCAGCCGTTAGGCGATCGATTATAGCCGCGACGATGATAAGACAATTCGTCTATTTTATTGACATTTTGTCTTTGATCGCTTTTAATCCCTCATCCAATTCCAGCGAGCGCCAGCATCATGCGACATCCTTTGGGCGGTACTCCCGTAGCCGCGCCGGTCTCGCCCGACCAACTATTGGACAGTCTCGACCATTCGTCCTTCACACCGCGTCACTGGACGATGTATGTGACTGTCGCCCTTGGCCATTTTTTCGACGGCTTCGACATCAACATGATGGGCCTCGTCCTGCCAGGCATCATGGCTTCGTTCGCGCTGAATCCCGGGCAGGCGGGGGTGCTTGCATCGAGCGTATTCGTGGGGATGTTTGCGGGCTCGATCATCGTCGGAATGGTGGCCGACCGCTTCGGACGCAAGCGCGCGCTCGTGGCCGCGATCCTTGCCTACTGCCTGGTGAGCCTGATGACCGCGTTCGCGTGGAGCCATACGTCGCTGCTGTGTTTGCGGGTCCTGCAGGGTGTCGGCCTGGGAGCCGAAGTTCCACTCGTTTTTACCTATCTGTCAGAGTACATGCCGACCCGCCGTCGCGGCTTCCTTCTTGCCTCGAGCGTGTTCTTTTGGCAGGCCTCGAGCTTCTTCGCCGCATTCGTCGCGATTCTGGTCGTGCCGGCTTTCACCTGGCGCGGAATGTTCGTCGTCGGCGCGATCCCCGCCATTCTCTTGATGCTGTTGTGGCTCAGGTTGCCAGAATCCGTGCGTTTCCTGATCGCTCGAAATGAGATCGGGAGGGCAGAAACCATCGTTCGCTCGTTCAGCACCGTCGATCCGTCAACGGTGGTCTCGCGTCGACAAGCGCCGGCGCACGAACCGGCGCGCCTGCGCGACATTATTAGCGGCGGTTATACCGCGCCCACTCTCGGCATCTGGCTAATGCAATTCACCGGCGGTGCAGTCTTTTTCGGGCTTGCAATCTGGCTACCGTCCATTTTTGCGAAGATGGGTTTTCCAATCGTGAAGAGCTTCGCGTTTACCGGGATCATCGCCAGTGCGGGCGCGCTCGGCAATTTAGGCGGTGGCTTTCTGCTCGACCGCTGGGGCCGACGCCGCACAGTGGCGGTGTTCTTCTGCATCGGAGGCGTGTTGATGCTGGTCTGGGGCCACGCGACCAGCGCGGGCGCGATCCTCGGCATCGGCGCGCTCACCGCCTTCTTCGCGTCGGGCGCAGCCGGCGGCCCGCTCTTCGCCTACACCAGCGAGATCTACCCGACGCGCTTTCGCGCCGCTGGAACCGGCTGGGCCGCGGGCTGGCAGCGCATCGGCGGGATCGTTGCGGCACCGGCGCTCGGCTCGCTGCTAGGCGCCGGAGTGCCGGGGTACACGTTCTTCGCTGTCATGTCCGGCGTACTACTGGTTGGCGGTGTAGGTGGCTATATTCTGGGTTACGAAACGCGCGGCAAATCGCTGGAGCAGATCACGGCCGATCTGTCGCGCTGAGCTTCGACTTCAATCATCGGATTGTGCCGGTACTCGGCATTCACGGGAGAACCATATGGCGATGTTCAGCCACCGCGGGCGACGCCTGCATTACGAATCCCTCGGCGAAGGCAAGCCGGTGGTCCTGATCCATGGCTTCAGCAACTTCGGCCTGTCATGGATGCAGCAACTGCCTCTGCTTGTGAACAACGGCTACCAGGCCATCGTGCCGGACCTGTATGGACATGGTTTGTCGGATCCGGCGTCGCAAGTAACCTCCGTCGACGACCTCGCCGATGACATCCTCGCGCTGCTCGACCATCTGGGCGTGGGACCGGCCGTGCTGTGCGGGCTTTCGCTGGGCGGAATGGTGGCTCAGCAGTTCGCGCTCGCGTATCCGGAGCGCACCACTGCGCTCGTGATCGCCAATTCGCGCGCCACTTTCGCCGAGCCTCGCTTGAAGGAAGTAGTGGCCGGCTGGATTGCCATGTTCGAACAGCCGCAAGGCGCGCGCAAGCGCTTCGAGGCCACCTGGCCGATTCTGGTTAATGATGCATTCCGCGAGAGCCCGACGGGCGTCGCCGCTTTCGATATGTGGGCAGCGCTCGCGGACCGTACCGAAGGTGTATCGCTTGCCAACGTCGCCCGCGGCATGACGTCCTTCGACGTGCGCGGCCAACTCGGCGCGATCGCCGTTCCGACACTTGTCATCAGCGGCGAACGCGATGCGCTATTCCCGCCAGCGCAGTCGGCCGAGATTTCGCAAAGCATCCCGGGCGCGCAGTTCGTGACGATCCCCGGCGCCGCCCATCTCTCGTGTCTCGACAGCGCCGCCGATTTCAATCGCCTCCTGCTCAGCTTGCTGAGCGAACTCCGCTGACGCACGACAGCACGGGCCTATCTTTGAAGAAGCCAATGAAATTTATTACCGTCCCCGGCGCACCCGCACCCGCAGGTCATTACAGCGCCGCCGTATCTGCCAACGGTTTTCTGTTCGTCGCGGGGCAATTGCCCCGCGACGCCGCCGGCTCAATCCCGTCCGGAATCGATGCGCAGATGCGACAGGCGTTCGCCAACGTCTCGGCCATTCTCGACGCGGCTGGCTCGGCTCTCGACCGGATCGTGAGCGTGACGGTCTACATCACCGATGTCGCGAACTGGCCGGCGGTCAACTCGGCCTATGCGGAGATCCTGGGTGAACACAAGCCGGCGCGTACGATCGCCGTGTCGCCGCAGCTGCATTTCGGCTGCTTGCTGGAACTGCAGGCGATCGCACTCGGGTAATGCGTCGTGCGTGCAATTCGGACGTGCCGTGGCGAGCAGTTGATCAGCACGGTGCCCAACTCGATATCTGTTGCAGAAGCGTTGTGACCAACGTGACAGTGCCGTTGCAGTAAGGCTTAACCGCGCTCCTGCTTCAAATGAGCAATAAGGTTCTCGAACGCAGAGCCGAACAGGACCTCGTAGCTGTGCTTCTCGACGTAGCCGATGTGAGGCGAACACACGCAGTTTTCCATGCCCAGGAGCGGATCGTCGTGTGACAACGGCTCCTCGTCATACACGTCGAGTGCGGCCATCCCCGGGCGCCCTAGCTTGAGCGCATTTAAAAGCGCACCCGGTGCAACCACGCTCGCCCGGCTCGTATTGACGAACAAGCTGGAAGGTTTCATGCGGGACAGATCTTCAAAAGTGACGACCGATAGCGTTGAAGCGCTTTGCCGCAGGTTGACTGACAGCACGTCCGATTGCTCGAACAGCGTTTGCCGCGAGTCTGCCGGTGCATGCCCGTCGGCAAGTGCCGCCTGGCGCGAACGCTCGCTACCCCATACGAGGATTTTCATCTGGAAGGCCACGCCATAGCGCGCCAGGATCTTGCCGATACGGCCATAGCCCCAGATGCCCAGCGTGTCTCCATGCAAGGCGACGCCGATACCGAAACCCGAAGGGAAGCCGCCACCTTCAAGGCCGCTCTGTTGCCAACGGCCTGCCTCAAGATGGCGCAAATACTGCGGCAGGCGACGCCGGGCAGCCAGGATCAGCGTCCAGGTGAGTTCGGCGGCCGAGATGCCATCGCTCTCGCCTTCCAGAATCGCGATGCCTTGCTCCCTGCACGCGGCGACATCGATATGGGCGGTGTGGTCGCGCGCTACCCGGCCCGTCTGCACGATCACGCGCAGTCGCGGCAGGCGCTCTATCACCTCGCGCGTCAGCTGCGTGCGCTCGCGGATCAGCACAACGACGTCGGCGTTCGCCAGACGTTCCACGAGTCTATCGACGGACATGGGCAAATCACGGCATACGTCGATTTCAGCCTGGAGTAATGCCTCGCGCAATAGCTTGTAAGCGTCGAGGTGGCGCACAGCGTCCTGGAAGTCATCGAGTATGACTATCTTCAAGGCGGTTTCGGCAGCGGTCATGTGTTGGGTTAAAGCGAAGTTAAAACGATCAGGAAGGCCACCGCTTCATGCCGGCGGCCGGGTAGAGAGCATGCTTTCCCGCATTGCCGTTTCGTCCAGCCACGCGGCTAACGACGGATACGTATCGCGCCATGCAAGGTCGGGGAAACGACAATCGAGGTAAGCCAACGCACACGCCGTCGAAATCGCGCCGATATCGAAACCTGCAGGCGCCGGCATGTCGTCAAGCGCATGGACGGCACGTTCCGCGACCAGGCGCCAGCGGCGCAGCCAATGCGATGACTGCATGTCGGATGGCCGCCGACGCTCGAGAACAATGGCGACCGCTGCGTCCATCAAGCCATCGGCGAGTGCCTGGCTGCGTAATGCCGTGATCCGCTCGATCCCGTGCGCGGGCACCGGATGAAGGCCATGACTGAGGTTATCCAGGTATTCGCAGATGACGGGGCTGTCGAAGAGCGCGAGTTCCGGCGTGAGCAACGCCGGCACCTTGCCTAGCGGATTGATCCGCAGCAGTTCCGGAGCGTCGTCATGAGGACTCAACGCTGTCTCTTGCACTTCGCCCTGGAGGCCGCGCTCTCGCACAAGCACGCGCACCTTTCTCGCAAACGGCGAGCCCGGGCTGAAGAAGAGTTGCATCGGCAGGACGGGATCAGCCATCGATCTCGATACCCTTGGTCTCGCGGATAAACAGCGCAGCCACCACGAAGGTAAAGCCCGCTATTACGGTCGGATACCACAGCCCGCTATAGATGTTGCCGCTTTGGGCGATCAACGCGAACGACACGGTCGGCTGCAGCCCGCCGAACCACCCGGTCGCGACGTGATAGGGCACGGAGAGCGACGTATAGCGGATCCGGGCCGGAAACATTTCCACCAGCATCGCGCCCAGTACCGAGTAGCTCATCGCCGCGAAGATCATCAGCACGATCAGGAGGGCGAGCACGCCGGCGATATTCACTTGGTCAGGTTCGGCACGCAACGGATAACCGGCCGCCTTGAGTGCTGCTCCGAGCGACGCCTTGAGCGCCGTTTCCCTCGCCTTCGCCTCACCGGGACTGAGTCCGGTGGCGTCATACGACTCAATGCGCTGCGCACCGATCGCGATGACGGCATGGCTGCCCGCCGGCGCCACCTCCGTTGCATAGTTGGCCGAGGCCTGCGCCAGCGCGAGCTTCGCCATGTCGCACGAACTCGTGAACTTCTTCGTGCCCGTCGGGTTCATCAGGAACGAACAGGAAGCGGGATCCGCAAAAACCGAGACCGGAGCCGTGGCTTGTGCAACCGCGAGCGCCGGGTTCGCGAAGTGCGTCATGGCGCGGTAGATCGGGAAAAAAGTCAACGCAGGCAGCAGCAAGCCGACGAGCAGGATCGGCTTTCGCCCGATGCGATCAGAGAGCCAGCCGAAAAAAAGGAAGAACGGACAGCCGATCGCCAGCGCCACGATCACCAGCAGGTTGGCCGTGCCGATGTCGACCTTCAGCGTTTGCGTCAGGAAGAAAAGAGGAAAGAACTGGCTGGTGAAGTACACCACGGTCTGCCCGGCGCACAACCCGAACAGCGCAAGCAACACGGTGCGCAGGTTCTCCCAGCGGCCGAACGCTTCCTTGAGCGGCGCCTTCGATGCCCGGCCACCTGCCTTCATCTGCTCGAAGACCGGCGACTCGCTCATCGAAAGACGAATGTATAGCGAAATGCCCAGCAGGACCAGCGAGACGAGAAACGGAATGCGCCAGCCCCAAACGTCGAACGCAGGACCGCTGATCTTGATGCTCGCCATGACGACGAGAAGCGAAAGCACCATGCCCGCCGTCCCGGTAGTCTGGATCCATGCCGTGAAAAAACCGCGCCGTTCCTTTGGCGCATGTTCAGCGACGTAGGTCGCGGCGCCCCCATATTCGCCGCCGATTGCGAGGCCTTGCACCATGCGCAGGACAATGAGCATGACCGGCGCAAGCACGCCCGCTGTTTCGTAGGTGGGCAGCACGCCGGTCAGGAAGGTAGCCGTCCCCATCACCACGATCGTCAGCAAGAACGTGTGCTTGCGCCCGACGAGATCGCCGAGCCGCCCGAAGATGACGGCGCCCAGCGGCCGCACGATGAAGCCCGCCGCAAATCCCAGCAACGCGAAGATAAAGCCGTAACTCGGACTGACGCCGGAGAAGAACCGCTTGGCGATAACGGCAGCGACGCTGCCGTAGATAAAGAAGTCATACCATTCAAAAACGGTCCCCAGCGAGGACCCCAAAATGACCTTGCGCTCTTCCGCCGATAGCGTTGCGCGGGGCGCTGTAACGGTTGCCATACCGCTGTCTCCTTGCTTGTTGTAATGGGCGTATCTTTGGATCGCTCCCGACAAACAGCAATGGCTCAGGCGGTATAGCAGATGTGCCGAAACAGCATGACTCGTCGCCGGCGTATGACTTGTTGCATGGGTGCCGGGCGCGGTCAGGCCGGAATCAACGAAAGTCCGAACTTATTAGGTTTTTCCGCGACGAGTTCGGCTACCAGCGTCTTGATTTCCTGCTCGACCAGCCGGATGCCGCGCGTGATCGGCCGGCGCACGGCGGTTGCCAGCATCAGCTTCGTCTGCAGTCGCGGCGCCGCCACCGGAAGCGCGGCGAGGGTGCCGGCCGCCAGTTCATCGAGCACGGCCGGTTTCGCCAGCACCGTACAGGCCAGTCCGCAAACCACGATCTGCTTGAGCAATTCGAGCGTGTCCACCTCGTAGGCCACGTTCAGAGACACGCCGGCGTCGCTTGCGGCGTATTCGAGGGTGCGTCGAAGGCCGTGGTTGCGGGTCGGAAGGACGAGCGGCACGTTGCCGATAGCTGCAAGCGTCGGCTCGGATGGCAGGTCGAACGCCGGGTCCGCGCTCGGCATGATGAAGAACAATTCGGCTGCGGCGAGCGCGTCGACGGCGACCGTCGACGAACGGCGCGCATCGTGGAGGATCGCCATGTCGAGGCGTCCGTCGACGAGCCATTCGTGCACGTACCCGCTGTAGCCGGAAACCACGTTGACCCTTAGCTGCGGGTACCTTTCGCGAGCCGCCTTGACGAGCTTCAGCCCGAACAGGTTGCACACCGTCGGCGTAAGGCCCACGGTCACCAGTCCGCGCGGCGAGTCGCGTTCGGACTGAAGGTCGGCGGGAATGGACGCAAGCTGACGCATGAGCGGCCGTGCGCGTTCAAGCAGCGCTTCTCCCTCGGGTGTCAGCGAGACGCCCCGCCCGTGCCGATAAAAGAGCCGGACGCCGCACTCTTCCTCCAGCTTCTGGATCTGCCTGCCGAGCGCAGGTTGCGCGATGCCCAGCACCGTCGCCGCTTTCGAAAAGCTGTCGAAGTCCGCCACCTGCATCAACAGCTCGAGCCGCCTGAGGTCCATTCCACTCTCCAATGCCTTTTTAGCATAACTGATATACCAGCTAACTAATTGATGGCGCCCGGGGATCATACAACAATGGCCCGACCCCGTGATCCGCCCGCACTTCGTGCTGGCGGCCCTGCTTAACTTCCCGCTCCTCAAGTCATGAAACGAATGGAACTGGCTACCTCATCGCACGCCTTGCTGTCCGTACTCTCGTCAAACGGTATCGACCGCGTCTTCCTCGTCCCCGGGGAAAGCTACCTCGGCATTCTCGATGCACTGGGAGACTTCCCGGAAATCGATGTGGTGACCTGTCGGCACGAGGGCGGTGCAGGCTTCATGGCATGTGCCGACGGACGCTTGACGCGTCGCCCGGGCGTGGTGATGGTGAGCCGCGGGCCCGGTGCGGCGAATGCATCGATTGCCGTTCACACCGCCCAGCAGGACGGCGTTCCTTTGCTCCTGATAGTGGGCCAGATTCCGAAAGCGGACCTGCGCAAGGAAGCGTTCCAGGAGATCGATTACCAGAAGATGTTCGGTTCGATCGCGAAGTGGGTCGTGGAAGTGACTGAGCCCGAGCAACTGGCCACAGCCGCGTTCAAGGCGATCCGGGTCGCGACCAGCGGCACGCCGGGCCCGGTCGTGCTCGTGGTTCCCGAAGACATTCAGCAGCAGGCCGTCGAGCCGCACGCATGGAATGCAATCCCGGTCGCGCCTACTTTGCCGGCGCCTGCCACCGTCGGCCAGATCGCCCGGTTGCTCGAACGCGCCGAGCGGCCGCTGATCATCGCGGGTGGCGCGCTCGCGGCGCCGGGCGGTCGCGACGCCCTGCTCCGTCTTGCGGAAACGTACGGCGTCCCGGTGGCGGTGTCGTTTCGCCAGCACGACATTTTTCCGAACCGGCATCCGCTGTACGCGGGCGACCTCGGGCTCTCGAATCCGCAGGACCAGATCAGCGCGTTCGAATCGAGTGATCTGATTCTCGCGATAGGCACGCGCATGGGCGATATTACGACCCAGGGCTACCGTTTTCCGCGTATGCCTCAGCCCACGCAGACCTTCATCCATTGCCATGCGGATGGACATGCGGTGGGCCTGCATATCGCCGCGGATATCGGCGCCGTGTGCGACCCGGTTGCCCTGGCCGAGGCGCTCATCAACACGGCCGGTCCGCGGACGCGGCAACCGGACTGGTCCGCCCGGTTGCGAGCGATTGCGACGCGTATCGCTGAATGGCCGGACGTCAATGCCACCGACGGTGTGCCCTTCGTCGACGTCGTCCGTTCCCTGGCACAGCGCGCACCCGACGATGCGCTCATCTGTCTCGACGCGGGCACGTTCGCCGCCCCGGTCTATCGGCACTTTCCGTTTCGCTTTCCACAACGCCTGATGGCGCCCTTGTCCGGCGCGATGGGCTATGGCACGCCTGCGGCCATTGCCTCGCAGTTGCGGTTTCCCGGCCAGAAGACGATCTGCCTCGTGGGCGACGGCGGTTTCCTGATGACGGGCAACGAGATGATTGCGGCGGTCGAGCACAACCTGCCGATCCTTTTCATCGTGTCCAACAACAATTGCTACGGTTCGATCCGCATTCACCAGGAGCGGTCGTATCCAGGGCGGCACGTCGGCACCACGTTGTGCAACCCCGACTTCGTCAAGATCGCGGGCGCGTTCGGCGTAACGGCTGAACGCGTGTCTCATGCGCACGACATCGATGCCGCCATCGAGCGAGGTCTTGCCGCCCGCGGCCCGTATTTCATCGAGGTGACGTCGAGTCTCGCGTCGGTCCTGCCGGGCACGGCGGCGCAACCCGCCGAACGTGCCGGGGATTGACGCTGCCCGTACTGCAACCCTCATTACAACAAGGAACCAGACATGCTGAATCTCACACGAGCGGACTTGTTTCGCGAAGCCGCGTACGTTGGCGGCGAATGGTCCAGCGGCACGGGTGACGCGTGGCACGAGGTGAACAATCCGGCCGACGGCACACTGATCGGGCGCGTGCCCAAGCTGACACGCGCCGACGTGGATGCAGCGATTGATGCTGCCGATACGGCCTTCGCCGAGTATCGCCAGTGGACCGGCAAGGCGCGCGGCGCGGTGCTGCTCAGATGGGCCGCACTCATGCAGCAACACAAGGCCGACCTCGCGCTGATCATGACTTCCGAGCAGGGCAAGCCGCTCGCCGAGGCGATGGGCGAGATCGACTATGCAAGTTCCTTTCTGGAATGGTTTGGAGAGGAAGCAAAACGCGTCTACGGCGACACGATCCCCGCGCCTCGCGGCAGCCAGCGCATCACGGTGATCCGTCAGCCGGTGGGTGTGTGCGCGGCGATCACGCCGTGGAATTTTCCGTCAGGTATGGTGACCCGCAAAGTCTCCCCGGCGCTCGCGGCAGGATGCGCGGTCGTGCTCAAGCCGGCTCCGCAGACACCGTTCTCCGCGCTTGCGCTCTGCGTGCTCGCCGAGGAAGCGGGCTTGCCCAAAGGTGTGCTCTCCGTCGTGACCGGCGACGCCATCGAGATAGGCGCAGCGTTGATAGAAAGCGAAATGGTGCGCAAATTGTCGTTCACCGGATCGACCGCAGTCGGCAAGAAGCTCATGGCCGCGTGTGCCGCCACCGTGAAGAAGGTATCGCTGGAACTTGGCGGCAACGCACCCTTCATCGTCTTTGACGACGCCAGTATCGAGCAGGCCGTGCAAGGCGCGATCGCCTCGAAGTTCCGCAATGCCGGGCAGACGTGCGTGTGCGCGAACCGGTTTTTCGTGCAGGCGGGGGTTCACGATGCGTTCGTCGAACGGCTCACGCAAGCGGTGCTCGGCATGCGCATGGGCCGCGGTACGGACGAAGGCGTCACGCTCGGACCGCTCATCGACTCCGCAGCGATTGGTAAGGTCGAACGGCTTGTGGCCGATGCAAGATCGAAAGGTGCGGACGTGCGAACGGGTGGCGCACGCCACCCAGCCGGCGATTCGTTTTACGCCCCGACAGTCATCACCGGCGTAACCGATTCGATGAGCATCACCCACGAAGAAATCTTCGGCCCGGTCGTTTCGGTCACCCGCTTCACCGACGAAGCCGAGGCAATCGCGCTCGCCAACGCCACGCGCTACGGACTCGCCGCGTACTTCTACACCGCCGACCTGAATCGCAGCATTCGCGTGGCGGAGGCGCTCGACTTCGGTATTGTCGGCATCAACGAAGGCGCGATTTCGACGGAAGTCGCACCGTTCGGCGGCATGAAGGAATCGGGCTTCGGCAAGGAAGGCTCGCGCTACGGCATCGACGAATACTCGGAAAGGAAATACGTCTGCGTCGGCAATGTCGGCTGACGCAAGACCAGGAACTGGCAACGATCATGAGGCGCGCCCGCGCGCCCGGACGCTGGCAGGTGCCATGCCACAGGAGACGGTTGAGATGGATACAACGAACATCGATTCACTGGCAGGAACAGAAACACGCGCGAAGATCCGGCTCAGCTTTTCCCAACGCATCAGATCGATTTTCAGCGGCTCGGTGGGCAATCTGCTCGAGTGGTACGACTGGTACGCCTATTCCGCGTTTTCACTCTACTTTGCGAAGTCGTTCTTTCCGAGCGGAAGTACGACGGAGCAACTGCTCAACACGGCGGCGATCTTCGCCGTCGGCTTCCTGATGCGGCCGATAGGCGGCTGGCTCTTCGGCCTCTACGCCGACAAGCGCGGCAGGAAAGCGGCCTTGCTGGTCTCCGTTTGCATGATGTGCGGCGGCTCGCTCATCATTGCGCTGTGCCCGACGCACGCCACCATCGGTGTCGCGGCGCCCGTCTTGCTAATATTCGCGCGCCTGCTCCAGGGCGTGAGCCTTGGCGGCGAATACGGCACCTCCGCCGCCTACCTGGCGGAAATGGCGACGCCGCGGCACCGCGGCTTCTATGCGAGTTTCCAGTACGTGACGCTTATCATGGGACAGTTGCTCGCGATAGCGCTGCTCGTGCTGCTGCAGCGGGTGTTGCTCACTTCGGCTCAACTGGAAGCCTGGGGATGGCGCATACCGTTCGTGATCGGCGCGCTCATCTCGGTGGCCGTGTTCTATCTGCGCTCGGCGATGGTCGAAAGCCAGGCATTCGTGCGGCGCAGCAGCACCCGGCCCGGCAGCTATCTGAGGGAACTCGCCCGCCATCCGCGCGCCGTGGCCGTGGTAATCGGCCTGACGATGGGCGGCACGGTGGCGTTCTATACCTATGCCACCTACATGCAGCGTTTCCTGGTGAACAGCGTCGGTCTGTCCAAGGACGAGGCCACGTTGATTTCCGCCGCGAGCAACTTCATCTTCATGTTGCTCCATCCACTCGTGGGCGCGTTGTCGGACCGCATCGGACGGCGTCCGATCCTGCTCGCATTCGGCGTGCTCGGCACCCTGTTCACCGTGCCGATGATGACGGCGATCCAGTCGACGCACAGCGGCTGGACGGCATTCTGGATCGTCATGGCGGCGCTCGTCATCGTGAGCGGATATACGTCCATCAATGCCATTGTCAAGGCGGAAATGTTCCCTGTCGAAATCCGTGCGCTCGGCGTAGGCTTTCCGTATGCCATCGCCGTGTCGGTATTCGGCGGGACGACCGAATACCTCGCGCTCTGGCTCAAGAACGCCGGACACGAAAGCTGGTTCTACTGGTACGTGACCGGGTGCATCTTCTGCTCGCTGCTGGTCTATGGGACGATGCGGGAGACCCGGGACCATTCCATGCTTGACCGCGACTGACAAGGTTGACGCGGCGTTATCGGCTATCCGTTTTAAGATACGCATTTTGTCACCGGGAAAACATTGATGCTAACGATCTGGGGCAGGCCAAATTCGGTCAACGTGCAAAAAGTGCTGTGGTGTTGCGATGAGCTCGGCTTGCCGTTCGAGCGTATCGACGCCGGTATGCAATTTGGCCGGAACAACGAGACAACCTATCTCGCGATGAATCCGACCGGGCGCATTCCAACGCTCATCGACGGCGACTTCGTGCTATGGGAGTCGAATTCCATCATCCGCTACCTCGCCATGCAATATCCGTGCGGAACCGGGCTCTATCCGGCCGAACCGAAGCTGCGTGCGAGCGTGGACCGGTGGCTGGACTGGTCCATTTCAACGTTGCAGCCCGCCGAGAGGCCGGTGTTCTGGGGCTACGTGCGAACCCCCGAGTCCCAGCGCGACCTTGCAGGCCTTGCCGCCGATGCCAGCGCCGTGGCGGCCTTGTGGCAGCTCATCGACCGGCAGTTGCAAGGGCGTGACTTCCTCGAGACCGGCAAATTCACACTGGCCGATCTGGTATTAGGTGCATACGCTCGCCGCTGGTACGGTCTTGGCGATGTCCTCGTACGGCCTGCCCTGCCCAATGTCGAAGCTTGGTATCGACGGGTCGAAGAGCGTGCGGGTTTCCAGAACTACGTCGCAACGCCGCTTAGCTAAACGATGCATCAAGCGCCAGAGCGGACACCCCCAGACCTTCACTTTCAATGACCCTCGCCCTCCATACCTGGAACACCCCGAACGGACGCAAGATCAGCGTGGCGCTCGAAGAAATGGGTTTGCCGTATGTTGTAAAGACGGTGAACATCTCGAAGGGAGAGCAACACGAGCGGGACTTCCTGCGCATCAGCCCGAACAACCGGATCCCGGCAATTGTCGATTCCGATGGACCGGGAGGCGAACCTATTAGCGTCTTTGAATCGGGCGCGATACTGCTCTACCTCGGCGAAAAGACCAGCAAGTTCCTGCCCGCGACGTTGCGCGAACGTGTCCCCGTGCTGGAGTGGCTGATGTGGCAGATGGGCGGCTTCGGTCCGATGCCTGGACAAGTGCATCACTTTCGCGCGGTCGAACCGGAGGCGGACCGCCGCTACGGGCTAAAGCGGTATTCGGACGAAACGAGGCGGCTGTACGGGGTGCTGGATCGGCGTCTCGGGAAGGTGGACTTTGTAGCTGGCGACCTGTCCATCGCGGATTTCGCGATCCTGGGCTGGGCGTGGCGGCACGAACGCCATCAAGTCTCGCTCGCCGACTTTCCCCACGTCAAACGGTGGTACGAGACCTTGTTAGCCCGGCCGGGCGTACAGCGCGGCCTGGCTGTCAAACTCGACGACACTCTGTGAAACAGGTGGCCGGCCGCGAATCGGTGGCGGGACGATCGATTCGCGGCCGGCCTGGCGCACGGCGTCCAACCGGCAACTCAGCAACCCGCCCCTGTCAGGCGGTCGACCAGCGCCCTCGCGATCGGCGGCAAATCATTCAGGTTGCGCACGCAGATCTTTAATTTGCGCTCGGCCCAGGTGTCATTGAGGCGAATGATGGCGATCTGCATCGTCTTGGCATGACGCCGTGCGACGGATTCCGGCACCATGCCGATGCCCACTCCCATCTCGATCATTCGGCACGCTGCTTCGAAGTTGCCCACCTGGATTCGAAGCTTGAGACGAACGCCCAGGGCATCGGCAGCGGCTATCATGAAGGCATGGATAGCGCTGGTCGTCGGCAGACCGACAAAATCATCGGTCAGCGTACGCGCGAAATCGACTACCTCTTCTTGTGCCAGCACATGGTCCATGGAGGTCACCAGCACGAGGCGGTCGTCGCGATAAGGCAGCATCTGCAAATGGTTGGAATGCACATTGCCCGCCACGATCCCTATATCGGTCGCACTTTCCGCGACGCCCTTGAGGATTTCGCCGCTGAGCACCTCGCGCAGGTCTACGTTGATGTCCGGGAAGTCCCGTAGAAAACTACTTAGCACTACAGGTAGAAACTCGCTGATGGCCGTCGTATTCGCCCAGATTCGCACGTGACCCTTGATACCCTCGCCGTACTCCTGCATGTCACCGGCAAGATGTTCGACGCGCTCCTGCACGAGACGCGCGTGGTGCACGAACGCCTCGCCCGCGGGCGTCAACGTCATCCCCTGACTAGTCCGGTACAACAGTTTGAAGCCGAGTTGTTCTTCGAGGTTCTTGACGCGGTTGCTCGCGGCGGGTGGTGAAATATGGCATCGCTCAGCCGCTCGCGCGAGATTTTTCGTATCGGCGAGATTCACGATAAGCGTGAGATCGACAAAATCGAAATGCATGTCGTTGGTGGGGAGGGGAGAAAATGCAATCTTAACCGCCAGTAAAGCATGTCTTCGCAAATACTGAATTTTTCCAATGCGGACAGTCTGGCAAAGTAGACGCTTTCGATGCAACGGGAGACACAATGAAAATCTTGGTGCCAGTCAAACGCGTGGTCGACTACAACGTGAAAGTCCGGGTCAAGCCGGATGGCAGCGCAGTGGACATCGCGAACGTGAAGATGTCGATGAATCCGTTCGATGAAATCGCCGTGGAAGAAGCCGTGCGTCTGCGTGAAGCGGGCGTGGCGACGGAGGTGATCGCGGTGTCGTGCGGCGTGACGCAATGTCAGGAAACGCTGCGCACAGCCATGGCGATCGGCGCGGATCGCGCGATCCTGGTCGAATCGACTGAGGAATTGCAGCCGTTGGCGGTCGCGAAGATCTTGAAGGCGCTGATCGATAAAGAGCAGCCGCAACTCATCATCCTCGGCAAGCAAGCCATTGACGACGACTCGAACCAGACCGGTCAGATGCTCGCTGCATTGGCCGGTTTGCCGCAAGCGACGTTCGCCTCGAAGGTGACGGTTGCCGACGGTCGCGCCACGGTCGCGCGTGAAGTCGATGGCGGCTCCGAAACGCTGTCGCTGTCGCTGCCCGCCGTGATTACCACGGACTTGCGCCTGAACGAGCCGCGTTATGTGACGCTGCCCAACATCATGAAGGCCAAGAAGAAGCCGATGGAAACGCTTAAACCCGCGGACTTGGGTGTCGACGTTACGCCGCGCCTGAAGACGCTCAAGGTCGCTGAACCGCCGCAACGCTCCGCAGGCGTGAAGGTGCCGGACGTGAAGACGCTGGTCGAGAAGTTGAAGACCGAAGCCAAGGTTCTGTGAGGGAGTTTCCAAAGTGACCATTCTTGTAATTGCAGAACACGACAACGCATCTGTCAAACCGGCGACGTTGAACACCATCGCGGCAGCTCAGAAGATCGGTGGCGATATCCACGTGCTGATCGCGGGTTCGAACGCACAAGCAGCGGCCGATGCAGC
>DASYLW010000360.1:0-4567 GCA_036009385.1 Caballeronia sp.
ATTGAGCCAAGGCGGACTGGAGTTCGGCCGCAAGGCCTTCGTCGGCCTGAAGAGCGATACCTACGGTACGGTGACGCTGGGTCGCCAGTACTCGGCCAGTAACGACGCTACCGCCTCTTTCGCATCAGGCGCTGACTGGGCCGCATCCGGCCTTGGCTACGGTACGCGCGCAGGCGACGTCGATAACGTGGATACGTCGAACCGCATCCAGAACGCCCTCAAGTACACGAGCCCGAACTACCGCGGTTTGACGGTCGGCTTCCTGTACAGCCTGGGCGGCCAGGCTGGCCAGTTCTCACGCAACGAAGTCACCGACGCAGCCGTGTCGTACGCAAACGGCCCGCTCAAGTTGGGTGCCAGCTACAACTTCACCAAGGACCCGTATTACGCGACGTTCGGCAACCAGGGCAACTCGTCGACGCCGACTTCGGCCGCGGGCGGGAACAACAACATGCCCAGCCGTATTTACGGCGGCTACGCGTCGGCAGGCTCGCAGCAGATCATCACGGCCGGCGGTTCGTATGTGCTGGGATCGGCAACGATCGCCCTGCTGTACTCGAACACGCAGTTCCAGAACCTCGGTCAGGTCAATGCAGTGGGCAGCTTCGGCACCAAGTACAACGGCGGCACCGCTACGTTCAATTCAGGCGAACTGAACGTGAAGTACGCGCTGACGCCGGCTCTTACACTGGCTGGCGCCTACATCTACACGCATAACAGCGGCGCCGATGGCGTGGGCAGCGCGAAGTACAACCAGTTCAACCTGGGCACCATCTACTCGCTGTCAAAGCGTACGTCGCTCTACGCGATCGGCTTCTTCGAAACCGCTTCGGGCGTGGATTCGACGGGCAAGCAGGCTGTAGCAGACTTTAGCGGCTCATCCTTCTCGTCCAACAATCACCAGTTGGCAGCTATTGTTGGCATTACCCACAAGTTCTAAAAAGTGGTGCACCGCTTAGGGCCGTACTCCTAAGCGTTTCTCGATGTACATCGCCTTCTCTCTTGTGGATTTCCGCGAGAGCGAAGGCTTTTTCCGTTTCACACTCCGGTCGCGTAGCCGCCATCCACTGGCAAGGTGACGCCCGTGATGAACGCCGACGCCGGCGACGCCAGGAACAACGTGGCACCAACCAGGTCATCCACTTCGCCCCAACGCTTGAGCGCGCTGCGCGCCGCTATCTTCTCCGCGCTAGCCGGCACTTCCCAAAGCGCGCGTGTCATGTCGGTGCGGTGGTAGCCCGGCGCAATCGCATTCACCCGCACACCTGCCGGGCCAAACGCATGAGCCAATGAACGCGTCAGCCCCAGAATGCCGGTCTTGCTGGCGCAATAGGCTGGCACATCCACGTCGGCGATATAGCTCAGCATCGACGCCACGTTGACGATCGATCCACGCGCGTGCTCGAGCTTGCTACGGGCGGCCATTGCAAGGCGCATCGCTGCCGTCAGGTTCACATCGATCACTTCGCGAAAGACATCGTCACGATATTCATCAACGGGACGCGCCACGCCGGCCGCATTCACCAGCACGTCGAGCACGCTCAGGGTAGCAACGAAACTTTTGATGGCGTCGTTATCGCGGACATCCAGTTGCTCGAAGCGGATGCCTTCGAGTGCGGCGTCCGCGCGCAATCCTTCGAGCTTGCTGGTCGAGCTGCCGGTTGCGATCACCTGCGCGCCCAACGCCGCAAAACCCCGCGCGATTGCGAGGCCAATGCCACTGGTCGCACCCGATACGAGGACCGTCTTGCCGTCGAAGAGGCCGGGGCGGAAAGTAGCTATTTCCGCGCCTTTGAGTTCGCCTGTCATGATGTTGTCTCGCTATTGAATGTCTTGATCGGATCGCGCTGCCTACCGGCCTTCGCCTTCGTCGATCACGTACCACGGGGGGTGAGTTGAACGCCAAGTGCATCGGCGAGTTCGTATTCGGAGCGCACAATACGCGCGCCCTCGGGAAAGCTTGCGGCAGCGCTTTCATGCTCGGGCCACGCGAGCACCCGCATGCCCGCTGCGATAGCCGCGCGGGCGCCTGCCGGACTGTCTTCCACCACAATCGCCTCCCCGGGATTCACGCGTAGCAGCCATGCAGCGCGCTGATAGGGCTCGGGATCGGGCTTGCCGGCGCGCACGTCGTTGATGCTGATGGAGATCAGTTGCGGGTCCTGCAAATCGAGCGCGTGAAGCCCCGCTTCAAGCAACATGCGCGGCGAATTCGACACAATCGCTTGCCGTGTTCCCGCCGCCCGCACCGTGTGATAAACACTGAGCGCGCCGGGTCGTGGCTGCATCTTCGGGGCTTCGGACAAGTAGTGCCGCGCCCTTGCCATCGACCATGGTTCGTAGTCGAAATCGATACCAAAACGCTCGCAGCAGTACGCATGGACTTCGCGGCCGGTCTTGCCGAATATCGACGCATGCAACTCATCGCCCGCTGCTATTCCATGCCGGGCCAACACGGCGACCAGTGTGCTCAAATGCAGCGCTTCGCTGTCGGCGAGCGTGCCGTCCATGTCCCACAAGACGGCTTTGACTGCTTGGGTCATGCATGAGCCTCGGCGAGACGATCCAGGTCGTCGTAGAACTGTTGCGAGCTCGCGTAGAGCCGCTCGAAGATCGGCATCATCCGGTCGTAGATATCGCTGGCCCGCGGGTCCGGCAAGACCTCTCGTTCGAACTGGACGAAGGCCGCGACTGCATCGCCCAGACGCGCGAACTGGCCGTGTGCGGTCGCGGCAAGAATCGCGCAGCCGATCACGCCGCATTCGAGCTGCGCCGGCACAAGGATAGGCGTGCGATACATGCTTGCCTTGATCTCCAGCCAGAGAGCCGCTTTGGCGCCCCCACTAGCCGCGACCAGCCGCTCCATGCGCACGCCCGCCGATTCGATCACGCCGATATGCCGCCGCACGCCGAACGCGACCCCTTCCAATACCGCGCGATGCAGATGCGCAGTCCCATGCTTCGCCCCGATACCGAAGAACTGGGCGCGCGAATTCGAATGCTCGCCAAGCCTTTCACCAGTCAGGTAAGGCAGGAAAAAAAGGCCTTCTGAACCGACGGGTGCATCAGCCGCTTTCTGTGCAACGGCCTCGTAGCTCAAGGTATTTTCGTGGAATGCGCGGCGCGCCCAGCGCACTGCATCGCCGCCTGAATCGAGCAGCATGAATCTTCCCCAGAGCCCTTCCGCCGAGATCATGTTCGAGACTTCCGGGTGCAGCATGGGGGTGTCCGCGATCACCGTGATGATCGACGACGTGCCAGTAATATCCGAGCCCAGGCCGGGTCCATACACGCCTGAGCCGAGCATCGAAAGCGGATAGTCCGCACCGCCAACCAGCACGGGTGTTCCTTCGCGCAAGCCGGTTGCCTGCGACGCCTCAGAGGTGACCGTTCCCAGGATCTCTTGCGGCGCGCGGATGGGTGGAAGCTTGCTGCCGTCGAGACCAAGCTTATCGAGCATGGGCTGGGACCATGACCGCGTTTCAGGGTCCATCAGGAAGCTCGTGGATGCGTCGCTCCAGTCCCAGGCGCGCTCGCCTGTCAGCCGGAAATTGATGTAGTCCTTCGGCATGAACACCGTTGCAGCACGTGCGTATGCGTCGGGCTCGTTCTGCTTGAGCCACTGCAATTTGAAGCCCGGCCATGCAGGCGTTGCAGGGTTGGCCGTCAACCGCAGATACGACGCAGCAGACTGACTCGCGCGAAAGGCAGCCACTTGAGCAAGCGTGCGTTTGTCGTTCCACAGCGGCGCGGTTTCGCGAGTGAGCTGACCATCCGAATCGATGAGAACCGTGCCATGCATCTGGCCACATGCGCAAATAGCCGCGATGTTGTCGGCGGCATGGGGAGTGCTGCCAAGGACCTCCTTAATGGCACCGGCTACACCCAGCCACCAGTCGGTCGGACGCTGTTCGGACCAGCCGTAGCGTGGCACGATCTGCTCGTGTTCGCGCGCCGCAATCCTCACTATGACGCCATGACTATTGACCAGGGCAGCGCGAGCGCTGCCCGTGCCAACGTCGATGGCAAGGTAACACGTCTCCATTACTCGAATCCTCAGGTACTGCCTGAACGAGCAAGCAATCGCTCGCGAGTTGGATGTGCGAGCGTTTGCGTCTATGTTTTATTAACGTTATTTTGACTACGTTTTTTGCTCGTGTCAATTGAAGCATATCTCCTTTACAACGGGATAAAATCCCTCGTGCTGCCTCCACGCACATCAGAGTATCGTTCTTTTTGCTAACTTTGTTTGAATGATTGAGACCTAGTGTCCGCTCGCTCCCGCGACCGCCTCAGCGCCGTCCTTGCTCGGCTTGGTGATCCAGATAAGCGAGATAATCGCGATGCAAATGACCCCCGAAAACCAGAAGATATCGTTCAGCCCAAGCGTGGCAGCCTGTGCGTTGAGCGACGATTCGAAGAACGCCATTGCTTGCGACACACTTCCTCCAAGCGTGCTCTGCAACGCATTAATACTTCGCGATGAAGTTGATCAGGAAAACGATGCTTTGGGTCGGACGAACGTTTTGCTTGCTGTAGTGGTTCATCGCTGCCTCAACTGATAAAC
>DASYLW010000361.1:0-6066 GCA_036009385.1 Caballeronia sp.
CGAATTCCGCTGGGACGATCAGTTCAACCTCGGACTGGACCCGGACAAGGCGCGCGAATTCCACGACGAAACCCTGCCGAAGGATTCGGCCAAAGTCGCGCATTTCTGCTCGATGTGCGGCCCGCACTTCTGTTCGATGAAGATCACCCAGGACGTCCGTGAATACGCGGCGAAACAAGGGGTATCGGATATTGAAGCACTGAAGCAAGGCATGGAAACGAAGGCGATCGAGTTTGTTAAGAAAGGCTCCGAGATTTATCAGCGCACCTAAGAACCACCGGCGACGAGCAAGCCGGGCGCCTGCCAAGGCGCGAGGACCCGGTGACGAATAAAAGCGGCCTGTCGCATGTCATGTGCGGCAGGCCGCTTTTCGTTTGAAGGTTTAGAAGTCTGAAAGCTGCGTAATCCTACATTTATCTGATGAATGCGATGCTCGGGCACCGTTTCTGCTTCACCATTGAAAGAATCGGCAGGAACTGTCCTTTTTCGCCGCCGGGTTGGGCGCGGACAGTCAGGCTCATCCGCTCGGCGCAAACCACGTGCGGGCGCGGAGTATGTGCAAGCAGGAGCCTCGCCGGTTTAACAACAACCCGTTACGCCTTCATGTTTCATCGTTTTGGGAGAGTTGAAATGGACAAGATCAAACAGATTAGCGCTGCTGCTCTCATCGCCGCACTTCTCGGCGGCCTGTCTGCATGCGATCAAATGAGCACCCGTCAGCGCGATACCGCCATTGGCGCGGGTGTCGGCGGCGTCGCGGGTGCGGCGATCGGCGGCAACGCGCTGTCGACGGTGGGTGGCGCGGCCGCGGGCGGCCTGATCGGTAATCAGGTGGGCAAGTAAGTGGCACCTCAGTTCGCAACTAGTCGTCAGTTGGCAGCTAAGTTGATAACTCAGCGTATTGGATGATTTACTGTCCGAACCGTTTGCCCGATCGCCGCGCTAACACAGCGCGGCGACCGGGTAGCGACGAATCTCAATCCTTCGGTGTTCCCACAATCCCGTCCAGTGAAACTGATCGAAACATTGGGTAACGCCCCCGTACTTTCCCGCGTTTCGGCGATGCGCTAGGCTCCTGGCATCCCGTTCATTCGAACGGTCGCGTTTCGACGCAATGAGGAGTCGCACCATGAGTCCAAAGCTCGCACTATCCGCCCTCGTGGGCGCCTTGAGCTTGAGCGCGTGTTACGTCGTGCCGTACGGTTCGTATGGTTCATACGGTTACTACCCAGCGTATCCCGCCTACCCGGGCACCCCGGTAGTCAGCACTGCGCAGACGCAGCAAGAGATTCCCGTCGCCCCAGCGGACGCGCCCGGCACCAGTACCGGCTATGCGCAGAACTACCAAGGCGCCGATAACACCCCGGCATCCGCCTATGCGTCAACGACACAGCAATACGTTGCTGCCCCGCCTGTCGCCTATGCGCCATATCCCGCTTATTACCCGAGCTATCCGGTCTACGCACCCTATCCGGCCTACTACGGCGGCTACGGTTATCCCGCGTACGGTTACGGCTCTTCGTTGTCGGTCGGCTTCGGTTGGTACGGTGGCGGGGGGCGCGGGCATTATTATCGGCACTGAGCGTTATCGCTGAGTGCTTGGCTTCGCGTTTCCCCTTGGGTGAGCCTTACCCGTTCGATGTAACGCTTTCACATAAACCGCGCTGCAATAGCGCGGTTCGCTTTTGTGCGCGCCCGTTGTTTGCGGCGCCCGATCGTGTCAGGAGCACGTCACGGACGGTTCCACGGCAACCGGGCCGATATGGCACGATTTGGCACGATTTTCGCTGCCGTTCCTGTTCGCAGCGCCACTCCGAACGCTGCCGCTGCAAAGATCCTCATCGTGCTGGTCTTCGCGTTGGTCCTGCTCTGGCTTGCCGCTTTCTTGGCGTAATTTTCGTCTGGATATTGCGCTCGGTTTCGCACGGCTTGCCCGAGTCCGCCTCGCCAGAAATACATAACCCACCACCCGCTAAAGCTTCGAATTGCCAAGGGTATGGTTAATCCTTTCTTGACGGGGGCCATCCTCGCCCTATCCTTAGTCCAGAGGCATTAGGCAAGCGCTTAGTTACAGCGATGCGTTGGTAGCGGTGCGTTTTTTGCGGGGCGAACGAAGCCACGGGGCTGTCAACACCGGTCGCCATGACCGGAGAACGCCACGCGTTCAGCAAAATAATCATCAAAATAAGACCAGGAGACGATATGTTTCATCAGATTCTGACGCCAGTTGGCGGCTCGCTCGGTTTGTCCTTTCTTGTCGCCGTGCTACCTATCGCAGTTGTGCTGGTCCTGCTCGGTTGGGCGCGCCGGCCTGCCTGGCAAGCGTCGCTCGCCGGATTGATCGTTGGCATAGTCATCGCCGTCGCCGTGTGGCATTTCCCCGTCGGTCTCGCGATCGACTCCGTCGCGGCGGGCGCTGTGTTCGCCATCTGGCCGGTCATGTGGATCGTCTTCACCGCGATCCTGCTCTATAACATCGCGCAACGCTCCGGCCGCTTCGAAGCCTTCCGGATATGGATGATCGACAACCTGCCGAACGACCGGCGCATCGTACTGGTGGTGATCGGTTTCTCTTTCGGCGCGCTGCTCGAAGGCATCTCCGGATTCGGCACCCCGATCGCCATTACCAGTTCACTGCTGATCCTGCTCGGCTTTCCGACGCTCGAAGCGCTCACCTTCACGCTGATCTTCAACACTGCACCGGTCGCGTTCGGCGCGCTCGGCGTGCCGATCACCGTGCTTGGCGCCGTGACCCATCTCTCTCCTGACCTGCTCGCCAAGATGGTCGGGCGCCAGTTGCCGTTCTTCGCGCTGCTGCTGCCGTTTTACGTGATCGGCGTGTATGCGGGCTTTCGCAACATGCTCAAGATCTGGCCGGTGCTGCTGGTGGCCGGCGGGACGTTCGCGCTCACGCAGTTCGTCACGTCGAACTACATCAGCTACTCCCTGACCGACGTGCTGGCGTCGATGGTGTCGCTGATCCTCACGATTGCATTCCTGCGCGTCTGGAAACCTGCCCACGATGAGCGCTTCGCCGTCAATGTGGATCGGGCGGCGCAGGTCCGCGGCAAGCTTTCCGGGGGCCACGGCTGGGTGCCATGGATCGTGGTATCGGTGGTCGTGATCGTGTGGACGGTCGCGAAGATCTTCCTGATCGGCGATGTCAAGGTGCCGTGGCCGGGCCTCCACAACGCCGTCTTCATCACGCTCTATAACCAGCCTTACGGCGCGATCTGGGACTTCCAGCCGCTCGCGACCGGCACGGCGATCCTGTTGGCATCGATCATCACCGCCCTGATCGTGCGGCTGCCCGCGAGCGAATTCGGTGCGTCAATCGTGGATACGTGGGTCCAGACGCGCATCGCCATTCTGACGGTTGCGACAATTGTCGGACTCGCATACCTGATGAACTACTCCGGAATGAACTACACGCTGGGACTGGGCGTGGCATCGGTGGGGGCGTTCTTCCCGCTGGTTTCGGCATTTCTCGGCTGGGTGGCGGTGTTCCTGTCCGGCAGCGATACGTCCGGTAATGCCCTGTTCGGCAATCTGCAAGTGGTCGCGGCGCGGCAGCTCAATCTCAATCCAATCCTGATGGCCGCGACGAATTCTTCCGGTGGCGTGATGGGAAAAATGATCTCGCCGCAAAACATCTCGACAGGTGTAGCCACCACCGAACTGAAAGGCAAGGAAGGCGTGGTTTTCGCAAAGACATTCAAGCACTCCATCCTGTTGACGATCCTTCTTGGCGTGCTGGTCTGGCTGCAGCAGAACGTGCTGACGTGGATGATTCCGCATTGAAGGGAAACGGGGGAGCTTCTCGTTGTTTGCAAGGTTGTGCTGAACGTTGGTGTTCCTGCCATCCGTTGGATGCGGGTGTCAGGGGCACGGTTTCCCTGCGCTGGCTCGCATGCATTTGGGCTTTTGTCGCGCGCGAAAGCCGGTGGCAGGAATCGGCGCTCAACCGGCGGCGCAGTCGCGCTGCGAGCCGGTATGGGTCTGGCCGCCCTGACCGGGACTACGCTGGCGAAGGGCAGCGTCGATCGCAACCGCTGCCCGAAGCGGTCAGGTATTGCGACAGGCTAAATACGCCTCATTCCCCCACTACGCGTCCCCGCGTTGCCTTCACCGCGCCTCGCCGGACTTTCCCGTCGACCCTTCGTAACTGCGACGCCCGCGTGGGTTTCGTCGCCACGCGCGTACGGCGTGTCACGCTGACGCGCTGGATCATCTCGTCGAGCCGCGCGAGCGCCGCCGCGCGGTTCATGTCCTGCGTGCGGTGTTCCTGCGACTTGATGATGATCACCCCGTCACGCGTGATGCGACTGTCGCGTAATGCGAGCAGACGCATCTTGATCGTTTCCGGAAGCGACGACGCCTGGATGTCAAAACGCAGGTGAATCGCGCTCGACACCTTGTTGACGTTCTGCCCGCCCGCCCCCTGTGCGCGCACGGCGCTCAACTCGACCTCGTTCGGCTGGATCACGTACTCGATCGTATGATTCACAACGCCGCCTCCGCAATGCGCGCGGCCAGACCCGAGTCACGCCGCGTAGGTGTACGGACGGCTTGCGCGAAAACGTCCGTCGAACCGATCACATCTATGCGGCTACGCGCCCGCGTGATCGCCGTATAAACCAGCTCCCTCGACAACATGCGACCAAACGCGCTCGGCAATACCAGCGCGGCGTGATCGAATTCCGAGCCCTGCGATTTGTGGACCGTCAGCGCAAACGCCGTGTCGTGCGGCGGCAACGCAGCGGGAGAGAGCATCCGTAACGTTCCGTCGGCCATCCGGAAACAGACCTGCATGGCGCCGCTTGCTGCCGGCAGCGCGATGCCTATATCGCCATTGAACACGCCCAGCGCGTAATCGTTGCGCGTCACGATCACCGGCCGCCCCGCGAACCATTGCGCGCCCGCGCTCAGCGCGACCGAAGCAGCCGCCCGGACCCACGCGGATACGCGCGCGTTGATTTCGTCGACGCCACGCGGCCCATGACGCGTGGCGGCGAGAATACGAAAGCGGTTGAGCGCATCGAAAAGCGGCGCTGCCCCGGTTCCCGCTTCGAGCGTTTCGGCGAGCGTTCGCGCGTACGGTTCAAAACCGGCGTTCAGGTGCGCCAGCGTGCGCTCGGAGAGATGAAGTCCCGCATCGTCGATAAGTAAAGCCGCTTTCGTCGGGTTGTCTTGCTTGCCAAGCGTCAAGGCGCCCAGCGCGTCGTTGACGGCACCGCGACGGATGGCGACTGACAATCTGCCTATATCCGAATCCAGGCCGAACCGATAATTACGCTGCAACCACACGACGCAATCGGTCAACGGACTTATCACGGTTTGATCGAGTGCAACAGGCGCTGCCGGATGCCAGTCGACTTCGGGTAAACCGGCAAACGCCTCGTAAGCCTCGTTGCCGTCGTCCGGGATCAGATAACCGGGTTCGTCGATCCACATGGGCTCGGTTTCAGGCAGGGCGGCCTGAACATCCGCGTCAGCTTCACTGTCGCTCGGCAGCGCGGCGACGAACTGATCCGCCGGCATCGACAGCGCCGCAGCGATTCGCGCCGCGCCTGAATTGCTGAAAACCGGTCGCGCGCTCAGTTCCGCGAACACAGCGCCTGCTTCCACTGCGGCTAATTGATCCTTGTCACCGAGCATCACGAGCCGCGCGCCCGGCGCGACCGCTTCGAGAAGATGCGCGGCCAGCGCGACGTCGATCATGGACGCCTCGTCGATCACGATCACATCGAACGGCAGCGGATTGTCGCGATGATGCCGGAAGCGCCCGTTCGCCTGCGCGCCAAGCAGACGCTGCAGCGTGAACGACGTGCGCGGCAAACGCTCGGCCAGCTCCGGTGGCAACACACTGGCGCGTTCGACCAGTGCCTCCTGCATGCGCTGCGCCGCCTTGCCCGTGGGCGCCGCGAGTGCGATGCGCAAAGCCGGGTTTTCGTCGAGCAGACAAGCGAGCACGCCGACAACCGTCGTTGTCTTGCCCGTTCCCGGACCACCGCTCACGATCGTGAGCCGCCCTGACAACGCGACGAGCGCAGCCACGCGTTGCCA
>DASYLW010000362.1:0-4397 GCA_036009385.1 Caballeronia sp.
TTAAGCACATCCGGTGCGTCTGCCTGAATGAATGAACGAATGCAGTTGGGTTCAGGGCGGCGTTCCAACCACGGATTGTCGTGGAGCTAAACCGCAGGACGGGTTATTGTCTGCTGAATAAAGAAGCCGTTCCGGTGTATCAGGGACGGTTTTTTTATGCGCGCCGTCGGTTGAAGCTGAAACCGCGCTCGCCGGCTTGAAAATCAGTGCAAGGCCTGCGAGCGTGATGCCTGAGCATGCTCCCTGGCCGGAAAGCCTCGCCAGTCCCGCGGCCTTGTTTCAAACGCTCCCTTCTTTCTCGATCACCAGGATTCGCGCAATACCCACCGGCTCGGCGACATGTTCATCGCCGGGCTGAGCGTGAAAGATATCGCCGGCTTCGAGCAGCACTTCTTCCTCTACGCCAGGTCGCCGCACGCGCATTCGCACCTGACCGTGCATGACCGCGAAGACTTCCTCGCCATCGTTCACGTGCCATTTATACGGCGCGTCAGTCCAGTGCAAGCGGCATGAGACGCCGTTCATCGTAGTGATATCGAGTGCGCCCCATGCGCGCTCGGCGGTAAATTCGCGGCTTTTAAAAACTTTCATTGGTCATCCGGCAAGAGATCAAGAGATCAAGGCATCAGGACAAGGCTCGCGCTTCGTCAACATCGACGTGACGCGCGGATGGAATGAAGGCAACCGCGATGATCGAGAGCGCGATACCCGCCATCACGTAAAACGTGGGAGCAAGCGGCGAACCGGTGACCTTGATCAGCCATGTCACTACGAACTGACCAAGGCCGCCGAACAGCATGACCGCGATGTTGTACGCAATCGATAACCCCGTCGAGCGGATATGGGCCGGAAACAACTCCGCTAGCAGCGCGCCAAACGGCCCGTAATACCCCGCGAGCGTCACTGACAAAACACCTTGCACGATAATCAATCGCGCGACGCTGGGTTCGGCGGAAAGCCACACGAACAACGGATAAATGATCACAAGCGTGATGATCAGCGACCACAGCGACAAACCCTTCCGGCCGATCCGGTCGGACCATGCGCCCGCTATTGGCGAGAGCACCGTCAACAGCAAATTACCCACGATCAACGCGGTGAACGACTGGCCGAACGGCAGTTTCAGTTGCTTGACGGCGAACGTCGGCAGATAACCGATCAGCACGTAAACCGTCACTGTCAGCGCGATGACCGCGCCGAGTCCGCACATCACTTCGCGGCTATGTTCACGGAATACTTCTCCCAGCGTCGCGCGCCGGGCCATCTTTTGCGCGTGGATAAACGCCTCGGTTTCGAGCATGTTGCGCCGCAGGTAGAAACCCACCGGCCCGATGACCAGACCGAACAGAAACGGCACGCGCCAGCCCCACGACATCAGCGCTTCAGGCGACATGTTGCGCGTGATGATCGACCCGGCAACAGCGCCGAGCAGCAGCGACGCCGCCTGGCTCGCCATCTGGAAGCTGCCGTAGAACCCGCGTCGTGAGAACGGCGCCGCCTCGATCAGCAATGCGGTCGCGCTGCCGAACTCGCCGCCGGCCGAGAAGCCTTGCATCAACCGCGCGAACACAATGATCAGCGGCCCGCCGAGTCCGATCGCCGCGTACGGAGGCGCGACTGCGAGCAGGAAAATGCCGAGCGTCATCAATGCAATCACGAGGGACAACGCCGCCTTGCGCCCGGCGCGATCGGCATATAGACCGAGCACAATGCCGCCGACAGGCCGCATCACGAACGCCACTCCGAAGGTCGCGGTGGTGAGGAGGATCGAGGAATAGTCGCTGGTGGTCGGGAAGAACAGCGTCGAGATCACGACCGTCATGAAGCTGAAGACTACGAAGTCATACCATTCGAGCGCGTTGCCAATGACAGCCGCCACGATCGCGCGCGTGTTCGGTGTTTTGCTGACAGCACGTGAGCCACTGGAGTTGCCTGATCTCACCATTGCCATGTCGCCTTCGCCCATGGGGCGTTTCGATTGCGCCGGGTTGCGCCGCGTGCGTCAAAGCTGCGGCGTTATGACGCGCCGGGTCGGATGCCTTGGCGAGTGTAAAGAGCGCCGCGATCGTTTTCAAGCGGCGACAAAAAACGCGCCCAGCCTGTGTGGCGGAGCGCGTTTCGATGATGACCGACTGTGTCGCCGGGCTGCTCAGGCTTTCATGTCAGGCTTTCTTGTTATAGGCGTTGCACCAGCCCTTCGATGCAACCTGCTTGCCTGCGAACATTGGGCAACTTGCGAACGGGTCGGTGGCTTTGCCTTGATAGAACGAGCAGTTGCCGCAATCCTGGCCGGCGGCGTAGCGCGGGAATTTGGCTTTATCGACGGTCGCCGCGTCGAGCTTGTAGCCGAGGCTTTGCGCCATCGGATCCGATTCGGCCAGTTTGACGGGGTCGGCGAACGCGGTACGCGATACCGCCAGTGCCGATGCCACGCCAATGCTCGAAATCAAAAACGTGCGTCGTGAGGACTTCATGGGGATATGCTCCATTGTATTGGGGGTGTGCGCCGTTCTTATCGACGACGATCGCGCAAGCATATCAACGCAAAGCATTTCAAGCGGAACCAAATCTTATAGATAACCGATGGCGAAACGTCGCAGCGGGTTTGCCTCCACGTCACCTCAGGCCAGCATTTTCGCGACTTTCTCCGCAATCGCCAGCGACGCCGTCAAGCCGGGCGATTCGATCCCAAACAAGTTCACCAACCCCGCCTTGCCATGCGCGGCCCGCCCTTGAATCATGAAGTCGGCCGCCGGTTGCCCTGGCCCGGAAAGTTTCGGCCGAATCCCGGCGTATGCGGGTTGCAGTGCATCGTCGGGGAGATTCGGCCAATACGCCCGAATGGCGGCATAAAAGCTGGCCGCGCGCTGCGGATCAACGGTGTAATCGATCTTCTGGATCCATTCGACATCAGGTCCGAACTTGGCCTGCCCGCCCATATCGATAGTGAGATGCACGCCTAGTCCGGCTTCATTCGGCATCGGGTAAATCAGGCGGTCGAACGGTGCCCGTCCGCTCACAGTAAAGTAATTGCCCTTCGCGAAATACAGCGGCGGCACATGGCGCACGTCAAGTCCGCGGATAGTGCGCGCAATCTCGTTCGCCGACAGCCCCGCGCTGTTGACCACATAGCCGGCCTGGAAGGCCATGGGCGCCTCGCCCCCCGTTTCCACGATAAACCCACCGTCGCGGGCATCGATATCCGTCACCGGCGTATGAAACGCCACTGTGGCGCCGTCGCGTTCCGCGTCGCCTTGCAACGCGAGCATGAATTGATGGCTATCGATAATGCCCGTTTGCGGCGACAACACTGCCTCCACGCACTGAAGTTGCGGCTCGATCTCAGTGGCTTCGGCGCTGCTTACGCGCACCAGGTCGGTGACGCCGTTTTCGACCGCCTTGTTCCGGATCGCCGTCAGTTGCGGCAACTGGTTGCGCGCCGTGGCGACGAGCAATTTGCCGCAGCGGTTGTACGGGACGCCATGGGCGTCACAATATTCGTAGAGCATCGCCCGGCCGCGCACGCACAAATCTGCCTTCAGCGAGCCGCGCGGGTAATAGAGGCCCGCGTGGATAACCTCGCTATTGCGCGAACTCGTGCCCGTGCCGACCGCTTCGCCCGCTTCGAGCACGATCACCTCGCGGCCACGCGCGGCCATCGCTCGCGCGACGGCGAGTCCGACCACGCCGGCGCCAATCACCACACATTCGATTCTGTCCATCTCACTATTCTAGGCCAGCCAGCAAAACCGTTTCGCGCGCTTTATTGCGCTTTTTGTGCAATTGGAAATATTCACTTCAATAACGCATCGTTTTTCGAAATAATCCGGGCCAAATCAGGAAATATGGCTTTTTTGCCCGAAAAAAGTCAGTTTCAGGCCATATTTCGGAGGGTTTTTGCAGAATTCTCCAAAACGCCCGATCAGAACCCGATGGATTTCCTTCGCCCACTATTGCCTAATTCGATATCCCGGGCCTGCACTTCATGTCGGTTATCGATGCGCGCATTGCCAAAAGCGTTGAGCATTGCGCGCCGCATTACTCGCGGGGAAGCTTGCGTCAACGCGTCGAGCGGTGCGTCGCCGAGTGTTTCCGGGAAGTGCGCGCCCCACGCGTGCGAGCTGCGGATTTCGTGATAAATCGATTGCGCGATCCGGCGCGCGCCATCGCGATCCGGCGGCGCGATCTCGTACACGTTCATCCGGTTCAGCAACGGCTCGGGAATCGTGTTTGCCTGATTCGCCGTCGCGATCCAGACGACATTGCCCGCGTTGATCGGTATTTCAGCGAATTCATCGATAAAACTTTGCGCCGTATCGTGTTCCAGCAACGCGTACAACGCGCCGAGCGGGTCGTATTGCGCGTCGCCGGTGGCTTTGTCGATTTCATCGACTGTC
>DASYLW010000363.1:0-2805 GCA_036009385.1 Caballeronia sp.
GCGTTCGTACCAGATGGACGCTGGCGGCGGAAACGCCCTGAAGCCGCCGCCTGCCAACATGCGCCAAGGGCCCGCCACTAGCCCGCCGCCAGCCGGAATCGCGGACCGTTCACCGTCCCTTGGGTCCGCTGCTTGCTGGAAACCGGTCTTCCATCAACCATTTTCAGTGAGACCGCACATGGCCCAGATTTCCTATCCCCAACCACCTTTCCCGGACCAGCAGCAGGACGCGCAACCCGGCCATAGCACGCCGATGAATCCCGCGCCCGATCATGGCGAGAAAACCTACAAGGGCTCGGGCAAGCTTGAAGGCAAGATCGCACTGATTACCGGCGCGGACAGCGGCATCGGCCGCGCGGTGGCGATCGCGTTCGCCCGGGAAGGCGCGGACGTCGCTATCGCCTACCTGAACGAGCATGAGGACGCGAAAGAAACAGCCCGCTGGGTCGAGGAGGCGGGCAGAAAATCGTTGCTGCTGCCCGGCGATATCACCGACCACGCGTTTTGCCGCGAGCTGGTCGCAAAGACCGTGGAATCGTTCGGGCGTGTCGATGTGCTCGTCAACAATGCCGCCTACCAGATGGTCTACGACAGCCTCGAGGACATCAGCGACGAAGAATGGGACAAGACTTTTTCGACGAACATCGGCGCGATGTTCCGCATCACGAAGGCCGCCGTGCCGCACATGAAACCGGGCAGCGCGATTATCAACACGACGTCGGTGAACGCGGACAGCCCGAATCCGGGATTGATCGCGTATGCCACCACGAAAGGCGCCATCCAGAACTTTACGGGCGGCCTCGCCCAGTTGCTGGCCGAGAAGGGCATTCGCGCGAACGGCGTGGCGCCGGGGCCGATCTGGACGCCGCTGATTCCATCGACGATGAAACCCGAGCAGGTCAGGAATTTCGGTTCGCAAGTGCCGATGAAACGCCCCGGGCAGCCGGCCGAACTGGCGGCGGCATACGTGCTGCTGGCGTCGGATGAAGCGAGTTATATCTCCGGCGCAACGATCGCGGTGACGGGCGGCAAGCCGATTATCTAAGCGGGACCTTGGGCAATCCCGGTTGGAGCGGACGCGCGGTGCGTGCGAAACTGGCGTTTTCCCGCCAGCAAATCACGCACACCGCTCAAGGCATTCAAGCTCATGTCCATGCCATTCACTATCCGCCGTCTCACTGCCGCCGACGCCCAGGTGTATCGCGATATCAGGCTCGAAGGTCTCGCCCGGCACCCCGATGGTTTCGGATCGGCATGGGAAGACGAAGTCGGGCAACCGCTCGCGTGGTTCGAACAACGGATCGTGAATTCTGCCGTGTCCGGCGGCTTTTTGAACAACGAAAGTGAACTGGCTGGCATCGCCGGACTGGTGGTGCCGCAGGGCACCAAACAGCGCCACAAGGGTGCGCTGGTGGGCATGTACGTGCGGCCGGCTGCTCGCGGGACGGGATTGGCACTGGCTCTGGTGCAAGCCGTCCTGAGCCACGCACGCACTGTGGTCGAAGAGGTTCAACTGACGGTTGCGCCGCATAACGAAGCGGCGCAACGGCTGTATCGCTCGGTGGGGTTCGTCGAGTACGCGCGCGAACCGCGTTCGCTGAAAATAGACGGCAAGTATCACGAGTCGGTACTCATGACCTTGCCGTTTCAACCCCTGGCTAACTAAACAATCGACTAGCTGCCGCTCGATTCCTTCAGTTGGTTCAAGCGATATTCGCCTTGGCGCGCAAACATCCAGCCCGGATATTCGCTGGCGAGTTGGCTGACTTCATCGAGTGCGGCGAGTTCGTCGTCGTTCAGCTTTACCTGCGTTGCCGCGATGTTGTCGTCGAGTTGCTCGATCCGCTTCGCCCCGACAATCACGCTCGTCACCGCCTTCCGGTGCAGCAGCCATGCCAGCGCGATTTGCGCGACGGTCACGCCCTTGGCTTCGGCCATTTGGGTCATGGCGTCGATGCAATCAAATGCACGATCCATGTTCACCGGCGGAAACGAGAAGTTCGTGCGCCGGCCCGGTTCCGCCGAACTGCCGTCGCGCTTGTATTTGCCGCTCAGCAAACCGCCCGCAAGCGGACTCCAGACCATCAGGCCGAGGTTTTCGCTCTTCAGCATCGGTATGATTTCACGTTCGAGGTCGCGTCCGGCAATCGTGTAGTACGCCTGCAGCGACTCGAAACGCGCCAAGCCGAGCCGCTCCGAAATGCCAAGCGCCTTGGCGATCTGCCACGCCGCCCAGTTCGAGACGCCAATGTACCGGACGTGACCGTGCTGCACGAGGTTGTCGAGTGCGCGCAGCGTTTCTTCGATTGGCGTGGCGGTATCGAAGCCGTGTAGCTGATACAAATCGACGTGATCGAGCTGCAGCCGTTTCAGGCTCGCCTTCACGCCGTCGATAATGTGATACCGCGACGCGCCACGCGAATTGATACCCTTCGTGCCGGTTTCGCCGTGAATCTTGGTGGCGATCACCACGTTTTCTCGCGGCACCTTCAGGTTCTTGAGCGCCTGGCCGGTCATGATCTCCGACGTACCGTCGGCGTAGACGTCGGCGGTATCGATGAAGTTGATGCCGGCGTCGAGCGCGCGGCCGACGAGTTTGTCCGCGTCATCCTGTTTCAGGCCGCCAATATTGGTCCACATGCCGCCTTCGCCGAATGTCATCGTACCGAGGCACAATTCCGAAACGAACAAGCCGGTATTGCCGAATTTTCTGTTACGCATGCTGGGTCCCTTAGAATTCATCCTGAACTAGCGGCCTGTAGACTTCAGGTTGGCCGCTTCGCGACGGAACAACCGAACGCCCGT
>DASYLW010000364.1:0-2648 GCA_036009385.1 Caballeronia sp.
GAACCGTTCGATTCCGTGATTTCCGATACAACGCGGATGGAGTAGCCGAATTCATCGGCGCTCGGCAGCACGGCAACCAATGCGCGCTTCGCCAGACGGCCGTGACCAATTTCACGGCGCTTCGGCGAACCGACGCGACCCGTTTCGCCGGTCGCGAACGGAGGCATGTTGTAGTGAAGCATGAAGCGTTCGCGATATTCGCCTTCGAGCGCGTCGATGTTCTGTTCGTCGCCCTTCGTGCCCAGCGTCGCGATCACGAGCGCTTGCGTTTCGCCGCGCGTGAACAAAGCGGAACCGTGCGTACGCGGCAGGACGCCGGTACGGATTTCGATCGGACGGACGGTGCGAGTGTCGCGGCCGTCAATACGCGGTTCGCCGTTCAGGATCTGCGTACGGACGATCTTCGCTTCGATATCGAACATCACGTTGCCGATGCTCGCCTTGTCAGCCGGCATCTGGCCTGCTGCCAGTGCGTCTTCGATCAACTTCGCGGTCGTTGCTGCGTAGACTTCCTTGAGCTTCGCGGTGCGAGCCGATTTGTCGCGGATCTGATAAACGGCGTTCAGGTCGGCTTGCGCCAATTCCGTCACGCGTGCGATCAGCGGTTCGTTCTTCGGGGCCGGCGTCCAGTCCCACTCAGGCTTGCCACCTTCGGCAACCAGCTCGTGGATCGCGTCGATAGCAACCTGCATCTGGTCGTGACCAAACACCACGGCGCCGAGCATGACTTCTTCAGTCAATTGCTGCGCTTCCGATTCCACCATCAACACCGCGCGTTCCGTACCGGCCACGATCAGGTCGAGCGCCGATTCCTTCATCTGCGGGCGGGTCGGGTTCAACACGTATTCGTTGTTGATATACGCGACGCGTGCTGCACCTACCGGGCCATTGAACGGCAGGCCGGAGATAGCCAGAGCCGCCGATGCGCCGATCAGCGCAGGAATGTCAGCGGGCACATCCGGGTTCAACGACAGCACATGGATGACTACCTGCACTTCGTTATAAAAGCCTTCCGGAAAAAGCGGGCGCAACGGGCGGTCGATCAGGCGCGAGATCAGCGTTTCGCCTTCGGACGGACGGCCTTCGCGACGGAAGAAACCACCCGGGATCTTGCCGGCTGCGTAGGTCTTTTCCAGATAATCGACGGTCAACGGGAAGAAATCCTGGCCCGGCTTTGCCGTCTTCGCGCCGACAACCGTCGCGAGCACCACGGTATCTTCGATATCAACGATTACCGCGCCGCCAGCCTGACGTGCGATTTCACCTGTTTCCAGGCGAACGTTGTGTTGTCCCCACTTGAATTCCTTGACGATCTTTTTAAACATTCTCACTCCTTCTTCGTTATGCCTCGCCCTTGTCCGAGCGTGTTGTCGTGGACTCCAGAGCATCCAGAGCCCGTGCACACGCTAAAAAAACGACGAAGCCAAGCGATGACCGGAACCGCACGAGAGAGGGGTGTATGCCATTCCAACGCAACACGACACGCGATGCGCATGACGCGCTGGAATGACACAAAGCTCTGCCGCGAGGCCCGGTCCTGTAGTCGAATCGGTTTCCGATCCGGGGTTGGCTTTAATGCAAGCCTTCGATATTTCCCGCTGCTTTCACTTCTGCGCCCATGAAGAGCGCGCCGTTCAAAAACAAAATGCCTGTATCAGCAGACTGACACAGGCATTTCGTTGTGTACGCTGGCCGCTTACTTGCGCAGGCCCAGCTTTTCGATCAGCGAGCGATAACGGTCGGCGTCTTTGCCCTTGAGGTAATCGAGCAGCTTACGACGACGGCTCACCATGCGCAGCAGGCCGCGGCGGCTGTGGTGATCCTTCGTGTGAGCCTTGAAGTGAACGGTCAGTTCGTTGATACGTGTGGTCAGCAGTGCAACTTGCACTTCTGGCGAACCGGTATCGTTAGCGGCGCGCGCATATTCTGCGACAACGTCGGACTTCTTTGCATGAGCAACTGCTGCTACGGTAGACATTTGATTTTCCTTTGAAACGGACAGGCGGTCACGGAAGAAGGGCCGTGCCGTGGGTTTTCTACATTACTTGAACAACCTCTGATTCACTTGCCGGACGAGGTTTTATACGGGCGGGTTGTACAACCTTCACAACCCCTTCCAAGTACGGCAAGTCGCGAATTATAGCACAGCAGCTTTTGCCGTCGACCGGGTTCAGAACGGCAGTCGAAATTGCGCAATAGGCGCAGGCCCAAGCTGCGCCGCATTCACGACACCGGGCGTTTCATCTGGCACGTGGTCGGCATGGCGGTCTGGGCTGCCGGGATCTTGAGCAGAGTCCGAAAGCCAAAGCCGGAACCTTCGTTGTCAAAGCGCACACCGGGCACGCCGGGCGTTCCCGCCTTATCCATTTCCATGACATAAAGGGGCTGGATCAGTTGGTGATCGGCGGCGCGCATTTCCATCGTCTGGAAACCCTTGTTGAGCTTCATCCCTTCCAGCGCCCGGGCGACCGCGGTCGGATCGGCGCTGCGCGCCTTCTCCATCGCCTGCGCGAGCATCTCGACCATGAGCGGCATGCGCAGGAAGAGGTAATCATCGGCGGCGGCCGGAAAGCGGGCGCGAAAGGCCGTGTAGTAGGCGTCGGATGCACTGCCACCCACGTTCGGATGCCAGTCGGCCACCGCCACGA
>DASYLW010000365.1:0-37854 GCA_036009385.1 Caballeronia sp.
GTGGCGCGTATGTGGCGGCCATCAACCGTGCGCAGCTCGCGATCCGTGAATACCGGAATGCGCCTGCAACGGAAGATGCGCTGCATATCATGATGCTGTCGTACGGCAAGCTCGACCAGCCGCAACTGGAAGGCGACACGAAGCGCGTGCTGGCTGCTACGTTCCCGGACAGCCCGTATGTCACCGGCAGGTCGCGCCCGGGTAAGGAAAACAAATCGTGGTGGCAAATCTGGTAAGCGGTTTTTCGCGCTGACCGCTGCAACGAAAACCATGTTGCAGAAGCCGTAACGCGGTTCAGTCAGATCTTGTAAGAAAGCCGCGCTCATTTCGAAGCGCGGCTTTTTTTTGGGCGCCGTTTGCACAGGCAGAACCAGGGGCCGGTCTCTGTTATTCGATGCGAACGCAGCACGTGTCATTGGTGGTTACACAAAGAAGGAAAAATCTCCGCGGAGTTCATACACTTGTGAATAGCTGGTTTTGATTCAGGACGGTCTGTCCTGTGCAAGATCCCGCTGGGCGAATCAAAAGTCTGAAACGGCGCGGACAATCGAGGTGATCATCATGAACGGGCGTAGAGCGTGCCAGCTATTGCTGGTGTTGGCGACCCTGGGCGCAAGCGGCGCAGCCACGGCCGGGGGCTACTATCACGGCGGCGGCGGCGGCTATCACGGCGGGGGCTATTACCACGGTCGCGGTTACTATCATGGCGGTTGCTGCAGCGGGTCAATTGGCGTCTATCTTGGTCCGGGTTTTGTCGGTGGATATCCATATCCATATCCGTACTACTCCGGGTACTACCCTGGCTACTATCCTTATGCACCGGTGCCAGTCGGCGACGTCGCTCTGCCAACACAATATGTGGAGCAGGGGCAACAAGCGGACATGGCTGGCAATGGCCCGCCGCAAGCAGCCTCCTGGTATTACTGCAGGAAGCCCGACGGCTATTACCCATACGTCAAAGCCTGTCCCGCAGGTTGGCAGAAGGTGCCGGCCCAACCGCCGGGCGGTTGACGCGTGGCGCGCCGCGTTTCGCTCAACGCGGCCTGATCCGGCAATACGTCCAGGAGGCCGCACAGTCGGGAATAAACGCGCCACGGTTTGAACGGCTACGCGTGCAACGAGCTCGCGGCGCTTACCACGCCGCGTTCATTCGTCTGCTTGACTCGCCACCGTTTCCGGATCGGAGAAGAAAGCGCGCACTACTTCCAGTTCGCGCGTGCGCTTGAAGGGCGGCAAGCTTTGCCAGATGCGCCGGCCATAGGGTTTATCGACGAGACGGGTGTCGCAGATCATCAGCACGCCCCGATCAGTTTCCGCGCGAATCAACCGGCCCGCGCCCTGCTTCAGCGTAATCACCGCCTGCGGCAACTGATGCACGGCGAACGGGCTCATGCCCTTCCTGGTCAACGCATCCAGCCTTGCCGACAACACCGGGTCATCGGGCGGCGCAAACGGCAACTTGTCGATAACCACCAGCGACAGCGCGTCGCCACGCACGTCCACACCTTCCCAGAAGCTCTGGCTGCCCACCAGGATCGCGTTGCCGTAGGAGCGGAAGCGGTCGAGCAACTCGGTACGGCTCGCATCGCCCTGCACCAGCAGCGGGTAATCCCAGCCGCGTTGCTCGATCGTGTCACGAAGGCGCATCGCAATCCGGTCGACCGCACGCAGCGTGGTGCAAAGGAAAAACACGCCGCCCTTCGATGCCTCGATCACAGGCAGCGCGGCATCGAACACGGCGTCGGTGAAATTCGGCGACGATGGTTGGGGCAAGTTGCGCGGCACATACAACAAGCCTTGCGTCGGGTAATCGAAGGGACTGGGCAGCGTCATTGAACGACGCGCGTTCAGGCCCATTTGCGCGGCGTAATGCGTGAAATCCCCTCGCACCGACAACGTTGCCGACGTGAAGATCCACGCCCGTGGCACGCCGGCGCGCTGCTTCGAGAAAATCGGCGCGACGGAAAGCGGCGTCTCGTGTAGCTGCACCGTATGCGAGAACACTTCGATCCATCGCACCATCTCGTTCGGATCGGCTTTCGCCGCGGCTTCAGCTTCCTCGGCTACCGCCTTTTCGACAGACGTTGGCGGCGCGGTCCAGCCACCCAGCAAGCCCTGCAATTCGCGCGCACGGCGCAGCAACGCACCCAGCGATTCGGCCCGCTCGGCGTGCTCGCCGAGGGCCTTGGTGAGTGCGTCGAGATGCTCCTCGAGCGTATCTAGCGCATCGAATAGCGGATGGTCGTCGGAGAGCTGACCCAGCGACATACGCACCGAATCTTCTTTAAACGCCAGCCTTACATCGCGCGCTGCACGTTCCAGCGCTGCGCCGAGTTTCGTCCAGTCGGAAAAATCGCGGGCGTGGCTCAAGCCTTCTGCTACCGCGTCGCGGGCCAACTCGAGAAACTGCGTGGTCGAAACCGTCTCGCCGAAAAACAGCGTCGCGGTTTCGGGTAACTGATGCGCTTCGTCGAAGATGATGGTGTTGGCCGTCGGCAGCAACTCGGCCATGCCGGTGTCGCGCAACATGACATCGGCGAAAAACAGGTGGTGATTCACCACCACGATATCCGCCTGCTGCGCCTCGCGCCGCGCTTGCATCACGAAACACTCTTTGTACTGCGGGCATTCCTGGCCGAGGCAATTGTCGCGCGTGGACGTGACCATCGGCCAGACCGGCGAGTTCTCGGGCACGCTCGCGAGTTCGGCTTTGTCGCCGGTGCGCGTGATCTTGGCGAAACGGATGATTTCCTGCAGATGCGACGTGTCCTGTCGCGTAGGCAAACGGCCATTGTCGGCCGTGCGCTGCAGGTAGTAGTGACACAAATAATTCGCGCGCCCTTTGAGCATGGCAACCGAGACCGGCGCGGCGAGCGCATCGCGCACGGTGGGAATATCGCGCTGGAACAGCTGGTCCTGCAAGTGCTTCGTGCCGGTCGAGACAATTACCTTGCCGCCCCACAGCATGGCCGGCACGAGATACGCGAAGGTCTTGCCCGTACCCGTCCCTGCTTCCACGATCAGCGTGTTCTCGCCGCCGTCGATTCCCGTCGATGCCATCGCTGCAGCCAACCCGTCCGAACCTTCTTCATGAACGACAGGCGCATCCGATGGCCCGAGCTTACGCGCGGGACGGCGTTGCGCGTCGAACATCGCGGGCTCAGGCATGGCGCGCCCGGAGGCCTCCATGGCGGCTGCGACTGCGCGAGCCATATCGACCTGTGAAGCACGCGAGCGATAACCGTCGATTTGCCGCGCCAAAAGACCCTCGGCAGCGAAAATTGCGTCGAGTTCAGTGCGGCGCTTCGGTGCGAGCGTGAGCGAAAGCGTGGTGTCGACGACAGCCTTCGCGGCCGGCTTCAGCACGGATTCCGCGTTCTCTGTGAGGGCATTGTCGGGCGAATTCAAAGGGACGTTCCTGCTTGTGTTCCGGCTTATGACACTTGTCAGTAAGCCAGCTTGGCTACCCTTGCCGATGAGGCGCCAAGGGCGGCTGGCGTAAAAGTTCTTCCGGCCCGCGCATGCATCACGCTTACGTCACGCGTACGTCACATAAGCATCACTTCTAGGTCAAGGATTCAAGCGCGCGTCCGGTTCCAACTGCAATTGCAGCAGGATGATGGTGTCCTTGACTTTGAGCTTGCGCTTCTTCAGGCGCCTCATCTCGAAGTCGTTGATGCCGGGAACCTCAGCCATCTTGCCAATAAGACTATCCAGGCCGTGATGCTCCGCTTCCAGCTGCACGATCCGTTCACGGATCGTGCCCGTGTCGACTGCTGCTGCAGGATATGCATGCATATTCGCCTCCCCTGGTCGCGGCGTGCCGCTTAAGCTCACTGACGGCGTCGCCCGAGGTTACTGTCCGGCCCCAGCTTACTTCGGTTGTTGCTGTTGTTGCTGTTGTTGCTTGAGTTGAGCCTGGTGCGCCTGGTCTGCCGCGTCCTGCTGTGCACGCTGTTGCTGCTTGGCGGCTGCTTCCTTCTGCCGGGACTGGACTTCCGCCTGATGTTCGGCAGCGTCACGCTGCTTGGCCGCAAAGCGTTCCGCCTTGTCCTCGCGATCTTTCGCGTCTTGGACGCCCCGCGCGGCGGCATCGGCCAGTTTCTTCTGGTAATCCGCCTGCTTGCGATCGTAATCGGCCTGATTCTGCGCACGCTGCGGCGCTTCCGCAGTTCGCTGCGCCTCCGACAACGCGTTCTGGCGCTGCTTCTCTTCGAATGATTCCTGGCTCGCCTTCTCGCTAGCCGCGCGTTGCGGCGCCTCGGACGCGTACTGCGCCTGTTTGAGCGCCGTTTGCTGGTTGCGCTGCTGTGCGTGCTGCAGACGTTGTTCGTCGTCGAGCGCCAACTGTTCCTTGCGGATTTGCGCGGCTACTTCACGCTTGGCGTCGCGCGCTTTATCCAGGCAGTGATTGACGAAGAAATCGCTGTAGCAATCATGCTGCTTAACCCCGTAGACATAGTTGTTCTCCGCGCTGCGAACGTCCAACGCCTTCTGGCGCGCGCCGAAGCCATTGGTGTCGGCTGTGGCTGGCACCGCGCTGGCATCGGTTGCGCCGCTTGCTTCGGCCTGGCCCACCGCCCGGCTCGCCGGCACGCCCGATGCCGCTTGCGCGGCCGTGTCTTGCGTGCCGCTTTCAACGAGCGGCGTTTGCGTGACCGACGTACCCGGGTTGATGGGCTTCGGTGTCTGCGCCATGACGGCCGTACCGGCGCCCGCACAGGCTAGCGTCAATATTGCCGCAACAGGCCGGGCGAGCCGCAAAACCTGCCGCACAATGGCAACACCACCGCCCGATGCGACCGGACCGGTCGAGGCGAACGAATCGACTGGAGCAGTCGGCAAAGCGGGCGAAAGGCGGAAAGTCGGCAACGTGATAGCCAGCGTGATAGACAAGGAGACGGACAAGGTAGCAAGAAAGCGAAATTGCAGCTTCTACGATGCCGAAATTCTATCACCGAGCGCCGGAGCCCTCTGGCATTTATGGCAAAATGCCCCGCTTCACCAACCCGGCAAACGTGTTCGCGCGGCTTACAGTGAAATGCGAGTGAAATGCGCGGTACGAAAAGCCCTTGATGAGCCAGCAGGCTGACGCAGACCCCCATGACGGAAACCGTAGCACTCAAGATTGTCCAGCGCATCGCCACCGAGTTGAATGTGCAACCGCGGCAGGTCGCCGCCACCGTACAGCTTCTCGATGAAGGCTCAACCGTTCCATTCATCGCCCGATATAGAAAGGAAGTCACGGGCAATCTCGACGACACGCAATTGCGCAATCTCGAGGAACGGCTTATCTATCTTCGCGAGCTGGAGGACCGGCGCGCGACGATTGTCCAAAGCATCGACGAGCAGGGCAAGCTCACACCCGAACTTCGCGCAGCCATTGAAGGTGCCGACAGCAAGCAGGTGCTCGAAGACCTGTACCTGCCCTACAAGCCGAAGCGCCGCACGCGTGCGCAGATCGCCCGTGAAGCCGGCCTGCAGCCGCTCGCGGATGCCCTCCTCGCCGATCCGACGCTCGATCCGCAAACGGAAGCCGCGCGTTACGTGGATGCCGAAAAAGGAGTCGCCGATATCAAGTCCGCGCTCGACGGCGCCCGCGACATTCTCTCGGAGCAGTTCGGCGAAACGGCGGAAATTCTCGGTAAGGTTCGCGATTACCTGTTCAAGCAAGGCAGCGTGATGTCGACCGTCGTGGAAGGAAAAGAAACTGAAGAAGGCGAGAAATTCCGCGACTACTACGACTACTCGGAAACCATCCGTACGGTCCCGTCGCACCGGGCGCTCGCGCTGTTTCGCGGGCGCAATGCCGGCGTATTGATGGTCAAGCTGGGCTTGGGCGAAGAGCTCGACGCACAAGTGCCGCATCCGGGCGAAGCCATGATCGCGCGTCACGTGGGCATCGCGAATCAGGGCCGGCCAGCCGATAAATGGCTCTCGGATGTGTGCCGCTGGTGCTGGCGTGTGAAGGTTCAGCCGAATATCGAAAATGATTTGCTGACAAATTTGCGCGAAGAAGCCGAAGCCGAGGCCATTCGCGTATTTGCACGCAACTTGAAGGACCTTTTGCTTGCCGCTCCGGCAGGTCCGAAAGCCGTGATCGGCCTCGATCCCGGCATGCGCACCGGCGTTAAAGTGGCTGTGGTCGATCGCACCGGCAAACTGCTCGCCACCGACGTGATTTATCCGCATGAACCGCGTCGCGACTGGGATGGATCGCTCGCGAAACTCGCGCGGATCGCCGCGCAGACGCAGGCCGAGTTGATCAGTATCGGTAATGGCACGGCTTCGCGCGAGACCGACAAGCTCGCGAGCGAATTGATTGCGAAGCATCCGGAACTAAAGCTGCAGAAGATCGTGGTGTCGGAGGCCGGCGCATCGATTTATTCGGCATCCGAACTGGCATCGAAAGAATTTCCTGACCTCGATGTCACGCTGCGCGGTGCGGTATCGATCGCTCGGCGGCTGCAGGATCCGCTCGCGGAACTCGTCAAGATCGATCCGAAAGCGATCGGTGTTGGCCAGTATCAACACGACGTCAATCAACGCGACCTCGCCCGCTCGCTCGACGCGGTGGTCGAAGATTGCGTGAACGCCGTCGGCGTGGATGCCAATACGGCGTCGGTTGCGCTGCTTGCACGCGTGTCGGGTTTGAACGCTACGCTCGCACGCAACATAGTCGATTTCCGCGATGCCAACGGCCCTTTCGCGTCGCGTGATCAATTGAAGAAGGTGCCGCGTCTCGGCGATAAAACCTTCGAACAAGCCGCTGGATTCCTGCGCATCAACAACGGCTCGAATCCGCTGGATCGCTCGTCGGTGCACCCGGAAGCGTATCCGGTGGTTGAACGTATCCTGGCCAGGATCAAGAAGCACGCCGCCGATGTCATGGGCAAGCGCGAAGCCTTGGCGGGCTTGTCGCCGGCGGAATTCGTCGATGAACGATTCGGTCTGCCGACCGTGCGCGACATCCTCGCGGAACTGGAAAAACCGGGCCGCGACCCTCGTCCCGAGTTCAAGACGGCCACGTTCCGGGATGGCGTCGAGAAGCTCTCGGATCTCACGCCGGGCATGATTCTGGAAGGCGTGGTCACCAACGTCGCGGCGTTTGGCGCGTTCGTTGATATCGGCGTGCATCAGGATGGATTGGTGCATGTATCGGCGATGTCGACGAAGTTCATCAAGGATCCGCACGAGGTGGTGAAAGCCGGGCAAGTGGTGAAGGTGAAAGTGGTCGAAACGGACGTCAAGCGCCAGCGGATCGCGTTGACCATGCGTCTGGACGATGACTTCGCCGCCGATGGCTCTCCGGCTCAACAACCGCAACGTGGCGCGCAAGACCGCCGTGGTGGTGCGGGTGGCGGAGGCAGCGCTCGCGACGTCCGGAGCAATAACGGCGGCAAGCGCGAACCGGAAGCGGCAAGCGCGATGGCGGCGGCGTTTGCCAAGCTGAAAAAGTAGAACGAGCGACACCGCTCGATGAAATAGAAAACGGCCCATCGGGCCGTTTTCTATTTAACAATCTTGACGGATCAAGTCGGGCATCACGCGCGGCACAATCTCAACCGCAAACCGCCGCACGCTTCCCATCAAATCTCAATCTTCGTCCCCAACTCGACCACCCGGTTCGCGGGAATACTGAAGAAGTCGGTCGGTTTGGCGGCGTTCTGATGCATCCACGCAAACACCCGTTCGCGCCACACCGACATACCCGGCAACTGCGTCGGCACAACCGTTTCGCGCGCCATGAAAAACGACGTATCCATAAGCTCGAATGTCATGTCGTGGGTACGGCCGATCTCGTTGAGCACTGCCTTGACGTCGGGCGTTTCGTTAAAGCCGTACTGTGCTTTCACGAGAAAGAGACCGCCGCTTGCGTCCTTTACTTCCACACGCTTGTCGTCATCGACATACGGCACGTCGCGCGTGACGAAATTCAGGAAGATGGTCCGTTCATGCAGGACCTTGTTGTGCTTCAGGTTGTGCAGCAGGCTGACAGGCACGAGCGAGTCGTTACCGGTCAGATAGATTGCAGTACCCGACACCCGGTGCGGCGGATGCGCAAGCAATCCCTGCAGGAACGGCATCAACGGAATACCGTCGGCGGCGGTCCGGTCCTTGACGATCATGCGGCCCTTGAACCACGTCATCAGCAGGAAGAACAGCACACCGCCAATGCCCAGCGGCAACCAGCCGCCCTGTTCGATCTTGAGCAGGCTGGCGCCGAAGAACCCGACATCGACAATAAAAAACACGCCGATAATCGCTCCCACCAGAAACTTGTTCCAGCCCCACAGCTTGGTCATCACAACGGACGCAAGAATGGTCGTGACCAGCATGGTCGCGGTAACGGCAAGGCCGTATGCCGCTGCAAGGTTTTCAGAGCTTTTGAAGCCAATCACAATGCACAGGATGACGAACAACAGCATCCAGTTCACGACCGGGATATAGATCTGCCCGATCGCGAGATCCGACGTATGCAGGATCTTCATGCGCGGCACGTAACCCAGCTGGATTGCCTGGCTCGTCAGCGAATACGCGCCTGAAATGACGGCCTGCGATGCGATCACCGTTGCTACCGTCGACAGGATCACCAGAGGCAAGAGAGCCCACTCCGGCGCCAGGAGAAAGAACGGACTTTCGGCGGCTTCCGGCGAGTGCATCAGCAATGCACCCTGGCCGAAATAATTAAGCACCAGCGACGGCATGACGAGGCCATACCACGCGTAGCGAATGGGTTTGGCGCCGAAGTGCCCCATATCGGCATACAGCGCTTCTGCGCCGGTCAGCACCAGCACGACCGACCCGAGCACGATATACGCCTGCAGTATGTGGGTGCCCATGAACGAAAACGCATAATACGGATTCAACGCTATCAATATGCGCGGGACTTGCACGATGTGATACACGCCAAGCACGGCCAGCGTCAGGAACCACAACCCCATGATCGGGCCAAAAAGCTTGCCGACCACCGACGTACCGCGGCGCTGGATCCAGAAAAGCATCACGAGAATGACGATGGTGATGGGGATCACCCATTCAGAAAGTGCCGGCGAGACGATTTCCAGCCCTTCCACCGCCGAGATCACCGACATGGCCGGCGTAATTACCGCGTCGCCGTAAAACATGCATGCGCCGAAAATGCCGAGCATCATCAGCACGCCGGTTGCACGTCCAGACCCTTTCAATGTGCGTAATGCAAGCGTCATCAGCGCGAGCACCCCGCCTTCGCCGTTGTTGTCGGCGCGCATCACGAAGAGCACGTACTTGATGGAGACGACGATCATGATCGCCCAGAACAACAGCGAGATGACCCCCAGGATGGAGGCTTCGCTCAGTTGAATACCGTGCGATTTGCTGAAGGCTTCTTTCAACGCGTACAGCGGGCTGGTGCCGATATCGCCGAACACCACGCCGATTGCGGCAAGTGCCAGGGCAGGCAGCGGCTGTTTGCGCTCGTGCGCGTGAGTCATTTTGTTCATAAACGCGGGAAGCCGTCCGAAGCGGAAAAAACGAACGCCATTCTAACGTTGCGTGCGGCGCCCGACCGGCCTGTTGTGATACCGCTACGACCGGAGCGAAGCGGCAGTTTAGCATTGCGGCAAAGCCGCGAAGGTGCATGCGCGGCGCTTTCCGGCTTTAACTGGCTACAAGCAAAAAAACGCCGTTCGATCGCACCGGACAGGTGAATCGAACGGCGTTTCGTTTCAGTTTCATTCTGTTGCATAACGACTGATCAGACTGATCGCTCATTGCACCGCTCATGCGCACAGGTTGGGCCAAGCTCACGACATGAGTCAGCCCCGCTCGTCCTGGACACCCCGCTTGATCCACGCACCGAGGTTGTGCGGGCGGACCGTGTCCCATTCTTCGAACGGTTGATGAATCCACGGATTCGTTTCAAGAAACTGCACGAAGTAGTCGGGCTTAACCTTGGAACAGCCCTTGTACCAAAGCACGGCGGAACGCACCGCCGTGACCGCCGGATACCGGTCCTTCAGGTGCTGTTGCACGCGCGAAAGCGTGACGCCGGAGTCGACAAGGTCATCTACAAGCAGCACGTTGCCGGACAGCTCGCCGCGCGTCATGGTGATGTATTGCCCGATATCGAGTGCGCCCTGCTCCGTGCCAGCCGCCTCCCGATACGAACTCGTCGCCAGGATGGCAAGCGGCAGGTCATAGATACGCGAAAGCTGATCACCGACCCGCAGGCCGCCACGTGCAAGACACAGGATATTGTCGAACTTCCAGCCCGAGTCATGGACGGCGAGCGCGAGCAGTTCGATCAGCCGGTGATATTCGTCCCAGCCGACCCACAGGTTCCGGTCGTCGTTGCGCGGATCTTTCATCGCGATCATGGTGAAACTCTTTTCAATATGTACAGCACTGTACGTCTGTTGATTATGCAAAAGTGGCCGCTAATTCGCGGCCACTTTCGTCGTTACTACACGTCCCGGCTACTTAAACCTTGAACGGATGACGCAGCAGGATGGTTTCGTCACGATCCGGACCGGTCGACACCATGTCGATAGGCACGCCCGCCACTTCCTGGATACGCGAGAGATAGTCGCGTGCATTGGCCGGCAAACTGTCCCATTGCGTGATGCCAATGGTGCTTTCCTTCCAGCCGCCGAACGTCTCGTACACCGGCTCGCAACGCGCCACTTCCGACGCACCGCGCGGCAGGATGTCGACATCCTTGCCATCGAGCTTATAGCCCACGCACAGCTTCACTTCTTCCAGGCCGTCGAGCACATCCAGCTTTGTCATGCACAAGCCCGAGATGCCGTTGATCTGGATCGAGCGGCGCAGCGCGGCGGCGTCAAGCCAGCCGGTACGGCGCGGACGGCCAGTCACCGAGCCGAATTCCTTGCCAACGGTCGCGAGCGTCAGGCCAATTTGCTCCTGGCGATTGACGTTGTCGGCGTCGTACAACTCGCTTGGGAACGGGCCCGCGCCCACACGCGTGCAATACGCTTTCGTGATGCCAAGAATGTAATTGAGCTTTTGCGGACCCACGCCCGCGCCGGCAGTCGCCGCACCTGCTACGCAATTGCTCGACGTGACGTACGGGTACGTGCCGTGATCGATGTCCAGCAGCGTGCCTTGCGCACCTTCAAACAGCAGATTGCGGCCAGCGTGGTTTTCGTCGTAAAGAAGGCGCGAGACGTCGGTCACCATGGGTGCGAGGCGCTCGGCGTAGCCGAACATGGCGTCCAGCGTTTCCTGGTAATCCACCGCAGGAGCGCCCAGATAACCGGTCAGCACGAAATTGTGAAAATCGAGGGTTTCGCGCAGACGCTCAGCGAACACTTCGCGGTCGTACAGATCCTGCACGCGCAAGCCGCGACGGCCGACCTTGTCTTCATACGCCGGGCCAATGCCGCGTCCGGTCGTGCCGATCTTCGCCGCGCCGCGCCGCGCTTCGCGGGCCTGGTCGATAGCGATGTGATAGGGAAGAATCAGGTTGGCGGCTTCGGAGATGAAAAGACGCTTCTGGACGTCGACACCTGCCGACTCCAGCTCGCCGATTTCCTTGAAGAGCGCTTCCGGCGACAACACGACGCCGTTGCCGATGTAGCAGGCGGTGCCGGCGCGCATGATGCCCGAGGGAATCAGCCGAAGGATGGTTTTCTTGCCGCCGATAATCAGCGTGTGGCCGGCATTGTGGCCGCCCTGGAAGCGCACGACGCCTTGGGCGTGGTCCGTCAACCAGTCGACGATCTTGCCCTTGCCCTCATCACCCCACTGGGTGCCGACCACGACGACGTTGCGCCCCGGGTTCACATTCACTGCGCTGGCAGACATGTCAATTTGATAGCTGGTTAAAAAAGCATTTTACCTATGTTCGCGGAAGGTTCCGAGTTTTTCCCGGTATTTGCGAACGCGTATCGATTTTGCATCGATCGGATCTGGCGGAAAATCTGGTCCGCGGTTTGCCGTTATGTGTCGATAAAAAACGCACCGGCAAATCGCAAAACCGCTAGGAACGGGCCTCCACGACCCACTTTCCATCACGCTCCACCAGCACGCGATCGAACGCGAACTCATCGAGATCATGGTTGTGACCGGGCAACGCCTGGATCACCACTTCGCCCGCATCGCGCAATTGCGCGACCGCCGTGAGCAACGGTTCATCGTGCTTCCACGGGGCGAGGACGGCGCTGCCGCGGGCATCGACGGGAGAAATACGGGCAACTTCGCGCAGGTCGAGCGAAAAACCCGTCGCCGGGCGCGCACGGCCGTAGGCCAGGCCGACATCGTCGTAGCGGCCGCCCCGCGCCACCGCGTTCGGCACACCGTCAACATACGCCGAGAACATCACACCGCTGTGGTACGCGTAACCGCGCAGATCGGCGAGATCGATCATCAGCTCGGCGCCGTTCGCCTGCGCCGCGAGGAACGCGAGGTCGTCCAGTGCGCGGCCGATCACCGGAAGATTCGGCAACCGGGCCCGCGCTTCCTCAAGCACGGCAGCGTCGCCATACAGAGAGGGCAACGCGCGCAACGCGTCGCGGGTGACATCGCCGAGCTTGGCCGTGAGTTCGTTCAGGCGCGGCACATCCTTCGCACCGAGCGCGTCAAACAACGCTTCACCGAGCGCCGCCGCAGCCGGCTCAAGATCCAGCAACGCCGACAAAACACCCGCGTGGCACAGGTCGAGGCGGACCTTATCGAGCCCGCTCAGACGCAGCGAATCCAGCATCAATTGCTGGATCTCGAGATCCGCTTCCAGTCCCGCATGGCCGTAGATTTCCGCGCCGATCTGGATCTGCTCACGCGTAGCGTGCAGACCGCGTGGGCGCGTATGCAGAACATTGCCCGCGTAGCAAAGGCGCGTTACGCCCTGCCGATTCAGCAAATGCGCGTCGATACGCGATACCTGCGGCGTAATGTCAGCACGCAGGCCGAGAGTGCGGCCGGACAGTTGATCGACGAGTTTGAAGGTGCGCAGGTTCAGGTCGCTGCCGCCGCTGGTGAGCAACGACTCGAGATACTCGAGCATGGGTGGCATGACAAGTTCGTAGCCGTACGAACGAAAACGGTCGAGCAGCCGACGGCGCAATTCTTCAATCTTGCGAGCCTCTGACGGCAAGACGTCGGCGATATTCTCGGGAAGTAACCAGGTGGACATCGATGCGTTTCCTACGGAACGTTTGGGCGCGGCGGAGATGATTGCCACGGGTCAGCGCAAGCTTTGAGTCTATGGGTGACTGGAGACTGCACGTCGACCCGCTTTGAATTTTTACGTCACTAGCATCAAGTCGCCAGCATCAAGTCGCGATAACCAGCAGGATAACGCCAAGCACCATGGCGATCAGCCCACCGATCCGAATCTGGTGCGGCGGCCGTTGTGCGATCCGGCGGAACGTGTCGCGCCAGGAGTTAGGGAAGACGAACGGAAACATCCCCTCAATAATCAGCATCAACGCGATCGCGAGCAGTAACGATGCAGCCATATCCATTCGATTAAAGGCGCCGCGGCTCTCGCCGCGACGCTTTGGACATCTCAGCGCTTGCGCGCGAGTGCCGGGGGGGTGGCATCGCTGCCGCTCGCGGCAGCACCATTCGGGCTGCGCATGAAGCGGAAGAAATCGCTGCTCGGATCGACAACCATGACGTCGCCGGCATTGAAGGTCTTTTTATACGCTTCGAGGCTTTGATAGAACTGGTAGAACTGCGGATCGACGCCGTATGCATCGGCGGCAATGGACGCAGCTCGGCCATCACCCTCACCCTTGATGGTTTGCGCTTCCTTGTAGGCATCGGCAAGAATGGATTCCTGCTGGCGCTCCGCAGCCGCTTTCAGCGCATCAGCGTCTGCCGTCCCCTTCGCGCGCTCCTCGGCTGCCGCTTGCTGGCGCGCCGCGATCATGCGTTTGTAGACCGAATCGGCCACTGCCGTTGGAAAGTCGATGCGTGTCAGTTGCAAGTCCACCAGCTCTACGCCGAACGCCGCTGCCGGCTGCTCGATCGCCTGCTGCGCTTCGGTTGCAATAACCTGCTGCTCACCGAGCACATCCGTCAGCGAACGTTTGGTGAACGACGACGTCAACGCCGTGCGCGTAAGCGCGGCCAGCCGGTCCTGTGCCGTTTGCGTGTTCTTCTCGTTGCTTTCGAACAGCTTGAGCGGATCGGACACGCGATATTTGATGACCGTATTCACAATCACCTCGTTCTTGTCCGACGTATTGAAGCGATCCGAGCCTGCTTCGTCGAGCGTGAGCGTACGGGTGTCGATCAGCGTCAGCGTCTGGAACGGCGGCGGCAGCTTGAAATGCAGGCCGGGCGTGACAAGCGTGGGTGTGCCCCCGCCATGTGCGGTGACCACACCCGCATGGCGTTCGTCGACCACGAACATCATGGACGAGCCAATGAACAACACGACTACCACGGCTACGACAAGCGCAATAATTCGATTCATGATTGCGCTCCTCATTGCGTGTCGTCTTCGCGCGAACGCGAACGGAACGCATCGCGTGAGCGCAACGGGTCACCCGACGACTGCGCGGCGGCGCCCGAGGCAGCAGCAGACGCTGCAGCGCTGGCAGGAGCCGCAGACTGGGCAGTCACGGCCGAAGCCGCCGATGCGCTTTCGGCGCGCGCATCCTGCGTGATGGAGCCTCCAATCACGCCGGCAGGCGCGGCGCCGACCGGTTGATTGGCGCCCGAAGGCGCCGTCCCTGCAGCAACCCCTGACGCGCCTGGAGGCACCGTCCCGGCAGCCGCTGCGTTCGCGTTCTGGCGGTTTGCATCGACGAGCTTGTCGAGCGGCAGGTACACCACGTTGTTCGAGCTCTTGCTGTCGACGAACACCTTCGTCGCACGCGAATAAATCTGCTGCATTGTGTCCAGATACATGCGTTGACGAATCACTGCCGGCGCCTTCGAATATTCTGCGTAGACTTGCTTGAAGCGCTCGGCATTGCCTTGCGCCTGCGAAACGACCCGGTTGCTATAGCCCTTCGCGTCGTCGATCATGCGCGCCGCGTCGGTCTTCGCTCGCGGCAACAGTTGATCTGCGTAGGCCTTGGCGGTGTCGACCGCGCGCTCGTTGTCCTGGCGCACCTTCGCGGCATCTTCAAACGCCTGCTGAACCTGCGCCGGCACCTGCACGCTCTCGATGGTCACGCCCGTCACCTGCAAGCCCGTCTTGTACAAATCGAGCGATGCCTGGATGGTGTCGAGAAGCTTCGCGCGCAATGCTCCGCGATCCTTGAAAAGCAGGTCGTCGGTGCTGTGTGTACCCGCGATCTCGCGAATCGCCGCCTGCGCCGATTCCGTCACGTTCTGATCGGGATCGACATTGCGGAACAGGTAGTCGGTGGCTGACTTGATCTGATACTGCACGGCAAAGCGCACGTCGACGATATCCGCATCGCGCGTCAGCAGCGACGCGTCACGCACATTGGCCTGGGTCACGGTGTTGTTGCGCCCGACTTCGACCGAACGGATCTGCGACGTATTGACGATCTCGTGCGACTCGAACGGATACGGAAGACGCCAATGAATGCCCGCGTCCGCCGACTCCTCATACTTTCCGAAGCGCGACACGACACCCACATTGCCATCCTGTACGACGAATACGCCGCTGCCCAGATAGATCGCGATCAAGACGCCGACAACAATGCCCAAGCCGATCTTGGCGCCACGGCCGTTGTCAGCACGCGGACCGCCGCCTGCCGGCTTCTTGCCGAACAAGCCCGCGAGTTTCTTGTTGAAGTCGCGCCACATTTCGTCGAGATCCGGCGGGCCTTCCCCGTCCTTGTCCTTCGATGGGCGCTTTTGTTCCTGCGGACGCTTCTGGTCCTGGCTTTTGCCGTCGCCATTACCGTCGCCCCGCCCCCAGCGCGGGTCGTTGATCGAAAAGACGGCATGCGAAAGCTGCCGGGTACTCCGCTCGTTGTAGTCGTTCACTCGGTGATTCACCATTAGACAGCCGGGTCAATGCAAATCGGAACAGATCAGTGCCCGTGCTCGGGAACCTTGCGGTCATCACTTTCACTTTCGTCGGCTGACCGGTGATCTTCCGGTAGCGCGGTTCCGTCGTCGGATGTGCTATCCATGGACTCCGGCACGATTGTGCCGTCCGGAAGTTCCGTGTACTCGTTGTTATCTTTGGGTTCGGAAGCCGCAAATTCGGCGATTGTCGCGCGCAGCGCGTCGAGTCCCTGACCCGTTCGCGCGCTCAAAAAGACGCGCAAAATATTACCATACTCATCCCTTTCAACCGGATCGTTACGGGCCGCGAGTTCAGGCACTGCATCGATCTTGTTGAAGACGAGGATCTGCGGAATGCCATCGGCGCCGATGCTGCTCAGCACCTTGTTCACCTCGTCGATCTGGTCGAGCCGCACCATGCTCGATGCATCGACCACATGCAGCAGCAAGTCAGCCTGAACGGTCTCTTCAAGCGTCGCGCGAAACGCCGCGACCAGCTGGTGAGGCAGATCGCGAATGAACCCGACCGTATCCGACACCACTGCCTGACCCGCTTCCTCGCTGAGATAAACCCGGCGGGAGGTGGTGTCGAGCGTGGCGAACAACTGGTCCGCCGCATAGGCCTGCGCTTTCGTCAATGCGTTAAACAGCGTTGACTTGCCCGCGTTCGTATAACCGACGAGCGACACCGAAGTAGTCCGGTTGCGCTCGCGCTGACGCCGTTGCGTACCATGCTGGCGCCGCAATTTCATCAGCCGCGCCTTCAGCGCCTTGATCCGCTCGCCGATCAGCCGGCGGTCAGTTTCAAGCTGCGTTTCACCCGGGCCGCGCAAACCAATACCGCCCTTCTGCCGCTCAAGGTGAGTCCAGGCGCGAATCAGGCGCGTGGACAAGTATTGGAGCTGTGCGAGTTCGACCTGCAGCTTGCCTTCATGACTGCGGGCGCGCTGCGCGAAAATGTCGAGGATGAGACTGGTGCGGTCGATCACGCGCCTGTCCAACGCCGTTTCCAGATTGCGCTGCTGCGCGGGCGCGAGGGCGTGATTAAAAATGACGAGTTCCACGTCATTGGCTTCGCACGCGAGGCGCAGCTCTTCGACTTTGCCGCTGCCGACAAACATCTTGGCATCGGGGCTGGAACGGCGACCGGTCAGGGTGACGGCGGGATGGGCACCCGCACTTTGTGCGAGCAGACTGAGTTCTTCGAGACTGGCATCGAAATCGATTTTTCCGAAGTCGACACCGACAAGCGCTGCGTTGATCAAATCAATGTTTTCATTTTGAAGCGACCGGTGAATTAGCACGTTCATTCATGCTGTGACACCGGGCGCAACGAGGTTTAGGGCGTCTCTGCATCCGGGTGGAAATTCACCGGACGCGCCGGCACGACCGTGGAAATGGCGTGCTTATAGACCATCTGGGTAACCGTATTCCGGAGCAACACAACGTACTGGTCGAACGATTCAATATTGCCTTGCAGCTTGATGCCGTTGACCAGGTAAATCGATACAGGCACGTGCTCTTTTCGCAGTGCGTTCAAAAACGGGTCTTGTAACAATTGCCCTTTGTTGCTCATAGCAAACTCCGTATTATTTTTGCAGGTTGACGTGATTGCGACGAAGAAAAAGAGATCCGCCGTCAATCGCTACACTATAGCCGATTTTCATTTTCGCACCAGCGCGCCCCGGCCGTCTGAAACCCGGCGAAACGCTTGGTGCACGCGGGATTCAGCCTTTGTCCGCGTAAGGGTTCGCGCTTGAACGGAACTCTATGCGCAATGGAGTCCCCACGAGGCCAAAAGTTTCTCTGAAGCGCCCTTCGAGGTAACGTTTATAGGTGTCGGTGATCGCGTCGAGGGCATTTCCGTGGACAACGATGATCGGTGGATTCTGCCCGCCCTGGTGCGCATAACGCAGCTTCGGACGGATCGGCCCGCGGCGGCGCGGCTGCTGAAATTCAACCGCGTCGATCAGTGCGCGCGTGAGCTTTGGCGTCGGCAACTTGGCCATGGCGGCGGCGTAGGCGTCATCCACCGATTTCATCAGTTGACTGATGCCCGTCTTTTCCAGCGCCGACACGTAATGGAATTTAGCAAAGTCCAAAAACTTGAGCTTGCGCGTAAGGTCCGCCTTGGTGCGCTCGCGCACATGCGAGTCCAGTCCGTCCCACTTATTGACTCCTACCACCAGCGCACGTCCCTGTTCGACCACGAAGCCCGCAATATGCGCGTCCTGGTCTGAGATGTCCTGCTGCGCATCTAGCAGCAGGATCACCACGTTAGCGTCGGAAATAGACTGTAACGTCTTCACCACCGAAAATTTTTCCACCGCCTCGAACACCTTGCCGCGACGGCGCAACCCAGCCGTATCGATCAGGGTGTATTTGCGGCCGCTTCGCTCGAAATCAACATAGATGGAATCGCGCGTGGTGCCGGGCATGTCGAACGCGATCACCCGCTCCTCGCCGACCAATGCATTGATCAGCGTCGACTTGCCGACGTTCGGACGCCCCACAATGGCGATTTTCACGCCGCGCGCCGCCTTTTCCTCGGGGTCTTCTTCCGGCTGTCCGGCATACGCTATCTCAAGCGCATCTCCGATCATTTCCGAGACGCCGTCGCCGTGCGCGGCAGAGATTGCACGCGGGTCGCCCAAGCCCAGTTCGTAGAAGTCGGCGGCGACTGCGCTGTATTTCATGCCCTCGGCCTTGTTGACAACGAGGAAAAGCGGCCGTCCGCTCTTACGCAGGTAGTCTGCGATCGCCTTGTCCTGCGGCGCGAGCCCGTTGCGGCCGTCGGTGATGAAGACGACCACGTCGGCCTCTTCCACCGCCTGACGCGTCTGGCGAGCCATTTGGTGCAGGATGCCGTCTTTCGCGACCGGTTCGAAACCGCCGGTGTCGACCACCAGATAAGGCCGGTCGCCAACCCGCCCTTCACCGTAGTGCCGGTCCCGGGTAAGGCCGGGCAAGTCAGCGACGAGTGCGTCGCGCGAACGGGTCAGGCGGTTGAAAAGCGTCGATTTCCCCACATTGGGGCGCCCCACGAGGGCAATTACGGGTTTCATCAGATGGTGTTCACAGTTGAACGCAAGGCGGATGATTCCGGCCCGGCGCGCGCCGGATAAAAGTCCGGAAACGGCGAGCCGCGAGTGTGCGTGGCCCGGCGATGTGTCGAAAATTAGCACGGTTCCAGCGGAGCGACCGCGGCGTGCAGCGATGTTCCACGTTCATGGCGTTTGAAGCGCATGTGGAACGCGCTGAGCGCTCCGCCAAACGACATGATCGATCGGGCAACGTCACCCGAAGGTGTGGACCGGCTTGCACAAACCTGCTGCCGGAATCCCGATGCCTGGTGTTGCCTGTTTGTTACGTGTACCGTTGCCTTTACTGCCTTTACTGCTTTTTACTGCCTGTATCCTGCTTGTGCGCTTATTTGCCGCGCGATGATCCGTCGCGCGCGGCCTTGATGAATCGATTCTATTCGCACGGCGCGGACTCAAAAAACAAAAAAGTCCGGAAAAACACGAACGGCCGGCAAAGCCGGCACGCTCGTCAGAACGTCAGGTCAACTCAAACCATCCAATCAGCGCGGGCGGAAACCGTACAGGCCGCCGTCGTGCGTCAGGATAACCAGGGTATCGCCCGCGAGCACCGGCGCAGCGGTAATTGCGCTGCCGTCGGTCTTGGCCCGGCCGACGAATTCGCCATTTGCCGTTGAAAGGAAATGCACATAACCCTGGTAGTCGCCAAGTACGACCGCGCGGCCCAGGATGAACGGTACGCTGACCATGCGATTCTTCAGCTTGTCGTTCTTCCAGAGCGGTGCGCCGTCGATCCCGCTAAACGCGTTGACGATCGACCAGTCGTCGCCGGCTGCGACCATTTCATTGTCCTGCGCCAGGCCGCTGTCGCTCGAGAACGCCTTTTCCCATTGCGGACGGCCCGAATTCGCGTCGAAACACCCAATGCGGCCCTGGAACGTCACCGCGCAAGTCTCCGATCCCACCAGCGTTGGCGCACCGGTTACGTCGTTGATGCGCTCGACTTCAGTCACGCCCTTCGGGAACGACACAGGCGTCTGCCAGTAGGCGTCGCCAGTCTGCAGATTGATTGCCGCGAACGTACCGCCCGGGAAGCCCGCCAGGACCGCCTGGGAAGCTGCGAACGTCATGCCGGCAGCCACACGCAGGTTGAGCGGCACAGCGCGCGCCTGAAAGATCCACTTTTGTTCGCCAGTCTGCGCGTTGAACGCGATGACCTTGCCGTCGATCGTCCGAACGACGACCACGTCATTACCGACCAGCGGCGGCGAGATGATTTCACCCGGCGCCGTTGCCGTCCAGAGTTGCTTGCCGTCCGGTCCGAGCACGTACACGTTGCCTTTAAGGCCACCGACAGCTGTCAGGTTGCCGTCGCTGCCGACGCCCGCCGACAGATCATCTTTGAGCTTGATGCGCCAAACGTCCTGCCCGGTCTTGGCATCGATCTTCGCAACCGTGCCGTTGGCGCCCGCCGCGTAGACGAAGTCACCGACTGCCACCGGCGAGAACAGGTAACGCCCGGCCTTGCCGACGCTCGCCCTCCAGGACTGCTCAACGGTTAGAACCGGCTTGATGTCTACAAGCGGAGTCGGTACGCGGCGCTCGTCCTTGGTGGCGCAGGCGGTGAGCATAACCGTCATCGCGCAAGCGAGCGGGAGAGCGTAGCGTTTCAGAAAGGTCATCGGTGGACGCAACATGAATAAGTGAAATCGGTTGATCGGTGTGCGGCGTGGTGCTCGCCCAAGTTAAATGCACCGCTGCAAACCGGTGACTTTAACCTAGTGAGCAACGCGCCCGCATAAGGACGAGGCCGGCAGACAGGCCTTGAGGCCCGCAGTCGGCGCTAGCCGCCGAGTGCGTCCAGCTTGAACTGGACCAGTTGACGGGCGGACGTATCGGATTTCGGCAGCGTGTCGAGTGCGACCTTGTAAGCCGCGCGCGCGTCATCGCGCTTACCTTCGGCCACGAGCAGGTCGCCGCGACGGTCCGACACTACGCCCTTGAACGCGTCGAGCGGCGCGTCGGCGAGCACCTTCAGGCCAGCGTCATAGGCTTTTTCGTCGAGCAGCAACAACGACAGCCGCAATTTCGCGATCTGTTTGTATTCAGCGTCTTTCGCGTGATCGACGGCCCATTGCAGTTGCGTTTTAGCCCCTGCACTGTCCCCCGCGGTGTACAGCGCTTTGGCGGCGGCCAACGCCGTCATTTGCGCGTAAGCGGTGCCGCCGAACTTGTCTTCCATGTCCGTTGCCGCCCGCATGACCATTGCCTTGTCGCTCGATGCCACCGCTTGCTGCACCTGGTCGTAGAGCACGGCGGCTTCCGCAGCCTGCCGGCGCTGCCAGAAATTCCAGCCGTTCCAGCCCGCCGCAACGACGAGCACCACAAGAACAATCCAGGTCGTGGAATTGCCCCATTTCGCCCACCAGGCTTTCAGGTTTTCAAGTGACTCTTGCTCTTCGTGATAGCTCATGCCCTGCGTATTCCTTGACTGCTTTTGTATTCGCGCGCAACGCTGCACGCCATTATTTCGGCCCGCCGCACGGCCTTGCCCGCACGGCGCCGCCCGACAAATCAGTCGGCGCCGTCGTCGGCGGTTGCCACCATCGCATTGATTAGAAATTCGGTCAAGTCTTCCACTGGCACGGTGGCCTGCTCGTTCTTTTGGCCCGTCGACTCGACCGATGCACTGCGCAGCGGCTTGACGCCAACCATGCCTTGCGCCAGCTCGTTCTCGCCCAGCACCACGGCAAATGCCGCGCCGCTGGCATCGGCTTTTTTCATCTGCGACTTGAAGCTCGCCGGCGTGCCGTCCGGGCTGCAATGCAGGATGACGTCCAGGCCGGTATCGCGCAGCCGCTCGGCGATGATAAACGCCTGCTCCGCCGCCGCTTCACCCTGGTGAACCACGTAGATGTCGGTTCCTTGCTGTGCCGGCACGAGGTCTTCTTCTTTCAGCAATTCAAGAATGCGTTCGACGCCCATCGCCCAGCCGCACGCCGCCGTTGCCTTGCCGCCCAGTTGCTCGATCAGCGGATCGTAGCGTCCACCGCCCGCGACCGTGCCCTGCGCGCCGAGCTTGTCGGTCACCCATTCGAACACGGTGAGATTGTAGTAATCGAGGCCGCGAACAAGGCGCGGATTGATCTTGAACGGAATGTTGTTCGCCTTCAGCAAACGCTGAACACCGTCGAAGTGCGCGAGCGAATCCGGCCCGAGGAAATCGACGAGCTTCGGCGCGTTCTGCGCAATCTCCTGCATGGCGGGATTCTTGGTATCCAGCACGCGCAGCGGATTGGTGTAGAGACGGCGCTTCGATTCTTCGTCGAGTGCATCGACATGCTGCTCGAGATACGCGATCAATTCCTTCCGATGCGCCGCACGCTCTTCCGGCTGGCCGAGCGAGTTCAGTTCGAGCCGGATGCCGGAAAGTCCGAGATCGTCCCACAAGCGCTGGCACATCATGATGATTTCAGCGTCGGTGTCCGGTCCCGCAAAACCGAGCGCTTCCACGCCGACCTGATAAAACTGGCGATAACGACCGCGCTGCGGACGCTCGTGACGGAACATGGGACCGATGTACCACAGCCGCTTGGGGCCGTCGTAGAGCAGATTGTGTTCGATCGACGCACGCACCACCGCAGCCGTATTTTCCGGGCGCAGCGTCAGATGCTCGCCGTTGAGCGCGTCGGTGAAGCTGTACATTTCTTTCTCGACAATATCCGTCACTTCGCCAATGCCACGGGTGAACAACTGCGTGGGCTCAAGGATCGGTGTGCGGATTTGCTGATAGCCGTATGCGCGCAGCATCGACTTGACGGTGCTTTCGAAGAATTCCCACAACGCGGCATCCTGCGGGAGGATGTCGTTCATGCCCTTCACGCCGCTCAGCTTCTCAAGCTTTTTCTTCTGTTCAGTCATCTGTCTTTAAAGTGTTTCTGCCTGCGCGATTTCGCGCTTGCCGTAAGTCCGCGTCACGTACTCGCTGACGATTTGCTGGAAATCCTGAGCGATATGCTCGCCGCGCAGCGTCTTGACCTTCACGCCATCGATAAACACCGGCGCCGCCGGATTTTCGCCCGACCCCGGCAAACTGATGCCGATATTCGCCTGCTTCGACTCGCCCGGCCCATTCACGATGCAACCCATCACCGCAACGTGCATTTTCTCGACGCCAGGGAATTGATCGCGCCATACGGGCATTGCGTTGCGCAGATACGTCTGAATCTGCGACGCCAGCTCCTGGAACAAGGTGCTGGTAGTGCGTCCGCACCCCGGGCATGCAATCACCATTGGAGTGAACGAGCGCAGGCCCATGGTCTGCAGTATTTCCTGACCAACGATCACTTCGCCGGTCCGCGCACCGCCGGGTTCTGGCGTAAGCGAGATACGGATGGTGTCGCCGATTCCTTCCTGCAGCAGCACCGACAACGCCGCGGTCGACGCCACGATGCCCTTCGATCCCATACCCGCTTCGGTCAGGCCGAGGTGCAACGCGAAGCTGCAGCGCTTGGCCAGTTCGCGATACACCGCAATCAGGTCCTGCACGCCGCTTACCTTGCACGACAGGATGATCTTGTCACGTCCGAGGCCGAGTTCGACCGCGCGTTCCGCCGACCCGATGGCCGATTGAATCAGCGCTTCATACATCACACTTTGCGCTTCCCACGGGGTGGGACGGGCCGCGTTCTCATCCATCATCCGCGCGAGCAAATCCTGGTCGAGGCTGCCCCAGTTCACGCCGATCCGGACCGGCTTGTCATAGCGCGCAGCCGCTTCGATCATCTGGGCGAACTGCGTGTCGCGTTTGGCTCCCGCGCCCACGTTGCCCGGATTGATCCGGTATTTCGACAATGCTTCGGCGCAAGCCGGGTAGTCGCGCAACAGTGTATGACCGTTGTAATGAAAGTCCCCTACCAGCGGCACCGTCACGCCCATCCGGTCAAGCTGCTCGCGTACTGCGGGCACCGCTGCCGCGGCTTCGGGTGTATTCACCGTGATCCGCACCAGTTCCGATCCGGCTTGCGCCAGTTCCTTGACCTGGATCGCCGTGCCAATGGCGTCGGCGGTATCGGTATTCGTCATCGACTGGATGCGCACGGGCGCATCGCCGCCGATTGTCACCAGTTGACCACCCCAGCGGACGTCGACGGCGTGCGACGCCCGCCGTTTCCACGATCCGCCGAAGACTGGCTCCGACGAACAAATCTTGCTTTCAATAAGGGAGTGTTGAGCTTCGGATTGCATCGAAAGACCCTTTGCGCCGCCGGCTATCACACGGTGACGCGTATCTGGACATGAATAAGACTCGAGGACATAAAAACGGCGCCGCCACCTTTGCGACGCCTTGATGAAATCTTCGCACAACTCCGTGTCAAGGCTGAGAACCGACCTCAAAGCCCCTCACGCCATGTGCCGTAATTCCTTCGAGCCTGCGTTATGTAACTTGGGTAACGGCGCGGGCTCAACCAGACATGAGTGCATGCTCCGACGATTCGGCGATTCAGGGCAGCGAGATCACGGCAGCGAAAAGCGGGCGACATTGCCCTTCGCAGGGCCAAATTTGGCCGGATCGACAGGTTGTCCGTCGAACGTCAGCGAATCGAGACCTGCCCGATTTCCAACCGTGATCTTGAACGGCGCGTCGCCTGCGACCCTTTGCACGCTGCCGGCCTTGACCAGGCCTGAAAACACTTCCTTACCGTCCTTCTGGCGCACGCTGAACCAGCTATCGCTCGCCACCTTCAATTCGAGCTCGTTAGCGCCGGTGCCGACAGAAGCCACCGCTGACGCCGAAGTTGCTGCAGCCGCCAACGAAGCGGGTTTTGGCGCGTTCGCCGATGGCGCCGTCACGGGAGCGCTCGCGCTTTGTGCACGCGCAGCGGCGCCCTGGACGGCCGTAATCGTGGATGAAGACGCCGGAAGCGCGTTCGTACCCAGCGGGCTCGGCATAGGCTGAGCACCTGCCTGCGTTCCAGCCTGAACCTCGGTTCCATTCGCCGGCGCTTCCGTAGCGTCGCCCGAGGCGACCGACCCCGCGTTGGCCGTTGCTTCGTCCGTAGCGCCCACCGACGAACTTGCACTGGTTTCGCTGTTCGTTGCCTGGGTTGCGCCATTAGCGCTGGCCTTCAGCCGAGCAAACCACGCGGCAGAATCCCCGCCCGTGTGCCACATTGCGAGCGCGATCACAGCAACAATCACAGCCGCTACGCCCCACAACCAGGATCGGCGCCGCGGCGAACTGCCCAGCGGGACCGACACGCGGCCGCGCGGTAGACCCGCGCCTGACGATGCCGGCAATGACAAATTCTGCTCGACCGGGCCATTCGCGTGGCGAAGCGTGGCCGTGAAGGGAGCCGGGTCGGCACCCATGATTTTCGCGTAACTGCGCACAATGCCCGTCGCGAAATTCCGGTCGGGGAAGAGGCTGAGATCGCCGCTCTCGAGCGCACGTAGTTTCTGCGGCGATACCTTCAACCGCGCGGATACGTCGTCCAGAGACCAGTTCTTCGCTTCGCGAAGCTGCGTAAGTCGCGCGCCGACCGCGGCGACCGAATCAAGACTCGCTGCCTGCTGAATGCCGCCCGCGGAACTGGCGGCGCTCGCGGCGTTTTCGGGCTGATTTCCGGGCAACGCTCCGGACTGACTGCCTGATTGGCCAGCTTTATGAGCGCCGAAAGGCGTCGGGTGCTGCGGCTCACTCATCCCAATTTCCTCGCATTGATTCTTTTTTGTCGCTGTTCAGCTTCGTTGCTGACCTTAGCGCCACCGCGGACACACCCGAGTCGGCGTTGCAGACGGCTTTATAACAAAATGCGCGGCATTGTGCGCCGTCTTCTAGCATTTATTGCCCGGTTTTCCGGATTTTCCGCCGAATGAGGCGCCGCAAGCCGGCAGCGCGACCATCCCGCCTGAAGCTCAGACAGCACGAACCTCGATGACCTTCGCGGGCTTGCCCATGCGCTGGGCCAACCGCGTACGATCCTGAACCGCGCCGGCCAATTGCCCGCATGCCGCGTCGATGTCGTCGCCGCGCGTTTTGCGCACGGTCGTCACGACGCCGGCGTCCATCAGCACCTGCGCGAACCGCTTGATCTGTTCGTTACTCGATCGCGTCAAACCGGACTCGGGGAACGGATTAAACGGAATCAGGTTGAACTTGCACGGCACATCACGCGTAAGCGCAACCAGTTCGCGCGCGTGCGCTTCGCTGTCGTTCACGCCGTCGAGCATGCAATATTCGAATGTGACGAAATCACGCGGCGCAACCAACAGGTAACGCTGGCACGCCGCCATCAATTCCCGCAGTGGGTATTTCTTGTTCAACGGCACCAGCATGTCGCGAAGCGAATCGATTGGCGCATGCAGCGACACGGCAAGCGCCACCGGCAGATCTGCGCCGAGACGGTCCATCATGGGCACGACGCCCGAGGTAGACAACGTCACGCGGCGACGTGAGAGTCCGTACGCGTTATCGTCGAGCATCAGCCGCATGGCCGGCACGACAGCGTCGTAGTTGAGCAGGGGCTCGCCCATGCCCATCATCACGACGTTGGTCACCACGCGATCGGCCTTACCGTTATTCGGTGCACCATAACTACCGCTTTTAGATGCCCGCAGCGCAAACTCGGCCATGCGCAACTGGCCGATGATCTCGCCCGTGCTCAGGTTGCGCGAAAAGCCCTGCTTGCCGGTGGAGCAAAAACGGCAATTCACGGCGCAGCCTGCTTGCGACGAAACGCAAAGGGTGCCGCGATTTTCTTCGGGGATGTATACAGTTTCGACCGCGTTGCTGTTGCCCACATCGATCAGCCACTTGCGTGTGCCGTCGGTGGAAACGTGATCGCGGACGATGGCAGGCATGTCCAGGCTTGCCCGCCCCTTCAATTTTTCACGCAGCGATTTCGCCAGGTCCGTCATGCCGTCGAAGTCGTCGACACCGAACTGGTGAATCCAGCGTTGCAATTGCTTGGCGCGAAACGGCTTTTCGCCCAGGCTGTCGCAATAAGCGACGAGCCCGGCGGCATCGAGGTCCAGAAGGTTGACTGTTGCAACGGTCATTTCGATTCTGCCATTTCCTTGCTGAGCGAAAAGTGGAACACGTTCAGAGTCGCGCTCCAGCTATTTCGCGCCAATTCCTGCGATAAATCCACTCCCGAATCAACGCGAATAGACGTTCACTTCGGGGAAGAAGAAAGCAATTTCCTGACGTGCGGTTTCAGCAGCGTCCGAACCGTGCACCGCGTTAGCGTCGATGCTGTCGGCGAAATCCGCGCGGATCGTACCCTTGTCAGCCTTCTTCGGATCGGTTGCGCCCATCAGGTCACGATTCGTCAGGATGGCGTTCTCGCCTTCCAGAGCCTGGATCATCACCGGGCCCGAGATCATGAATTCGACCAGATCCTTGAAGAACGGGCGTGCAGCGTGCACCGCGTAGAACTTTTCCGCGTCAGCGCGCGACAGATGGACCATGCGAGCTGCGATGATCTTGAGGCCAGCTTGCTCAAAACGGCTGTAGATCTGGCCGATCACATTCTTTGCCACTGCATCCGGTTTAATAATCGACAGGGTGCGCTCGATCGCCATGAAAAACTCCAAAAAATGAACGGGTTACGAATATAAATGAATCGACAATTGTAGCACGAAGCGTTGTATGATTGCGATGGAAACCTTACGACTTCGTAAGCATCGAAACGAAAGACGAATTACAGCGCAGATAGCAGCGTGGGTATGAAACGAGCCGTAATTTTAGCGGTCCTGGTACTGCTCAGCAGCAACGTTGATTTCGGCGCAAGATAGACCCATATTTCGCATACGAAGGGCCTTCCGGCCCGCAGCGTACAATGCAGCGAGAAGGTGTCCGCGGCAGATCGGCTAACGAAGCCGCCTGACCGACAAAAGCCGTATTTTCGTACGGCAGGTTTAGCGCGGCAGCGTCGGCGTTTTACGGCAAATCAAGCCGGTTATTTGAACCAGATGGCTTTACACAAGTTTAGGCAAGGAGAAACCATGAACGAATCCCCTTACGGTTTTGGTCGCAGCGGTAGCGTCACGTCGTCCGAAACCCGCAACCGCGTACTGCGGAACACCTACTGGCTCCTCGCACTATCCATGGTTCCAACCGTGTTGGGCGCGTGGGTCGGCGTGGCAACAGGCTTCTCCCTGTTTGCGGCTACCAGCCCCGCCATGAGCTTCATTGCCTTCATGGCAATCGCTTTCGGCTTCATGTTCGCCATTGAGCGCACCAAGAACAGCAGCATCGGTGTCTTCGTGTTGCTCGGCTTCACGTTCTTCATGGGTCTCATGCTGTCGCGTTTGCTGAGCTTCATTCTCGGCTACACGAACGGGCCGCAGCTCATCATGATGGCGTTTGGTGGCACTGGTGTGATTTTCGCTGCCATGGCGACTATCGCCACCGTCAGCAAGCGCGACTTTTCCGGTCTCGGCAAGTGGCTCTTCATGGGCGTACTGGTGCTGTTGCTCGCCGCGTTTGCGAACGTGTTCCTGCACCTGCCGGCCTTGATGCTGACGGTGTCGGTGCTCGCTATCGTGATCTTCTCGGCGTACATGCTGTTCGATGTCCAGCGCGTAGTAAATGGCGGTGAAACAAATTACATCAGCGCCGCGCTCGCGATCTACCTGGATCTGTACAACGTATTCACGAACCTGTTGATGCTGCTCGGCATCTTCGGCGGCAACCGGAACTGATGGCGCGTTAGTATTGCTTCGCCCGTCTCGCTTCACGCGTAAGAACCGGCCGTTTCGAAGGCCGGTTTTTTTGTGCACGCAAAACTTGGGAATTCGAAGCCCAGTAATTCAGTCGCGTTCGAACAGCGCAATCGATTCAACGTGCGATGTATGCGGAAACATGTTCACCACACCCGCGCCCTTCATGCGGTAACCGGCGTCCCGCACGAGTACGCCCGCGTCCCGGGCGAGCGTTGCTGGGTTGCAGGAGACGTACACAATCCGCTTGGGCAACACGCCCTCGCCGCTGTGCGCAATCTCTCCCAGCGCCTTCGATACCGCCAGCGCGCCCTCACGCGGCGGATCAATGAGAATCTTGTCGAAGGGACCTAGCGCGCGAAAATCGTCCGCTGTGATCTCGAAGAGGTTTCGGCATGCGAACGACGTATGGTCATGGACGCCATTTGCCCTGGCATTTTCCAGCGCTCGTTCAGTCAGACCCTCGCTCCCCTCGATTCCCACCACCTCACGCGCCACGCGCGCGAGCGGCAACGTGAAATTACCGATGCCGCAAAACAAATCCAGCACCCGATCCGTGCGCTGCGCGGCCAGCAGTCGCAACGCGCGGCTGACGAGCACCCGGTTGATCTGATGATTGACCTGGGTGAAATCGGTTGGTTTGAACGGCATGCGAATGCCGAATTCCGGCAGCGTGTAAGCTAACTCCCGCTCAACGGGATAAAACGCAAAAGCGGTCTCCGGCCCTTTCGGCTGCAGCCAGAACTGGACGCCGTGGGCATCAGCGAAAGTGCGCAGCAGCGCTTCGTCCGCCTGCGTCAACGGCTGGAGAATCCGCAGCACCAGCGCGGTTGTCTCGGCCCCAACGGCCACTTCGATCTGCGGCAGGCGGTCGCGAATGGACAAATCGCGGACGAGCGAGCGCAGCGGCATTAACAGCGCCGACACATTCGGGTGCAGGACCTCGCACGTTTCCATATCGGCGACAAAACTGCTCTTTTTCTCGTGGAATCCCACCAGCGCGCCACCCTTTCCCGCGATCAGCCGCACAGCCAGCCGCGCCCGATACCGGTATCCCCACGATGGTCCGTGAATAGGCCGGTAGATCGTTTCCGCGTGGAGCTTGCCGATGTGCTGCAGGTTGTCCTCGAGGACGCGTTGCTTGACGGCAATCTGCGCCCGTACATCGAGGTGCTGCATGGAGCAGCCGCCGCATTTACTGAAATAGGGGCATTTTGGCCGCGTGCGCATGACGCTTTCACGCAGGATTTTGATCAGTAACGCTTGCTCGAACGCGGCCTTCCTCCGAAAGCTCGCGTACAACACGCGTTCACCCGGTAGCGCCCCTTCCACGAAAATAACCTTGCCTTCCGAGCCGTCCTCGGCCGTCGCACGGCCGACGCCTTGGGCATCCATATCGAGTGATTTGATCTCGATCTCGAGTGGCGCGGCCGAAGGGTCCAGAGGAACGATTCGAGTCGGCGGATTCCAGCGATTACGCGATTTTTTTCGAGCGTGAGACACCTGCGGACTTCCTGGCTAATGTGAAAGGTGGCGAAAATTGAACAATCGGGAAGTGGGAAACGAAGCGAAACCCGGGGTGAAGCCCCGAAATGAGCAACAAGGCGAGATTGTAGACGACGCCGGGAGAGCCCCGGCGCGGCACTCAGTCGTCGAAGGCAGCCAGATATTCAGCCCAATGGGACGCTGATTCCAGCGCGAGCGCATTTTTTATGAAGCTGATCTCGTCCGCGTACTCCTCAGCGGAAAAACCACCGCGCATCAGTTGAAAACGGCAGTACATCAGGTACGTGTTCACCACGTCCGTCTCGCAATAATTGCGGATCTCTTCGATGCGCCCTTCCGAGTACGCCTGCCAGACCATGCCGCCGTCCATGCCCAGTTTGCCTGGGAAACCGCAGAGCTTGGCGAGCGCATCCAGCGGCGCGTTTGCACGCGCCTGGTACATCGCGAGCACGTCCATCAGGTCAGTGTGTCGCGCATGGTAACGGCTGATGTAGTTGTTGTAGCGAAACTCGCGATCGTCGTTGCCCAGGTCCCAATAGCGGGACGCTGTCACGCCGTGCACCAGCGCGCGGTAGTGCAGCACGGGCAGATCAAAACCGCCGCCATTCCATGAAACGAGTTGCGGCGTGTATTTTTCGATCACGCGAAAAAACGACTGGATCAGCGACGCCTCGGAATCGGTCGTAGTGCCGAGCGAACGCACGCGAAAACCCGTGTTATCGCGAAACACGCACGAAATGGCGGCAATGCGTTGCAGATGATGCGGCAAGAAATCGTTGTCCACCTTTTCGCGGCGCGCGGCAAACGCATGTTCCGCGACCTCGATATCGGTGAGCGCGGCGGGAAGAGAATCGAGACGGCGAATACCGTCGACATCGGGAATTGTCTCGATGTCGAATACGAGAATTGGAGTCATTATTTTAAGAGACAGCGTTGCAAGGACAACGCCTTGCCTAAAGCACGGCGTCTTTTCGCACACCGTTCGATGCGAAGAACCGCTTGAGCCGGACCAGCGCTTCCTGTTGAATCTGGCGCACGCGTTCGCGCGTCAGGCCCATTTCGTCGGCGAGTTCTTCGAGCGTTGCCGGCTCAATATGATTCAGGCCGAAACGACGCTCGATAACGTGCCGGTGTTTGTCGGAGAGACGGGAAAGCCACAGCTTCGTCAGCGTTTCCAGTTCGCGATGCTGAACTTCCGAATCCGGCGACTGGCTTGCGTCGTCGGACAGCAAATCGAGCAGGCTGCTCGCCGGATCGAGATCGAGCGGCGCATCGAGCGACGCGGTGTGTTCGTTGAGCGCGAGGATGTCCGTGACTTCCTCGGGTGTTTTGCCGGTGAGATGCGCGATGTCATCAATGCTCGCGTCACGACGGTCCGGCGCAATGGCCGCCGTCGAATTCGCCGAGCTTTTTTCAAGATGACGTTTCGCGCGCAGCACCTGATTGAGTTCGCGAATCACATGAACAGGCAAGCGCACCGTGCGCGCCTGATTCATGATCGCGCGCTCGATGCTCTGCCGGATCCACCACGTGGCATACGTCGAAAACCGGAAACCACGCGTGGGATCGAATTTTTCGATAGCGTGCATCAAACCAAGATTGCCCTCCTCGATCAGATCGAGCAGCGGCACACCACGATTCAAATACCCCTTCGCGATACTGACCACCAGCCGCAGATTGCGCTCGATCATCACCTGACGCGCTTCGAATTCGCCGGCTTTCGCCAGCCGCGAATAGCGCTGCTCTTCCTCGACGGTCAGCAGCGGCTTCACGCTAATGCGGTTCAGGTAATGCTGGATTGTGTCAGCCGTGAGTTCGGCCTGCAAAATAGACTTGAAGTCGTCGACGTCGGGTACGGAATCAGCCACACCTTCGGCGGCATCCTTGCCGTTCGCGCCACCGTCTTCGTCTGAATCGAGCTCGGCGTCAGCCGTTTCCCCTTCAGACTCGTCCGCCTGATTCGAAGCGCCGTCTTCCACCGTTGTCTGCGTGGGTCGGCTGATTGTCTCAGTCTCGGCTTTCGGCGGCTGGCGCTTCGATTTAGGCATGGTGATTTCGCTTATTGCGGCGGCAAATACTTCAGAGGGTCGACAGGTTTGCCCTGCCGGCGAACTTCGAAATGCAACATCACGCGGTCCGAATCGCTGTTGCCCATCTCGGCAATTTTCTGCCCTTTTGTCACCGCGTCTCCCTCTTTTACCATCAAAGCACTGTTATGTGCGTACGCGGTAAGAAAAGTTGCGTCGTGCTTGATGATGACGAGATTGCCGTATCCGCGCAGACCGTTGCCGGAGTAGACAACCCGTCCATCGGCCGCCGCATTGACCGGATCTCCGGATGCGCCGCCAATGTTCAAGCCTTTGTTCTTCGCGTCGTCAAACGTGCCGAGAACTGGTCCGCGCGCCGGCCAGATGAACGCCGGCTGGGCAGCCGGAACCGCAGCCGCCCCGTTGTCGACACTCGTTCCCGGCGGCTGCGTCATGGCCAGTCCGGGCGCTGCTGTACCCGGCATAGCCCCCATGCCGGACGACGTACCGTAATTCGGCGCCGGCGGCGTGCCGCCATTTGCGTAGCCATTCGTACCAGGAGCCGTCGACGTATTCGCTCCGTACGTATTATTGAGCGGCTGTGCCTGCACTCCGCCGCCAACAATGGGAGCGGTAGAAACGCCCGGTGTTGCCACCGCGAGATTGGCGCCGGGAGGCGCCACGCGCAGCAACTGGTCGACTTCGATCTGGTTCGGGTTCGTCATGTTGTTCCACGACGCAATGTCCCGATAATTCTGGCCGTTTTCCAGTGCGATCCGGTATAGGGTGTCACCCGGCTTCACCCGGTAGTAACCCGGTGGCGGCGGACCCGGCGGCAACATGGCGCCATCCTGCGCAGCCTGCGTGCCGATAGCGGATCCAGTCCGGTCGACGACGGGCGCCTGATCCATGCGGGTCGCACAGGCGGCCAGTGCGGACAGCGCCACGACGCATAAACCGCGCTGAACCACCGACAGACCGGGGTTCGCGCTCACATTTCGTTTAGCACGCAACATACTCATCGGTGTCAAATCACTCCGGATTTTAAGGGAACAAAGAAAACCCGATCGAGCTGCGATTCGCGCCATTGAGTGGGCGAAACGCGCTCGACGAGCGTCAGTATCTGCGCTTGCGCCGTCTGCGATCCGACGGGCGCAACAAGTCTGCCGCCTACAGCAAGTTGGTCGAGCAACGCCTGCGGAACGTCGAGTCCGGCACAAGCAATCACAATGGCGTCGAACGGCGCGGCCGCCGGCAATCCGAGGCGGCCATCGCCGTAATGCAACCGGATGTTCGGCACACGCAACGGCCGCAGGTTGAGCTTCGCTCGCTCGGATAACGGCCGGATCCGCTCAATGGAATACACGTCGGTTGCCATCTGCGACAACACAGCCGCCTGATATCCGCAACCCGTGCCAATTTCCAGCACGTTCCTGAGCGCGCGTCCGGCCGCGACCAACTCGATCATCCGCGCGACCACCGATGGCTTGGAGATAGTCTGGTGATGCCCGATCGGCAACGCCGCATCCTCATAAGCCTGCGTGGCAAGCCCGGGATCGACGAACATATGGCGCGGCACGGCGGCCATGGCGGCGAGCACGCGTGCGTCCGTTATGCCGTTGGCACGCAGCCGTTCGACCATGCGCTCACGCACTCGTTCCGACGTCAGCGCATGCGTGCTTTGCTGCCCGGCCTGAGACACAGCCTTTCGGACGTTCGATTTGACCTCGGACTGCGGTGCGGGTTGCAACTTCGCCGGTTGTAAATTCGATTTTGCATCCGGCTTTATATGATTTTTGGGCCTGGGCTGGGCATCGCGGGTTTCGTTCGGACGCGCCCCCGCACGCAGCGCGCCGGGCTGATGATGCGCAACGACCGTGGAAGGCTTCGACGCAGCGTGCAATCGTGCGGCCGACCGATGTCCATCCCCCGACGATACGGCCGAACTCCCCGCCACACCCCGCGCCGCCGTGTTGCCCGCGAGCGCCTTCGGCTCGGCCTTCACCACCGCGCTCGCCTTCATGCCGGGATGCATCCCGGCCGGCGGTTTTGCTGCTCTCCCGGCCGCCAGTTTCGGGGGGGCGGGTTTGTGCGTGGCCGCCGCAGGTTTCAAAACGCCGCTGCCGCCCGAAATCGCCTTCAATGCCGGCTTGCTGCGCGCACCGGGCCGCGCAGTCGCCTTGCGCGGCTCGCGCACCAAGTCGGCGAGCGCGAGCGGAAAGCGTTTCGCGCGTTCGTCTGTCATGAACGGCGGCTCCGTGCCTCGGCCCACTCGCGTGTAGCGGGCAGCAGTTTGGTATGCGTCAGGTCGAGCTGCAGCGGCGTGATCGAGATCTGGCCGTTCGCCACGGCATGGAAGTCTGTTCCCTCGCTGGCATCGAGCGCGTCGCCAGACGGCCCGATCCACCAGATCGGATTGCCGCGCGGATCGATTTGCCGGACGACAGGCTGCGATGGATGGCGCTTGCCCAACCGCGTAATGCGCCACTCGCCCATCTGGTCATACGGCAGACTCGGAATGTTCACATTGAGCAACGGATGGCCGGGAATGGGGTACGCGAGATAGTGCGCGACGATCTCCGCCGCCACGCGAGCCGCGTCCTCCAGATGCAACCAGTCCCGCCCGACCAGCGAAAAGGCAATGGCCGGCACGCCGAACATGATGCCTTCGGTGGCTGCGGCGACCGTGCCGGAATACAGCGTGTCCTCGCCCATGTTCTGGCCGTTGTTGATACCGGACACGACCAGATCCGGCTGCTCGGCCAGCATGCCCGTCAGCGCGATGTGCACCGAGTCCGTTGGCGTGCCGTTCACGTAGTTGAAACCATTCGCCGCAGTGTGAATGCTGAGCGGCCGCGACAGCGTCAGTGAGTTCGAAGCGCCACTGCAGTTTTGCTCGGGCGCCATCACAGTGACTTCGCCCAGCGGCTGCATGGCCGCGTGCAGCACGTTGAGGCCGCGGGCCAGATAACCGTCGTCGTTGCTGAGTAGGATTCGCATCCGACGATTGTAACCGAGGAAGGAAGGCCCACGGATCGACGTCGGGACACTCGGCCAAACGGTCTGCTACAGCGCTTTAGAGTGGGCAAATTTGTCGCGGTTTGTAGACCTCTCGGCCAACGAGACAGACGCAAGAGCACGTTCATACAGCCCTGATCTACACTGCCGGATCGCGTTAATTTCACCCGGAGACACCATGCGCGCCATTCGATGCAACCAGTACGGACCACCGGAGTCTCTCGTCCTTGAGACACTCCCAGACCTCCAGCCCGGGCCGGGCGAGGTAGTGATCGACGTACGCGCCGCCAGCGTGAATTTCCCTGACGTCCTCGTGATCCAGAACAAGTATCAGATGAAGCCTGAACTGCCGTTCACGCCGGGTTCCGAGTTCGCGGGTGTGGTACGAGCCGTAGGCCCGGACGTCAAGCGATTAAAGGCCGGCATGCGAGTCGCCGCGTACACGGCGCAAGGCGCTTTCGCCGAGCAGGCGCTGGCAAGCGAGGCGGCATGTATGCCATTGCCCGACGGCATCGACTTCGCCAGCGCTGCGGCCATCACGCTCGCGTACGGCACATCGCACCACGCCGTGGTCGACCGAGGCGCACTGAAGGCCGGCGAAACCATGCTCGTGCTGGGAGCGGCGGGCGGCGTGGGGCTGGCCGCGGTAGAAATCGGCAAGGCGCTCGGTGCGCGCGTGATTGCGGCGGCGTCAAGTCCGGAGAAGCTCGCGTTGTGCGTGGAACATGGTGCGGACGCCATCATCGACTACACGAGTGAAAACCTGCGCGAACGGATCAAGGCGCTGACAGACGAGAACGGGCCCGACGTCATCTACGACTCGGTCGGCGGCGAGTACGCGGAGCCGGCTTTTCGCAGTATCGGGTGGCGAGGCCGGTATCTTGTGGTCGGGTTCGCGAATGGCGAAATTCCGAAGCTGCCGCTCAACCTCGCGCTGCTCAAGGGCGCGAGTATTGTGGGCGTGTTCTGGGGCCAGCATATCCAGCGCGAGCCAGACCTGGCAAGTGCCGCGATGCAGCAGATTTTCGGCTGGATCAAGGACGGCCGGGTACGGCCGCACGTCACGAAGCACTACGCCCTTGAACAGACCGCCGCAGCATTGACTGACATGGCCAGCCGACGCGTATCGGGGAAGATCGTGATCGAACCTTGATAAATCGTGAAGCGCGAATCATGGCTGCACTTGCCTGCAACACTTAACAAGCTGCCTGCCGCGCCTCAACTCTTTTCGGCGTCGACGGTGCTCCGCTGCCAATCCATCAGGCGACGCTCGGCCAGCGTCACGCGATCCAGTCGAGCACCGCCGCCGTCAATGCCGCCGAGCACTGTGTTGATGGCGAGGTACGTTCGGCTTGCAGGATCAGGTGACCAACCCCGCGTGCCGAGAGTCTTTATTTTTGGGCGGATCGCTACGTGGAAAGGCTTAAATTGCCTTGTCCGCCCGCAGTCGCGCAATCTCTTCAGGCCCATACCCGAGCGTTTGCAGGACGTCATCGGTGTGTTCGCCGAGTTGCGGGCCTAGCCAGCGCGTCTCGCCCGGCGTCTCCGACAATTTCGGCGTGACGTTCGGCAGTGCGATCTCCCGACCGTCCTGCCAAGGAAAATGCTGGATCATCTGGCGTGCGATGTATTGCGGATCGGTGAACATATCGGCCACGCTGTAGATTCGGCCGGCGGGCACATCCGCGGCATTCAATACGGCCAGAGCCTCGTCGATGGAACGGGTGCAAAGCCATACGCGGATAGCGTCGTCAATTTCCCGCGTGCGCGGCACCCGCCCGTCATTCGATGCCAGCGTGGGATCGTTGCCCAGGTCCTCGCGGCCGATCGCGAGCATCAGCCGTTTGAAGATTGGATCGCTATTGCCCCCAATCACAATACTGCCGTCGCGGCACGGGTACGTGTTCGACGGCACGATGCCCGGCAACGACGCGCCGGTGCGCTCGCGGATCATGCCGTACACACCGTATTCGGGTACGACGCTTTCCATCATATTGAAGACAGCTTCGTACAGCGCGACATCGACCACTTGTCCTTTCCCGCCATTCGCTTGCCGATGATGCAGTGCCATCAACGCGCCAATCACGCCATGTAGCGCTGCAATAGAGTCACCAATGGAAATGCCGATGCGCGGCGGCGGCAAGTCCGGGTAACCCGTGATGTGGCGCAATCCGCCCATCGATTCAGCGATGGCGCCAAAGCCCGGCCGGTCGCGATACGGCCCGGTCTGGCCGTATCCAGACAGCCGCACCATCACGAGGCCGCGGTTTTCGGCCGATAACACCTCATAGCCCAGCCCGAGTTTTTCGAGCAAGCCCGGCCGGAAATTCTCGACGACGATATCGGCTTCCTTCGCCAGCCGCCGGACGATTTCCTTGCCGTCGGGAGACTTGAGATTGACCGTCACCGATTTTTTATTGCGTGCCTGGACGGCCCACCATAGGGATGTCCCGCCTACTTCCGGATACAGCTTGCGCCATTTGCGCAGCGGATCGCCGCCGTTCGGATCTTCGATCTTGATCACGTCGGCGCCGAACTCGCCCATGAAGCGCGCGGCGAACGGCCCGGCGATCAGCGTACCGAGTTCGAGCACC
>DASYLW010000366.1:0-6781 GCA_036009385.1 Caballeronia sp.
GATAGACGCTTAGAACGAGAGCTGCCAACGTGACTCACCCCAATGAGCTGCCGCTTTCTCCCCTTTCGGCGTTGCAATTTTATGCAACGGCGCCGTATCCCTGCAGCTATCTGGACGGGCACATTGCGCGCTCCCAGGTGGCAACGCCCAGTCACCTGATCAACTCCGACGTCTACACCGAACTCGTCAAGGCGGGTTTCCGGCGCTCAGGGGTCTTCACCTATCGCCCGTATTGCGACGGCTGCCGCGCTTGCGTGCCGGTACGCGTGCCTATCGAGCACTTCAAGCCGAACCGCACCCAGCGGCGCATCTGGAAGCAGCATGGCGGGCTGGTGGCGAGCGTCGCGCCACTGCACTATGACGAAGAGCATTACGCGCTCTATATGCGCTATCAGTCGGCGCGGCATGCGGGCGGCGGCATGGATCGCGACAGCCGCGACCAGTACGAGCAATTTTTGCTGCAAAGCCGGATCAACTCGCGCCTGGTGGAATTCCGCGAGCCTGTGCGCACCGGCAATCCCGCAGACTCCGCTAATCCTGACGCCCCCAATGCAAGCCCGCCCAACACGCCCAACAGTCTCGTCGACGATCCGCCGGAACCCGGCACGCTGCGCATGATCAGCATGATCGACATTCTTGGCGACGGACTTTCGTCGGTCTACACGTTTTTCGAGCCCGGCCTGCCGCACACCAGCTTCGGCACGTACAACATCCTGTGGCAGATCGAGCAGGCGCGCAGCCTGGATTTACCTCACGTCTATCTGGGTTACTGGATTCGTGAGAGCGACAAAATGGCCTACAAGGCAAATTTCCGGCCGCTGGAGGGCTTGGTCGACGGCCACTGGGGCTTGCTCGATCCCACAACCATGCACTCCGCCGGAACACCGCCCATGCCAGGCAAGATGCCCGCGGACAAATCGCGGCGCTGACCTGTGTCAGCAGTAACGCCGGCCCCTGCGATGGCTTTTCCCCGGTCTGGTCCGAGACGCTTTTCATCCGCGTGTCATCGCTTTTCGGCGTGCCTGCGCAAAGCCGTTAAAATGGCGCGTCTCAATTTACGCCGCTCCGGCCTTTCCTCCTCGTGTTCAGCTCCCTCTACCCGCTCGCCCGCGCGCAACTTTTTCGCATGGATGCGGAAGACGCCCATCACCTGACGCTGCGTATGCTAGGCGTCGCCGGCCGCACCGGACTGGCCGGCATGCTCGCCGAGCGCGCCGCCGATTCGCCGCGTACCGTCATGGGCCTGAGCTTTCGCAATCCGGTCGGGCTCGCAGCAGGGCTGGACAAAGACGGTGCATGTATCGACGGCCTGGCGTCGCTCGGGTTCGGATTCATCGAAGTGGGAACGGTCACGCCGCGCGCGCAACCTGGTAACCCGCGCCCCCGCATGTTTCGCCTGCCCGATGCGCAGGCGCTGGTCAACCGGCTTGGGTTCAACAACCGCGGTGTCGATCAGTTCGTCGAGAACGTCAAGGCCGCGCGATATCGCGGCGTGCTGGGCTTGAATATTGGCAAGAATGCCGATACCCCCATAGAACGCGCCGCCGAAGACTATTTGTATTGCCTCGAGCGCGTGTACCCGTTCGCGAGCTACGTGACGATCAACATCTCGTCGCCGAACACGAAAAACCTGCGCCAGTTGCAAGGCGCGGGTGAACTGGACGCGCTGCTCGGCGCACTAAAGGACAAACAACAACGTCTGTCCGACCTGCACGGCAAGCTTGTGCCCCTCGCGCTGAAGATCGCCCCCGATCTCGACGATGAGCAGGTCAAGGAAATTGCCGCCACCCTGCTGCGCCACAAGATTGATGGCGTGATCGCGACCAACACCACGTTGTCGCGCACCGCCGTGGCGGGCATGAAATACGGCGACGAAGCCGGTGGTTTGTCAGGCAAGCCGGTTTTTGAAGCATCGAATGCAGTGATCCGCAAGTTGCGCGCAGAGCTGGGCAGCGAGGTGCCGATCATCGGCGTGGGTGGCATCATGTCGGGCGACGACGCGCGCGAGAAACTCGCAGCGGGTGCATCGCTCGTGCAGATCTACACCGGCTTGATCTATCGCGGCCCGGCGCTCGTGACGGAATGCGTCGAAGCGCTGGCCCGCACGAGTGCCGCTGCATGACCGTACCTTTTTTGACCACGCACGCTCATACCCACATGAGCAAACGATCTAAAGACGGCATTGCGTTTTAGCTATCATCGCCGCACTTCAGATTACTCACAAAAACCCGGACAAAGGCAACGCAACTCATGAAACTCTCTCTCTTCAAAAAAGTGCTTGTGGCAGGCTTGATCGGCGCATCGCTCTCGGCCGTCGCCCACGCGGAAGACCTGCTGGATTCGGTCAAGCAACGCGGTACGTTGCGCATCGGCCTGGAAGGTACTTTTCCCCCGTTCAACTCGAAGACGCCGCAAGGTGAACTCGTTGGCTTCGACGTCGACATCGCGAAGGCGGTTGCAGCGAAGCTCGGCGTGAAGCCGGTGTTCGTGACGACTGAATGGAGCGGGATCATTGCGGGTCTCCAGGCTGACAAGTTCGATGTGATCGTGAACCAGGTCGGCATTACCGATGCCCGCAAGCAGACGCTCGACTTCTCGCCTGCCTACACCTATTCGAATGCGCAACTGATTCAGCGCAAGGACGACACGCGGGACTTCAAGACGCTTGACGACCTGAAGGGCAAGAAACTCGGCGTGGGCCTGGGCACGAACTACATGGACATGGCTAAGGCCGTACCGGGTATCGATGTGAAGACGTATCCGGGCGCGCCCGAGTACCTGCGCGATCTCGCTTCGAACCGTCTGGACGCTGCGTTGAACGACCGCCTGATGCTTGCGTACCTGATGAAGAATTCGCAGTTGCCGCTGCGCACGGGTGCGAATGTGGGCCCGGGCAATCCGTCGGGGATTCCGTTCAAGAAGGGCAATCCGAAGTTCGAGAAAGCCATTGATGACGCGATGACCCAGCTTGAAGCCGATGGTACGTTCACGAAGATCTCGGACAAGTGGTTCGGTATCGACGTGACGAAGCCGGCAAAATAAGCCGGCGAAGCAAGCCGGCACAGTCAATGCCGGACACTCACGCGTTCGGCATCGGGGCGGCTTCTTCGGGATGCCGCCCTTTGCATTTGATGCCCGCCTCCGACGTAACGCCTACACTATTGCTCCATGTCCACGACATCCCTGCTCGTTCAATCAATACCGGCCCTTGCACAAGGCGCCGTCCTGACGATCAAGTTCGCGGTCTATTCGATGTTCTTCGGCCTGATCGCGGGCACCATACTCGCGACAATGGGTATCAGCCGAAGCCGCACGCTGGTCGGCATTGGGCGCGCTTATGTCAGTGTGATGCGCGGTACGCCGCTGCTGGTGCAGATTTTCGTGATCTATTACGGACTGCCGAGCCTGGGTATTTCGCTCGACCCCACGCCCGCGGGAGTGATCGCGTTGTCGGCGAACGTGGCGGCTTATCTTTCCGAAAGCATGCGCGGCGCTATTCTCGGGATCCAGAGTGGGCAGTGGCTTGCGGCTTATAGTTTGGGGTTGTCGAGGATGCAGACGCTGCGGTATGTGATTGGACCGCAGGCACTGCGGATTGCCGTGCCCAGTCTTTCCAATAGCCTCATTAGCCTGATCAAGGATACTTCGCTCGTGTCCGTGATCACGGTTACTGAATTGCTACGGAGTGCGCAGGAAGTGATCGCCGCGACATATCAGCCTTTGCCGTTATATCTCGCCGCAGCCGTGGTGTATTGGGTGCTATGTAGCATGCTGGAGTTCGTGCAGCGGTTGTTTGAACGGAGATTGGCCTTGCCGGGGAGGCATTGAGAAGCGGGCCGTTCGCCGGCACTGCTCCCTCAAGACTTGTCCTCTGGCGCGAGCGCGGCATTCTGATCCAGCCTCGCTCCGAACCGGTCCATCCGCGGCATATGATGCCGATCGGGATCCAGCGAATACGCTACCCGCGTAGCCCTTCCCATTAATTCACTGCGTGGGAAAAACCCGAAATACCGCGAGTCCGCACTGTCGTCGCGGTTGTCTCCAAGCATCAGATACTCACCCTTAGGCACAGTCACCGGCCCAAACGAGCGCCGCGGACTAGGCGCCAGCACCGACAACCTCACGGCATGCGTAACGTGCCCAAGCTTCTCGTCGAGATACTCGCCGGGCGAAGACGCATCGCCTTCCACTCCCGTGATATCGACCGGCTGATAACCCGCTCGCTTGCCGTCGATATAAAGCACGTTGTCACGCATGGCAACCACATCGCCGGGAAGCCCGATCAAACGCTTGACGATCAGCTCATGTGCAGCTGATGAATCCACCGTCACAATGTCCCCGCGTTGCGGATCATGCAGGTGCGCAAGCGCCACGTGCGTGAATGGAATACGCAGGTCGTACGCTATTTTGTCGACGACAATCCGGTCACCTTCGCGAATGGTGGGCAGCATGGAACCGCTTGGCACCACGTTCCAGTCAGCGATGGCGCTGCGAAACAGCGCCATCAACACGAGAAACGCAATCAGGTTCCGATATTCACGCCAGAGTCGGGGTAACAGTCGCATGGTGGAGAATGCCGCCGGTTGAAGACGACGCAGCTTAACGTCGAAACCTGAAATGACGCTTAAATTAAATCGACAGGTCAGGCCTCGCCTATTCTGTTTCGAAAGGAAACCGCACGCCAAGGTCGCGGCGAGCAGCATCGGTGATGGAAATCATCTGCATGGAGACGGCATGCCGCATGATCGGGCTCTCTGTCTCGCCACCGCGCAGCAGCTCGCAAAAATGCGCGGTCTCGTAGTTCAAGCCTCCCCCCTCAAACGGTGCATCCAGCTCGACGGTGCGGCCATCCACATAGCGGATCGTCGCGCGTGCAGGATTCCACCAGTTCTCGTGGATGGTCACCGTGCCGCCGGTCCCCGCCAGCAACGCATCGCCCTTGCCTTGAAGATCCAGCCCGCAGAACAACTGCGCAACCCCTCGCTCATGCCGCACATTCAAGCTCGCGAAAGTGTCCACGCCGGTCTGCCCGAGGCGCCCGAAAGTCTGCACCTCTAGCGGTTCGCCCAGCCAGTCCACCGCGAGAAACGCTTCGTAGATACCAATATCGAGCAACGCGCCGCCACCCATTTCCATCGAATATGAAGGGTGCGAAAGCGGCACGTTCGCGATCGAACAACCGGCTCGAACGAGACCAATTTCACCGATAGGATCGGCAGCAAGATAGTCACGCAACTGCGTGTAAAGCGGGTAGAACGGGGGTTTCATCGCTTCCATGAATAACAGCTTCGATGACCGCGCCACGTCGATCATCTCCTGCAACGCCCGCGCGTTGACAGCCGCCGGCTTCTCGCAAAGCACGGCGCGTCCCGCCTGGAAAGCACGCAGCGCGTACTGAGGATGGCTGTCCTGCATCGTCGCGATGTACAACGCGTCGACGTTCTCGAGCAGCGCATCGAAGCTCTCATACGCCTTGGTATGAAACTGCGAGGCGAAGGCCAACGCCGGCTCGGGTCGTCGCGACCAGGCCCCGCCAAGCGTCGTGCCCGGCACAAAGGCCAGCCCCTGGGCGAATCTGTGTGCAATGTTTCCTGCGCCAACGATGCCCCAACGGATCGTGCTCTGTGCGTTCATCTGTCCCGCTCCCCGCATGCAGTGTGAATAGTCGGCCAAGGCCGGCGATGCGCACATTGTCCACTACGCGGGCAATCCGCGTGAAGCCTCGGCGATAAATGCACGACCATGCACACCGTGTCGCGCAGCGATCTAAGCCCAAGGGAATACGTTGGGGAAGTTGTCGTTCGACGCACAGGCCGTCAGGCGTCGATATCTGGCAGGAAGACAGGCAGGAAGGTGAAGTGAAACGTTTGCGTCAGTAAAAACCCGAATAGGGCGCTCCTCGCGCCCGGCCACGATGAACGTGACCAGAAACCTCGGGCCAGCTTCGACACGCCGGAACCCTTCCGGACGCGAAGCTTCGGACATGGGTCAGGCGCCGGCCGATTCGGATTCGCCGACCGGTGGCGACGAACTGTCCTCACGGCGTTCAAGCGAAAAAGCCCGCCCGACTTCTTCCGCCGTGACATCGATCAGTGTGCTCATCGCGCGCTCGGCCAAACTGGCATCGTGCGCCTCAATCGCTTCCACCACGCGGCGCTGCGCTTCAAGCGTCGCGTCCCGCATGGTCGCAATGCCCGCCACAATCGGATACACCGTCACCAGCGCGCCCCGCACGATAGCCGTCATCTGCTGGAAGAACTGGTTACCGCTCGCGGCCACAATGCGCGTATGCAACGCGACATCGGCGGCCTGATACTCGGGCTCGCTGCCGTTGAGCGACGCAAGCGCGTCGAATGCATCGCGAATCCCGCTCACTTCGTCCGGCGTTGCACGAGTCGCTGCCAATGCGGCCGCACGCGGCTCGATCAACATGCGGAACTCGATCACGTCGCGCAGGAACGCCTGATCCGGCGTCGCACGGAAGCGCCAGCTCACCACGTCCTCATCGATCAGCCGCCAGTCGCTCATCGGCCGGATCCGCGTGCCCGTCTTGGGACGCACATCCAGCATGTGACGCGCGAGCAGCATGCTCAAGGCCTCTCGCATCACGGTCCGACTCACGTCGAACTCCTTCGACAAGACGTCCTGCGGAGGCAGGATCGCGCCGTACTTCTGTTCGACGATGCCCGATACGAGCCCGTCCATCACCTTAGCCACCAGCGATCGCTCTTTGTTTTCGTCCATCACCCCTCTCCCCTTGCGCCCTGCATTGTGTCCCTGC
>DASYLW010000367.1:0-3083 GCA_036009385.1 Caballeronia sp.
CGAGCAAATGACGTTCTCGAAATATTCGACGCTTGGCGGCGAGGGAGGCAACGAGTTTCGCGTGGATCGGGCCAAAGCCCAAACGAAGAACTTTCGTTCGATTCAGACTGAAGCTTTCCGCGCATGTGGTGTGACAAAGTCTGCCGCCGCGACCAAGTGAAACGCGCAATACCGGTAAGCACTTGCGAAGCGCGGAGCTTCGCAGGACCATTAAGCGTACTGACGATCAGTTCGGGATAAACCCTTTCCCGAGGAAAGCGCAGGTCACGGCTTGCTCGCCGGGCGGCTCACGCCTGCGTTCAATCAGAACCCCGACCGATTCCACATCGGGAAACTTTGCGGGCTTCGCAAGCGACACCCGAACCCAATGCGCCCCGAAATCGGCAATCACCAGTTGAGCAATTTTCTCGGCGAGGCGTTCGAGCAACTGCACGCCGTGGGTGACCAGCAATTTATGCAGCGCGTCGTGGACAGCCGCATAATTTACCGTGTCCTCGATACGATCCGTCGCACAGGCGCGGATCGAGGGCACGCCAATCGTGAGATTGATTCGCACGGGTTGTGGGTCCCGCAGTTCGCTGACATCAATACCGATCACCGTTCGTCCGGTAAAACCCTTGATATAGACGATGTCCATGGGCAGGTCGCCGGCGGCTTGTGGCGGGCTGTCGACGGGGGGATAGTGAGGCATCACATCCGTTCGCGCGCTTTGCAGCGTGCCGGGCGAAGGCCGTGTGGGTCGAACCGCATCGAAAAGCTCCATGAATAATCTCCGTTGCCGATTGCCGGAAAAGTGCAGTGGACGGGCCGTTGACGAACAAATAGCCGCAGCAGTTTGTGTCGCGGAATCGATACAGCCTGTGAACGTCCTGTACCGCGCAGCTTGGGGCCTTCAGGCAGGCGCTTACGCCCATGCACAAGCACGCCCGTTGCCACGGTTTCAGCAAGGCGCAAGCAAAAATCGGGCGCACCGGCTGACACTTACGCGACTACTTATTGAACCCGGGCGTCATCGGAGGTAAAGTTTTGCGGACGCGGGTCTGTTCATAAAACGTCAATACGTACCGCTTCGCGCGCATGCGGGCACAGAAAAACGCAGCGCGGGGGAACACCATAGATACGGCGCCGCAGTGGTCTGCGAATTCTCGCAGGCACGAACCGGACGCCCCGGAGACAAGTCCCATGTCGTCGTTTGCAGACAGTAACGTGCACGTCCGGGAAGTACTGAACATCGTCAATAATCAGTTGCCGACTCGCCCGACAAGCGACTCTGTTGCTCAGTCATGGACGCGTTGCCTGAAAGAATTCAGGCTCGATCCGGCGCGCTTCGTCATGCCGCCGGTGCTGACCCAGCCGGAGCTCACCGCGCGGCGCGAAGCGGCCAGCGACCTGATCGCATGCTCGAAACTCGAGATGACGACGCTCTACCAGCAGCTCGCCGACCCTGAACTCGCCGTAGTACTCGTCGATGCCGACGGTGTGATCGTGCATCAGGTGGCCTCCGTGCCGTTCGGGGAAGCAATCGCCGCCGACGGGCTGCGCGTAGGCGCGTTATGGAGCGAGCGTGAAGCCGGCACCAACGGCATGGGGACCTGCCTCGCCGAGCGGGAATGCATCGCCGTCTATCAGCATGAGCATTTCTATCCGCGCTATACGTCGCTGACCTGCTCGGCTGCGCCCATTTTCAACGATCGCGGTGAGGTGGCCGGCGTGCTCGACGTAACCAGCCGTTCGAAGCTGCTGCAGCAGCACTCGCTGGTGCTGGTGGGCATGTCGAGACAGATGATCGAGAATCGCCTGATCGACGCGCGCTTCCGGCACGCGAACATGATCCACTTCCACAGCCGGCCGGAATTTGTCGGCACGCTGCATGCCGGGAAGCTCGCCGTCAGCGATGACGGTGTCGTGCTCGCGGCCAGTCGCAGCGCGCTGTTCCAGCTCGACTTCCGCTCGCATGCGGAGTTGTGCGGCAAACGAATCGAGGAAGCGTTCAACGTGTCGCTCGAGGACATGATCGCCCGCAGTATCCGCGGCTCGTTTCACCCGGTGACCGTCTATAGCGCCAGCGCAAACAACCGGTTTTTCCTGATCGCCCAGACGCCGCGCGATGCCGCGACCAGCGCGACCCGCATCTTCATGAACGACCCGACGAGCCGCGCGGTGTCCACTGCCGCGCGCCCCCGGCCCGTGCGAACGGCCAGAGAAACGCCCGGCCAGGCCGGGCGGCTGGAGAAGCTCTCGCACCTGGAATTCGGCGATCCGCGCATGGCGTCGCAGATCCAGCTCGCCGTGCGGGTAATCCAGCGCAAGATCCCTATCATCCTGCGCGGCCAGACCGGCACCGGCAAGGAGGTCTTTGCCAATGCACTCCATAGCATCAGCCCGAATAGCGGCGGCAGCTTTGTTGCGGTGAACTGCGCGTCGTTACCGGAGAACCTGATCGAGAGCGAGTTGTTCGGCTATCGCGCGGGAGCGTTCACCGGCGCACAGCGTGAAGGACGGCGCGGCAAGATTGTGCAGGCGAACGGAGGAACCCTCTTTCTCGACGAAATCGGCGACATGCCGATGGCGTTGCAAGCGCGCCTTCTGCGCGTGCTGGAAGAGCATGAAGTCACCCCGCTCGGCGCTGAAACCACGGTCAAGGTGGATTTCCAGTTGATCAGTGCAAGCCACCGCAACCTGCTGGAGCTGGTGCAGAGCGGCGCGTTCCGCGAAGACTTGTATTACCGGCTCAACGGCATCGAGATCAACTTGCCGCCGCTGCGCGAGCGAGCCGACGCGCTCGCGTTGATCCACCATCTGCTGGCGAGCGAATCGGGCTCGGACGAGCCACCGTCGCTTAGCGCCGAGGCGCGGCATGCGCTGTTGAACTATGCGTGGCCCGGCAACATCCGCCAGTTGCGCCATGTGCTGCAAATGGCGATAGCGTTGTGCGATGGACCAGAGATCGACTGCTCGCATCTGCCGGCCGAGGTCGTGCAATATGCGGGCGCGACGCCGGCCGCACGCCTGGGACTGGCGACCGGCATGAGCGGCACGCCCGCGACCGGACCGTTCCCGCATGGCGCCGACGAAGCCGATAC
>DASYLW010000368.1:0-4088 GCA_036009385.1 Caballeronia sp.
TGCCGCGGCGGCCCACAGGCCGGAGAGACTCGGACTCGTGAACGCCACGCGCCAACGGATATTCGCGCGATCGAGCGCGTCGGTGGCGGCGCTGAAAAACAGGCAGGCGCGATCGAACGCAACCAGCGGCAGCGGTTCTGCTGGATCAGGCTTCCACGGCAAGGTTGATGAACCGATCCAGCACATCCCGGGCTCAGCGATTATCTCGTGGCGGTCGCTGCCTGGAAGTTCATGGGCCAATGAGACGGAGTCGTCCCAGATCAGGGCAAGGTCGAGATCGTTCGAATCGATCCGGCTGAGCAGTTCTGTATTGCGCGCAACCCGTGCCTCGATCCGCACTTTCGGATGCGCCCGCGAGAACCGGCCCAGGACATCGGGCAACATGGCTTCGCCAAAATCCTCCTGCAGCCCAAGCCTGACCCAGCCTTCGAGGTCGGGGCCACGGACGGCGACAGCGGCTTCGTCGTTGAGATCGACCAGCCTGCGCGCGAACCGCAGCATGGTTTCGCCCGCTTCGGTGAGCGCGAGATTGCGCCCGGCTTTCTTGAACAGCGGCGCGCCCGACTGCTCCTCCAGTTTCTTGATCTGGGCGCTGACGGCCGACGTCGACCGCCCGACGCGGTCCGCCGCCTTGGCGAAGCTTCCCAGCTCCATGCCGGCGACGAAGGTCCGCAGTGAAGCGACATCGAAATTGGTTTGCGACATGATTGATTGTCCTGTTTTATCGAATCATAAATTCGATATTACTTGATATTCAGGACGATCATAAGCTGTGACACTGGGTCCATCGACAGCATCCAAGAGAAAAAGGCATGGAAACTCAATCCGCAATTCCCTTGCCGGCAATGTCGCGCAGCGAACTGGGCGCATCGCACCGATGGAAAGTGCTGGGTGTCGGCGTGGCCGCGAACGTGAGTTTTTCGGCTGCCGCCGCGGGCATTCCCACGACTGCCGTCTGGTTGCGCGCGGATTATCACCTCGGCAACGCAGCGCTCGGGCTGGCGCTGGGCGCCATGGGGCTGGGGGTGGCGATCACGGAGTTACCGTGGGGCGTCGCAACCGACCGCTGGGGCGACCGGCCGATCTTGCTGACCGGCCTGGCCGCGACTGCTGCCGCGTTGCTCTCCATGATGCTGTTCGTCGTGCCGTCGCATGCGGGTGTTCCGGGTTTGTTGTGGCTTGTGACATCGATGTGCCTGGTCGGTCTGGTCGGCGGGAGCGTGAACGGATCCAGCGGACGCGCGGTCATGCGCTGGTTTCAGGAAGGCGAACGCGGTCTGGCGATGAGCATCCGCCAGACCGCCGTGCCGCTGGGCGGAGGCCTGGGCGCGTTGATCCTGCCCTGGCTTGCCTCCGCAGGCGGATTCCGGCCGGTGTACGGGGTGCTGGCGGCTATGTGCGCGTTCTCGGGCGTGCTCGCCTGGCTCTGGCTGCATGAGCCGCCAGAGGCGCCTGACGCAGCGCATGCCGGCTCGAATGCGGGTTCAACCGTGGCTGCCGCGCCGGTGGTCGCTCCGCTGCGCGACCGGATGATCTGGCGTGTGGTGGCGGGCATCGGCATTTTGTGCGTGCCACAGTTCGCCGTGCTGACTTTCGCCACCGTGTTTTTGCATGATTTCGCGCATGTCGGCATAGCGGGCATTACCGCGACCATGGTCACCGTCCAGCTTGGCGCGATGATCATGCGCGTCGCGAGCGGCCGTTTCACCGATAAACGTGGCAACCGGCGGGGGTATCTGCGTGGGTCAACGCTGGTCGCGGTGGCATCGTTCGTGGTGTTGGGCGCTGCAGTCGCGTCGGGTCAGCGGGTGCCGCAAGCGGCGCTGATGGTGCTGATTGCATTCGCCGGGATCTGCGTGTCCGCGTGGCACGGTGTGGCGTACACGGAACTCGCGACGCTGGCCGGCAAGGATCGCGCGGGCACGGCGCTCGGGATGGTCAACACCGCCGTGTATCTCGGCTTGTTCCTGACGCCGCTGTGCATTCCGCATTTGCTTGCGGTCGGATCGTGGGGCGTCGTCTGGCTCGGTGCGGCTGTTTGCGCGTTGGTCGCTTATCCGTTGTTTCCGAAGCCGGTGAAGTCAGTGAAGCTCGCGGCGCGGGTGTTGTAACGGGTTGCCTAACGGGTTGCGTAACGGCATTGGTTGCGGCCGCGATCAGTTCGGGGAGGGCGGTTTAACGTGTCCTGCCGCCTTCGCTGGTTTCCCATAGCCGTCTATACGGATCGAACCATTCGCTTGCATCTTTCAAGGCCGCTGCGGCGAGGCGGCATGGACGGCGTTGCGCGTCGCGTTCACGCACGATCAGCCCGGCATGCTCGAGCACCCTGAGATGTTTGGACACGGCGGCGAGCGTCATGTCGAATGGCTCGGCAAGTTCCGACACCGACGCCTCGCCTCGGACAAGCCGCGCAAGGATTGCCCGCCGGGTCGGATCGGCTAGCGCCGCGAAAGTCGAGTTGAGGAGATCGGTGTTCACGCGCGCACCTGATGGTTCGTGAGGTCAGCGGTTTGCTAACCACCAGGTATGGTTGAAACAGAAGTGCGGAATGTCAAGTTAAGGAAGGGGCGAGGGCTATTCGTCTGCAAGTTGGAGGCTGTATTTCGACGTTCCAGATCATCACTTCGGTGCAAAGGTGCCGGACCAAGCCGGGTTCCAGCAGAAAAAGCGTGTTGCCGCTACTATTCCGAGGATGAAAAATCTGCCGGACTACGCGTCTCGAACGCTTTTAAATCCTCTCTACGATTTCGTCGAACGGCATCCTCGGCTGTTCGTTTTGTCTGGTGCGGGAATTAGTACGGAATCCGGAATACCTTGCTACCGGGATACCGAAGGACAGCGCACCGGTCGAGCGCCTATTTTGTTGAAGGACTTTATGGGCTCGGAGTTTTCCCGCAAACGTTACTGGGCGCGCAGCATGATCGGCTGGCCGTTGGTCGCGGGCGCTGCACCGAATGCCGCGCATCTCGCGGTTGCGCGGCTCGAGCGCCTGGGCTTGTTTGAAAGGCTTGTCACGCAGAACGTCGATGGGCTGCATACGGGTGCGGGCAATACGGATGTGATTGAATTGCATGGAAATATCGGCCGGGTGCGGTGCATGGAATGCGGCGACGAGACCTCGCGCGCGGCGCTCCAGCAGAGGCTTATTGCCGATAACCCGAGCTTCGTGGGTCTGGCTGCGTTGCCGGTGGCGGATGGTGATGCGCAACTTGAGGGTTATGACTTCGACGTTTTTCACGCACCGTCCTGCACGCGCTGTGGCGGTTTGCTCAAGCCTGATGTGGTGTTTTTTGGCGAAGGGGTGCCACGGACCCGCGTGGACGCGGCGGCGGCCGCTCTTGAGCAGGCCGATGCCATGCTGGTGCTCGGTTCGTCGTTGATGGTGTATTCGGGATTTCGTTTTTGCGAGTGGGCCGTGCGCGCTGGCAAGCCGATTGCGGCGGTCAATCTGGGGAAGACGCGGGCCGACGGGCTATTGCAGTTGAAGGTCGAGGCGCCATGTGGGTTGACGCTTGATGCGCTGGCGGGCGAACTCGAACGGTAATGTTTGCTCGGGCCGATGGACGGGGCGGAGGAGCGATACCGGGTTGCCTATGTGTTTAGTTATGCGTACAAATTTGGAGGGAGGTTATTCGCGGATAGCGCGGGGTGAACCAGAGGCACGTTCAGTCACTGGTGGCGAAGCGTGTGGGTATCAGTGTTCGGAGAAGGAGGGTTTCACACATCGTTCGCTCTGGCGAGCACTGAATCGCCCCGGGTTATCAGGAGGCTCCAATCTTTGAGAAAATGGAGCCATGAGCAAGCCAAGCCAATTTTCCCCCGGAGTCCGAGAGCGCGCCGTTCGTCTGGTGCGCGAGCAGCGTGGCGAGCATCCGTCACTGTGGGCAGCTGTTGAAACCATTGCGCCGATGATTGCTTGTTCGAGCCAGACGCTATTGGGCTGGGTCAACGTGACCAGATCGACAGCGGCGAGCGCGAAGGCGTGAGCACGTCGGAACGCGAACGCCTCAAGACGCTGGAACGTGAGAACAAGGAACTGCGCCGCGCCAACGAGATTCTGAAGTTGGCGAGCGCGTTTTTCGCCCAGG
>DASYLW010000369.1:0-3111 GCA_036009385.1 Caballeronia sp.
GCCGCGTCATCGCGGGGCGCAGCGGGGCTCGACACCACCGCCCCCTCTGCCGATAACACCCCGGTGCGCCACGCCCGACCTGCCCCGGACGATCCGTCCTCGCCCGGCACGGCCGCCATGAACACTTCGGGCAACTCGAAGCCGGGCAACGATGATTGACGAATATCGGTATTCATTGCCTGGAGCGCGGCGCGCTCAGCGTCTTCGGCGAACAGATCAAGCGTGGGCGCGCCGTAGGGCGCCCGGCTCAGCAATGCGAGACGCTGCGCCGAGCGTGCGGCGCGGGCGAGCTTGGCATCGGCGTCCGATTCAGCCGGACGGCCAGCGGACCTGGATTTAGACGTGGAAGGGGAAGCAGCGTTGGTACGACGCGAACCAGCGGAATCGGCGGAATCGGCGGTATCAGCAACTTGGAGAGCGGGATTGACGGCGGAATCTGGCATAAGTCGATGATTGACAGCGTGGCCAGACGCGACCCGAGCGGCTAAAAACACACCCGATGAAGTGGTCCGGCTCGACGCCTCGCAACAAAAAAAGCGGCTGCATGGGTTTTCGAGGCCGCATTGTCGCACGCTTGCACAGCCGGGCCACGACCGCGTTCAGTTTCAAGCGGAGCCTTCTTCCTTGAATTCCCGCACGGTTTCCAGCGCGCGCAGCCGCGTGCAGATCGCCTCGTATTCATTCGACGATACGGGCAAAGCTCGATCTGCACTACATCGAGTTCGGGGGAATCGTCGCTTTGCTGCACCACGAACTGCTTCACACGCACGCTGCCGACGCCCAGCGCCTCATGCAACGCATGAAAATTCAACGTCCCCCGATCGACGAGCAAGGTCAACTGGCGCCGCTGCTTCACGGAAAAAACGCCGTTCCAGCGGCTTGATCCCGGCAAGGATGATCAGAATGATGACCGTTGCAGCGATCGATGCCGTGTACATGCCACCGCCGACCGGAAGCCCGATCGCCGCGACGGACCAGAGGCTCGCCGCCGTCGTGAGACCGCGCACGATCTCGCGCGCAGCAAGATCGAGCCCGCGCCGAGAAAACCGATTCCCGACACGACCTGCGCCGCGATCCGCGACGGATCGAGCACGACGTGATCGCGGCTGAGGACATCGAAGAAACCGAATGCGGAAACGATCATGATCAGCGTCGAGCCGACACAGACCAGCATATGCGTGCGCAGCCCGGCAGCCCATGACAGCCGTTCGCGCTCGAAACCGATCACGCTGCCGAGCACCGCGGCCAGGATCAGCCGGGAAATGAGTTCTACATTGCTTAACATGAGTGGATTTGCTCCTTATAAGTGTTGTGTGATGGGATGATGGCCCGAGGCTCGCGCACAAGCCGCCGGCCGGCGCAGCACAGATAAACTACCGTTGTGCCGAAGCGCGGGTGTTTTGATTTATCCTTGGTGCCCCGCATCGGGCAGCGCGCCGGCACATTCCGCGCACGCCGCCGCGCGCAACTCACATCGACAAAGCCGTATGCACGACCCAGATCCGACCGCCGCCACGCCCCCGACCGCCGCCACCCTTCGTGCGCACTATGACCACGCTGTGCTGCCGATCTGGCGTGGGCCGGGCTTCAATACGGTCCTGCGGCTGGCATTCGAGGCTGTTGCCGAGAACGGCCGCACACCCTTGCCACCACAGCGATATCGCGCCATGGCCTGCGCGCGGCAGCTGTTCGTGTTCTCGCAAGCAGGCGATATCGATCACGCCGATACGCTGTTCGCTTCGCTTCGGACCTATTTTCAGGATACGAAAAACGGGGGTTGGTTCTATAGCGTCGACGCAAACGGCGCGCCGCATGAGCGTCACAAGGATCTGTATACCCATGCGTTCGTGATTTTTGCGTGCGCGGAATATGCGAAACGGGCCGGTTCAGCCGCCGCGAAAGAGGCGCTGGCGGTGCTCGAAGAAACGTCGGTGTTGATTGAACGGCGGATGGCAATCGGCGGGGGCGCCCTGTTTAGCTCGGCGATGACGGAAGATTTCTCCACCGTGCTCGGACCGCCGTTGCAAAACCCGCTGATGCATTTGACCGAGGCGTGGCTCGCCGCGCGTGAAACGACTGGAGACGTCATCTTCGATCGGCGGCTGGAAAAGCTGGCTGCCGCGTTCGCGCGGGCTTTTGTGCATGACGAAACAGGCTGTATCGCGGAATTGACGATCGGCAGCGCCAATAACTGGCTGGAACCGGGGCACCAGTTCGAATGGCTGTTTCTCGCCGAAGCGAGCAGGCACCCGGCTTTCGATGCAGCGGGCCTGAATCAGGCGCTCGTGCGCGGATTCCATTTCGTTCAGCAGTTCGGGATCGATCCGGTGACCGGTGGCGTGGCGGCGTCGCTGAACGAACAGGGCGGCATGATCGATTCGACGCAGCGCATCTGGGCCCAGACTGAATATCTACGGGCGCTCGCAGCGCACGCGGACGAGTCCGTGCGCGCACAACTGCCGACGCAGATCGCGCGATTTTCCGGACGCTTTATTCGACCGCAAGGGTGGATCGAAAGCCAATCGGCAGAAGGCATGGTCATGCGTCCGGAATTGCCGTCCACAACGCCTTATCACTTGGCCACCGCCTACGCCGCGCTGCCCTGACCTTTATTGGACGCATGGCGCCTGACGCCGGACGCTCTTGCGGAATTAAACGCCTCGCCTCTCGCCGCGAGGCGCTTTTTTATTGCGGCTGGAGAAATCGGCGCGATGACGAACGCTTTGCGCCCTTTCGTTTCAAATCACTGAGAAAGTTCGTGCAAACCCGGTAATTTGTCCGCGATTTTGAGATCGTCCTTGCGGAGTGACCATACGCTACCTACAGTCTTGTGCAGGACCGCGACGAAGGCTCCTGCCCCGGTGCGGATTGTGGGACTCACGCTGACTGGACCGAAACCAAGTGTAGGAGTGTCCGAATGGCCGAAATTGTCGATATCGCACGGGGCGCATTGAATGCGCAGCCGTTTAGCGCCTTGCTGGGTACGAAGCTCATGCAGGTCGACTCCTCGAGTCTCACGCTGTGTCTGACTATCCGCGACGAACTCAGGCAACAACACGGTTTTGTGCACGGTGGCGTAGTGAGTTATCTCGTCGATAACGCGTTGACCTT
>DASYLW010000370.1:0-5815 GCA_036009385.1 Caballeronia sp.
GCTTCCTGACCATCGGTCACGAAGATCACCGCGGTATCCGGCCCGACTTCCTGCGCTGTTCGCACCGCCGAGTAGATGCCGCCCTCAGCCACGCGGCTCCAGTTTGTCCAGCGCATGCGCCCATCGATTTCATTCAACGACGACAGCAGCGTGTCAAAATTGCTGCAGACCTCAACGGGCGGCAACAGCAGCAAAGTGCGCTGTCCGGTAAACACGCTCCATCCGACCTTCGATCCGCAAGGCAATTTTCCCAACGTTTCGCGCGTGGCGGCACGGGCGAATTCAAGCCGGCTGGATGGCGCATCGCTTGACCCCACGTCCTCGGTGTCCATACTCTGCGTAATATCGAACGTGACGATATAACGCGCGGTATCGCGCGGCAAAATGACGGGTGGCATCGCAAGCGCGGCGGCCAGCAACAGCAGCGCGAGCACGACCGGCCACTGTTTCCGGCTGAAGAGACTTCGCGCAAGACTTCGCCCGTGCAGACCTGTTTTCACGGCAGATCCTCAGCCTGTGCGCCGCGCAACTTGACGTCGTGTTGCTCCTTGACATCCGGCTCGTCGGCGCTCCCGGTCTCCTCCGGAGCGCGCCATAACGCGCGTTCGAGGTTATAGCGCGCGTCCCACTCGCCGGGCGTAACGCGCAGCAACTGGCGGTATCGTTGCTTCGCCTGTTCCAGCAGGGGCAACGATTTGACAGGACCGGGATTTCCCTCGCCGGTTGCCTGACGCAGATACATGTTGCCCAGGTCGAAAAGCGCGGCATGCGCCAGGTCGCTGCTGGCATCGTCTTGTATCAGCGCCTCATAGAGCCTCTGTGCGTCAGCGTAAGCGCCCGCTTTCGACAGCGCCATCGCACGGGCCAGTCGAGCCTCGGGCAGGTCTGCCAGATGGGACGATGCGCGGGTCATGGCGCCCGCTTCGGCAACAGCCTGGCGCACATCTTCAGCATGCTTCATGTGTAATCCGCCATCCGCCGCCACTGCCGCACAACCCAGCGCAACAAGTCCAAACGCGATGTGGGTCCAGGAGCGTCTCATGCCCAACTCCTGACCTGAACCAGATGCAAGGCGAGCAGGAAAGCGCAGAAGACCAGCGCCGCCGCGAAGCAGTAAGGACTGCGGTCCTGTCGCGGCAACTGCTCGACAAACGACACCTGATATTTTTGCTGCCGGTTGATATCGTTCATGGCGGCAGCCATCGCATCGGCATCGTTTGCCTGATAGAGATGATACGGGGACTTCAACGTGACAAAAAACCGGTGCAGCTCGGCCTCGGCGGAAGTATCGTTGGCGGCGACCGCCCGCAGATCAGGGCTGTACACGCCACTGCGAAGGTAGATGAAATACAAGTCGATCTGATTGCGCGCGAGGCCTTCTTCTATATCGCGACGCGCTTGTGCGTCGAGTCTTGCGCCGCCATCCGAGACAAGCACGATTGCCCGGTGGCCGTCGTAACGACGTCCGTCAAATTGTCCAACCGCTGCGCGCAAACCGCGATCGAGCTGCGTGTCTGCCATGCCGCGGCCAATGGCCGTGCCGGCTATTGCGTCCTGAATAATCTTATGATTTGCCGTAAAGCGAATGACCGGTATGGGGCTGATGCCGAACATCGTGAACGCGAGCCGGTCGTTCGGGCGGTCATCGACGAAACGGCTTATTGCCCGGCGAGCGACCTCATTCTTCGACATGCCCCGCGAGTCGATCGGCTGCCGTCCCATCGTGTCGTCCATGCTGGAACTCCGGTCCATCAGGATGAGGATTTCGGCGCCGGTGCCAGTATGCAGAACGTGCATATTGGAACGGCCCGGGCCTGCAAGACCGATGACTATGCCGAGTATCGCCAGCATTGCGCAGCCTCGCCATACCATTGCGACGGCACGTCCGATCCGGTCGACCGGCAGCCATCCAATATATGAAAAGCTCAGCGTATCGCCGCGTCGACGCAGCAACGGAAGGAATGCGAGCGGCATTAGAGCCAGCACGTAAGGATGAGCGAAGTCGATAGGTGAAGTCATTGCTGCTGACGCCTCTCCGCGCGATAGAGCGCGCGGCTCAACTCGATCAAGGGGAAGTCTTCATCGGCTGAACGGGAAGCAAAGAAACGCTCGCCGGAGTGCTGGTAGAAGCGTTCGAGCTGCGGCTGCAGCGCTTTCAAATGCGGTGCTCGCGCAAGCAAGTTCGGCAGTGAACCGGCGTGCACGACCTGCCCCGCCGTCTCGTTTAATGCACGATGCAGACACAGCCACCCTCGCGCGTTTGTATCAGGTCGGGATGACTCCAAGCGCTGCATCGCCATGTACGCCCGGGCAAACGGCAAGCGCGCCGCTTCGCGCGTGTTACGCCATTTCCACCAGCCGAACCATGCGGCAAGCGTCAATGCGAGGAACCCGAGCGCCCAGATAGTCTGCCTGCGCAGCGGCGCAATGGCGGGTAGCGGCACTTGCCGGTCGGGACGCAGCGGTTGGAGTTCGCCCATGCCGAATGCCGTATTTGGCGTGAGCGGACTCACGCTTAGCGGCCATTCCGGCACCTGTAGCGACCCTAGTGTCAGGGCGGGGAGAGAAATGGTAGTGAGCGATTGCGGCGCGTTCACGATCTGATAGTCGATGACCATCCATCGCCGCCCTTGCGCATCCGTTTCAATGCGCGGATGGCGGCGCTCGAACCAGATGCCGATGCGCCCCGTCGACGGCGTCGCGGCGGGGCTACCACCGTCGTCGCCCAAAGGGAGCAGGATGCGTTGCGAAAGCACGTCGCCGACCGTGTAGCCGAACGCACGCGGTTGCTCGACAGTGGCCGGCGCAAGCGCCGGCCTGGCAGCGTGCGTAATGCTTAGGATTACTGCTGTGACGAACAGGATTAGCGGACGCGCGAGTGGGCTCATGCGACCGCTTCCAGGAAGTATCGCGACAACGCTTCGGCATTGAATTCGCCCTGAACGTAGAACGGCCGTATACCGCGCTTATCGAAGAGCCGCTCGATTTCGGCACGCCGTCGCGCGACCGCGTCGCGCCAATCCCGACGCGTTTTCCCACGCAGCCATACTGTTCGGCGCTCTCCCGTTTCGGCATCGTCAACGGCCAGCAGCGCGCCATGCTCCGGCGGCGCCACTTCCGCGTGGTCCCATACAACCATCGGAATGACGTAGGCATGGGTCAATGTATCGAGTATCTTCGGCAGCCGTTGCAGCGGCCAATGAAAGTCCGAGACAACGAAGACAATCCCCTGCCGCCCGGCAAGTTTCGCGACCGATTTTTCAAGCCCGTCGATACCGCCTGCCACGCCGGGCGATTGCGCGGCACGGCGCACTGTGGCCGCCATCACGTCACCGACACCCTGGCCATAGCGCGCCGGTGAATAGAGTTCTTCACGCTCGGCAGCATCGAACGCGAGCATGCCGACCTGATCGCCAGCACGAAACGCGCTGTAACCCAGCGCAGCTACAAAATCTGCCGCGACGTCGAGCTTGGATTTGATCTGCCCGAAGTGCATCGACGCTGATACGTCGATCACTACATATACCGGTACGGCCACGCGTTGCAGATGAACGCGAACGAGCCACTCGGCGGGGATAGCTCGCAAGCTCGCGCGTAAATCAATACGGCGTGGATCTGGATGATCGAAAAGACGCGCGTGCATGGCGAATGCCTGACCCGCACCGAAGCTCGAACCGGGATGCGATCCAGGGCGCGAGCCACCGGCGCGCATTGGTAACCGGTAGTGAAATTCCGGCATTGCGCTGAGCGTATTCATGATGTCTTCATGACGTTACGGCACCGAGACTCTCGCCATGATCTGCGCCATCAGCGCTTCCGCAAGTTCCTGTCGGCGCAGTTCGTAGATTGGTGTAAAGAACACGCGATGCCCGAGCGCGGGCAACAATACAGCGTGAATATCCTCCGGCGTCAAATGCGAGCGCCCGGCCAGCCATGCGACCACCCGAGCCGCCCGCAAGAGCGCGCTCATGCCGCGCGGACTCGCACCGACGAGGATGAGCCGCTCCATGTCAACGCCGCCCAGCGCAATATCGAATTCCTGCGGGTTCTCGGTCGCGCGCCAAATGTCGAGCACGTAGCGCTCGATCGTTGCGCTGGCGCTAACGTTGCGTTGAATGCTGGCGCCGATGTCGTTCAACTCCGCCCATCGGATCACGCCAGGCGTCACTCGCTCGAGCAACGCGTCGACATCGTGGAAAACAGGATCGAAAACCAGCGCGCGCCTTACTTCGGGATCCGACGGCGTCGGCATGTTCAGCTCGAAGAGAAACCGGTCGCGAGCAGCCGATGCCAGCTCGAACGTCTCCTCACGTTCAACCTTGTTGCGATCCGCGAACACCGTCATGTGAGGAAAGTGATATTCGCGGTCGAACGCGGAAACGGAACGCTCGGCCATCGCGCGCAGCAGGAGCGACTGGACTTGCGGCCTCGCCCGGTTGATCTCGTTGAAGAAGAACGTGGTCAGGTTTTCACCGTGGCGCAGCAACGGACCGGGATCAATTCGAGGTCTTCCCTCCGCGTCCACGTACGTGTGGTAGATGAGATCGCCGGGCATCATGTCGATGGTGCCTTCCACGCGCCCGAAGCCTCCGCCAATGGCCCGCGAAAACGCGCGCAGCACGGTCGTTTTGCCGACCCCTACGCCACCTTCCAGCAACACGTGACCGCGCGCAAACAGCGCAACGTTGATCAAGCGGACGATTTCGTGCTGGCCGGCGACAGCGGCTGTGACGCTCAGCTCCACCCGCAATGCGCTCTCGCGCCAGTCATGAAGTTGCTCCTCGAAAGCCATCGACCAGGTCTCCTGTTGCACCGCGGCACTATGTAGGGAACAACGCGCCGGAACGAGGGAATGCAAAAGTCGTACCGAGTTTAAGCACCCGATGAGTTAGTGTTCGGAGGCTTGCCAGCGAAGGTTTTATTCGACCAGGCTATGAGCAACCGGGAAACACACTGTCACAGCCGGCGGTACACGTTGTGCCTGCGATTCAACGTCACTGATCGAGCGGGCTGTCAAGGTCGGGGCACGACGAAGGCGTCAGTCCGAATGCGTGGACGCTATTCATTCCGTGGCAGAGCGTCGATGCGAAACAGTAATTGTCTGAAGCGAAAGGAGCCAAGAAATCATCGAGCTTGGCGAGCTTGGCGAACGTATAGCGCCGCGACGCGCGGCGCCGTCCTGGACGTGCCCGTTACCGGTAAGGTGGCGATGAACGCATCGATCGCCGAGTTCAGTTTCGCGCGGCCTGCTCCGTCATGGGCATGGACCGCCAGGCCGGTGAACAGCACCGCGCACATCATCGACAAACCATCGATGTCCACCGAAGGCGCGATTTCGCCATCATTGACCGCCAGCTTGATGCGCTTGCAGATCACGTCGAAAATCTGCCTCTGCCGTTTGTGCAGCAGCGCGCGAAGCTCCTTCTGGTCGGCACTGACGTTCAGCGTGCCAAGCATCACCATGCAACCGCGTGGCTGCGGACCGCGCGTGAACATGTCGACACTACGCTTGAGCATCGCGCCAAGCGCATCCCGGATGCCGCGTGGCCCGGCCAACGCACACCGGGTCGCTTCTCCCTCAAGCGTCCCGTAGAGGTCGACCGCCTCGCGAAACAGGTCTTCCTTACTGCCGAACGCGGCGTAGAGACTTGGCGAGTTGATGTTCATGGCGGCAGTCAGGTCGCTGATCGCACAGCCGTCGAAACCCTTCAGCCAGAACGTCTCCATCGCGCATGTCAGCGCGGCGTGCCGGTCGAAGGTCCGGGGCCTGCCGCGCCTTTTCGAAGCCGCTGCATCAACTGGGCTATTCATCATA
>DASYLW010000371.1:0-3386 GCA_036009385.1 Caballeronia sp.
GGGTTACAAAGCGCGGTAACATGCGCAGACTTTTCCGGTCTTTCTCCGGCTGAAAGGCAGATATAGATGCAAAACCTCCCAGACAATTTTCCGCTTGCCACCACCGCTTTTTTCTTCGATTTCGACGGCACGCTCGTCGAACTTGCACCCACGCCGGACGGCGTCACCGTGCAGCCGGCCGTGCCGGCCATTCTCAGCGCCTTACGTCGCGCGACCAACGGCGCGGTAGCGATCGTGTCGGGACGCGGGATTGACAGTATCGATTCGTTTCTTTCCATGCCGGACCTGCCCGTGGCGGGTCTGCACGGCGCTGAGCGGCGCGACTCGAACGGGGATGTCCTGCGGGTCGGTTTCAACGACGAGCGCCTGCTGCGCATGGAACATGTGCTCGAAGGCGCGGTGACGGCCAATCCCGGCATGCTGCTCGAAATCAAGGGCGCGGCGCTCGCGCTGCATTACCGCAATGCGCCGGAGCGCGGCGCGGCGGCGCGCGAGGCGACCGAGAAACTGGTCGCCCAATACGCCGATGCCTACGTGCTGCAGCCCGGCAAGATGGTCTACGAAATCAAGCCGAAGGACGTCGATAAGGGCCGTGCAGTGCGAGCCTTCCTCAATGAACCGCCGTTCGCGGGCCGCCGGCCGGTGTTTATCGGCGACGATCTGACCGACGAAAAAGGCTTCGCCGTGGTGAACGAGCGTAATGGCGTCTCGATCAAGGTCGGCGCTGGCGACACGCTCGCGCATTCGCGCGTGGAATCGGTTGGCGCGCTGCTCGAATGGCTGGAGCGTATTGCGGGAATTGAAGGTGTAGAGGGTTCTAAAGGGACGCGTTCGTGAGCAGGCTGATCATTGTTTCGAACCGGGTCGCGCCGATCTCCGAAGGCGGCCCGGCGGCGGGCGGCCTGGCGGTCGGTGTGTATGACGCGCTCAAGGAAACTGGCGGCATGTGGTTCGGCTGGAGCGGCGACGTGGTCGCCGAGCCGCCCGAAGGCATCACGCTGGAGGAGCGTGGACGGGTGACGTTCGCGACCATCGGCCTGGCGCAACGCGACTATGACCAGTACTACCGCGGCTTTTCGAACGCCACTTTGTGGCCGGCGTTTCACTATCGGCCGGATCTGATCCAGTTCGACCGCGATGAATTCGACGGTTATTGCCGCGTGAACCGCTGGCTCGCAAAACAGCTGGCGCCCCTGCTGAAACCCGACGACGTCATCTGGGTCCACGACTATCACCTGATCCCGTTCGCCCAGGCGTTGCGCGATGAGGGCGTAACGAACCGCATCGGCTTTTTCCTGCACATTCCGTTTCCGGCGGCGCAGGTTCTGCTCAGCGTGCCGCGGCATCGCATGCTGGTCGAGGCGTTGTGTTCCTTCGATTTGCTCGGTTTCCAGACAGCGCCGGACCTGCGTGCGTTTTGCGACTACATCGAGACGGAGGCGAATGGCTCGGTCGTGCGCATCAGTGGCGAGCCGAATGCGGTGAGCGCGTTTGGCAAGACCTTGCGAGCGGCCGCTTATCCGATCGGCGTTTATCCCGATGAGATTGCCTCGCTTGCCAAAGACGGCGAAAGCGGGCGCGAAGTGCAGACCGTCAAGACGACGCTGCGCGACCGCAAGTTGATCATGAGCGTCGATCGGCTCGATTATTCGAAGGGGCTGGTCGAGCGTTTTCGTGCGTTCGAAAAACTGCTGGAACATCAGCCGGCGCAGCGCAATAACGTCTCGTTCGTGCAGATCGCGCCACCCACACGCGCCGATATGGACACGTATCGCGACATCCGGTTGCAGCTCGAAGGCGAGTCGGGGCGTATTAACGGACGCTACGCGGAGCTCGACTGGACGCCGATCCGCTATATCCATCGGCAATATGAGCGGCCTGTGCTTGCCGCATTGTTTCGCGCGTCGCATGTGGGCTTCGTCACGCCGTTGCGCGATGGCATGAACCTCGTCGCGAAGGAGTACGTGGCGGCGCAAGATCCCGACGATCCCGGCGTGCTCGTCCTGTCGCAATTCGCAGGCGCGGCGCAAGAATTAAACGGTGCGCTGATCGTTAATCCGCTCGATATCGACGGCATGGCGGACGCACTGGCCACCGCCCTCGCGATGCCGTTAAACGAGCGAACGGCGCGTTACACGGACATGTTCGCGCAGCTTCGCGAGAACAATGTCTCGGTATGGCGCGACAACTTCATGCGCGATCTGCAGGCGTAAAAAAGGGGTGAAAAAAGCGGGCGTAAAAAAGCCGCTTCGGGTCTGACGAATCCGAAGCGGCTATTTTTTCGCCCGAGTCGCGATGAAGCCAGCTCAGGTCGACTCAGCCTTCGCCGCCAGTTGTTGCGAGGGCATGGTCGCTGGCGGCAACTTGCCGTGCTGCTTGGACAGCAGTTCGCGGTACAACCCCGGCCGGTTGCGCAACTGATCGGGCGAACCGTCGTCAATCACCTTGCCGGCGCTCATCACGATAATCCGGTCGAAGCCTTGCAGCGTCGACAACCGGTGCGCAATCGCGATCACCGTGCGCCCGACCATCAGCCGGTCGAGTGCCTGCTGAATGGCTTCTTCCGACGAACTGTCGAGCGCCGACGTAGCTTCGTCGAGCAACAGAATGGGCGCGTTTTTCAGGATCGCGCGCGCGATGGCAATACGCTGACGTTGCCCACCCGATAGCTTCACGCCACGATCGCCCACGATGGTGTCGAACCCTTCCGGCATTGCGTCGATGAAATCCGAGCAGCGCGCCTCGCGGGCGGCGGCAAGCACTTCTTCGCGCGACGCGTCCGGCCGGCCGTACGCAATGTTCTCGTACACGGTCCGGTGAAACAGCGAGATATCCTGAGGCACGAGCGCAATCGACATCCGCAGGCTGTCCTGCGTGATCAGCGAGATATCCTGCCCGTCGACCTTGATAGAGCCGCCCTGTGGTTCGTAGAAGCGTTGCAACAGCGCGAGCACCGTGGATTTCCCGGCACCCGACTTGCCGATCAGCCCGACACGCTGACCCGGCTCGATGTGCAGGTTGAATTTATCGAGGATCGGCCGGCGGCGCGGATATGCGAACGTGACTTCCTCGAAGTCCACGCGCCCGCCTTGAGGCACGAGCTCCGTTGCGTCGGACCGGTCGGGCATGCCGTGTGGTTCCAGCAGGGTTTGCACGGCTTCCGCCAGACGCGCGACGTGCTGCGTGACATCCACGAGGGCAACCGCCAGATCGCGGGTGCCGTGGAGAATAGTGAAACCGAGCGAACTGACCAGCACGATATCGCCGGACGTTGCTCGCCCCTTCGACCACAGCCACAATGCCCAGCCGAGCAGTCCCGCCGAAAGAATGGCGGTCACAACAGCGTGGAACAGCCGCAGCTTTTCGAGATACAGCAAGCTTTGCTG
>DASYLW010000372.1:0-2877 GCA_036009385.1 Caballeronia sp.
CGCTTCCGGTAGCACCGCGCGATAGTCAGGATGATTGCCTTGGCTGAACCACAGGCAGGCAACGCACTTTCCGCACGGTTCACGCGTCCCGGTCGGCGTTTCGCAGAGCAGGCTCTGAGCAAGATGCTGCGCGAACTGCAACTTACCAATGCCCGCGCGACCGTGCAGGAGCAACGCGTGCGGCCAGCTTGCACGCAGTTGTTCGAGACGGGTCCAGTCATCGGTTTGCCACGGATAGATCATGAAAAGTCTTTTGGATCAAATGTTTACAAAACAACCTTGCGAGTCTTAATTTACTTTAAGTGGTCGAGAAAACCCAACTAATTCAATCGATTGTTAATAGTAATTGAAGCTTTTTCGTCGCTTGGCCGGGGCTGTGACAACGGTTGTCATCGACCAGAACCGCCGTGTGGCAAAGTTAAAGTAAATTCTCGGTACTAACTTCTTATAAAAATCAGATGCTTGCGATCACTGCTTCAAGTTGTTTCTGAATATCGATTATTGACTGAGTAGCATCGATTATCACAAATCGCTCCGGCGATTCTGCTGCGCGGCGCAAATATTCAGCCCGTGTGCGGCCGAAAAACGAATCGGATTCGCTCTCGAACTTGTCCGGCGAGCGCACCGCGCCGCGCCGTTCGCTCGCCACGTTCGTTGGTACGTCGAAGAGCACCGTCAGGTCCGGCTGGAAACCGCCCTGCACCCATCGCTCGAGCGCTTCCAGTTTGTCACGTGGCAAACCGCGACCGCCGCCCTGATACGCGAAGGTGGCATCGGAGAAACGATCCGACAGCACCCAGTCGCCCCGGGCCAGCGCCGGTTCAATGATCTGAGCCAGATGCTCCCGGCGTGCGGCGAACATCAGCAATGCTTCGGTTTCGAGGTCCATCGGCTGGTTGAGCAACAAGTCTCGCAGGCTCTCTCCCAGCGTCGTACCGCCGGGTTCCCGCGTGATCACGACCGAGCGGCCCGTGGCGGCAATTTTGTCGGCCAGGCGCTGACGAAACCACGCGAGGTGCGTCGTCTTACCCGCGCCGTCGATGCCTTCAAACGTGATGAATCTGCCGCGCACCATCATTGTCCCCGGATGTACTTGTCGACGGCCCGATTATGGTCGCCGAGATTGTCTGAAAAGAAGCTGCTGCCGTCGCCGCGCGACACGAAATACAGTGCCGTGCTCGATGCGGGATTGACCGTCGCCGCGAGGGCCGCCACGCCCGGCAGCGCGATCGGACCGGGCGGAAGGCCCATGCGCGTGTAGGTATTGTACGGAGTGTCGGTTTGCAGGTCTTTTTTACGCAGCCGGCCAGCGTAGGCCGAACCCAGCCCGTAGATCACCGATGGGTCCGTTTGCAGCGGCATGCCAATGCGCAGCCGGTTCGTGAACACGGCGGCGACCAGCGGCCGGTCGGCGGCGCGCCCCGTTTCCTTTTCGACAATCGACGCCATGATCAGCGCGTCGTAAGGCGTCTTGTACGGCAAATTCTGTGCGCGGGTAGCCCAGGCTTCGTCGAGGCGCTGCTGCATCAGCTTATACGCCCGCTTGTAGACGGTGATGTCGCTCGCGCCTTTGTCGAACAAGTAGGTGTCGGGAAAGAACAGGCCCTCCGCACTCGCCCGCGCAATCACGTCGTCTGGCGCGCCGATGGCCTTGAGCAAATCGGTATCGGTCATGCCGGCCGTGTCGTGCTGCAACGCCGGATTGCCGTCCAGTTCATTGCGCATTTTCTGGAACGTCCACCCTTCGATCACGGTTGCCACGTATTCGTTGACGTCGCCACGGGCGATTTTCTGCAGCATCTCGTACGGCGTGATGCCCTCCTTGAACGCGTAGTTACCGGACTTGAGCTGCGACGAAAGGCCGAGCGCGCGGGTCATCAGCACGAACAATTGCTGCTGGACGTGCGCACCGCCGCGGTCCAGCTGAAGGGCCACGCTGCGTAACGTGCTGTGGGATTTGATGGTGATGTCGAGTTCGGGTGAGGCCAGCTCGACCGGGCTATTCGCCCATTTGAACATACCCCCAACGAGCGCACCGGCAACCACGAGCGCGACGACAGCCGCGGTCAAACATTTCTTCAAAAGGGACATGCGAAACACGCTCTAAGTAAGACCCATATAATACAAGTTCGCCATCGCCCAAGTCAGGTCCATGAATTCTTCGACCGCCTCATCGCCTTCATCTCCCTTCGACGCCGTCCTCCACGCCGGCGTATTCGTACCGCTGACGCAGTTCGGGATTATCGACACAACGGGCGACGACGCCGCTGCTTTTCTTCACACGCAATTGACGAGCGACGTCCAGCATCTGGACGCGTCAAGCGCGCGTCTGGCCGGTTATTGCTCGCCGAAGGGCCGCTTGCTGGCGTCGTTTTTAATGTGGCGATGCGGCGAAGCCGTGCGCCTTATGCTCGCCGCCGACATCCAGGCATCGGTGCAAAAACGCTTGTCGATGTTCGTGATGCGCGCGAAAGCGAAGCTAGTCGACGCCACGCCGTCGCTCGCCGCCGTGGGTTTTGCCGGCGATGTCCGCAAGACGCTGTCCCATCTCTTCGACGCCATGCCCGACGGCGTGCATGTGAAAGTGGACGGACCGCTCGGCTCGCTGATCCGCGTCCCCGATGCCGCCGGCCGGCCGCGCTTCCTGTGGGTTGGCCCGAAGGCTGAAGTCGAAGCGCGCCTCGCCGAGATGGAAAAACAGCTCGTGCGTGCACCGGCCGGGTTATGGGACTGGCTCGACATCCACGCAGGCGAACCGCGCATCACGCAGCCGACTTCCGAGCAGTTCGTCCCGCAGATGGTCAACTTTGACGTGCTCGGCGGTGTCAACTTCAAGAAGGGGTGTTATCCCGGGCAGGAAGTGGTCGCGCGCAGCCA
>DASYLW010000373.1:0-10555 GCA_036009385.1 Caballeronia sp.
GCCATCTGGTATGTCCTGCCGAGCAGTGTTCTCGAAAAGCGCGGCGGCGTGGCGTCATGAGCGTCATATGCCCGCTGGATAAGGCCCGCAGCATCTAACCTGGAACGCGTCTTGCATACCACGCGTCTCAAATTTGGAGAGAAGGGTGTTTTCCGGCTATAATTCGAAGGTTTGAGCAAATCAACCTACACCCTGGCGCCTACCTCCCACTCACCGTTCATCCGCCGCGCCTTGCAACCCGCGCGCATCCCGCCAAACGCCTGATTCGCGCGTCCAGTCATTGGAGCCCGATCAGCGGAAGCCGGCGAGGTTTGCGCCCGATGCAATCGAACGCGATGCGGGTCTGCGCGCGCCACTTCAAGGCCGCGCGCGACTCCACGGTCGGATGACAGGTCGGCAAACAGGGTGTTCCAAAGGAGCCTCCCGTGTTGCCGTCATTCTCTCCCGCAATCCTCGCACTCGCCGACGGCACGGTCTTTCGTGGTCACTCGATCGGCGCGTCCGGTCACACGATCGGCGAAGTGGTGTTCAACACTGCTATCACCGGTTATCAGGAAATCCTGACGGACCCAAGCTACGCCCGGCAAATCGTCACCCTGACGTATCCGCACATCGGCAATGTGGGCGTGAACGCTGAAGACGTCGAATCCACCAAAGTCCATGCCGCCGGGCTGATCATTCGAGATCTGCCTGTGCTTGCCTCGAATTTTCGTTCCGGACAATCCCTGGCCGACTATCTGAAAGCGGAAAACGTCGTCGCCATTTCGAACATCGATACACGCAAGCTCACGCGAATCCTGCGCGATAAGGGCGCGCAAAACGGCTGCATTCTTGCGGGCGACGACGAGGCCAAAGCTTTGGAACTTGCGCGCTCGTTCCCGGGTTTATCGGGAATGGATCTCGCGAAGGTCGTCTCGACAAAAGAAAAGTACGAATGGACGCAGTCCGAATGGCGCCTGGAAAGCGGCTACGGCGAGCAGAAGACGCCGCAGTATCGCGTGGTCGCGTTCGACTACGGCGTCAAGTACAACATCCTGCGCATGCTGGCCGAACGCGGTTGCCACGTCACCGTGTTGCCGGCTCAGTCCACCGCCGAGGACGCACTCGCGCTGAATCCCGACGGCATCTTTCTCTCGAACGGCCCTGGCGACCCGGAACCGTGCGACTACGCGATTGCAGCCACGCGCGAGTTCATCAAACGCGGCATTCCCACGTTCGGCATTTGCCTCGGGCACCAGATCATGGGTCTGGCCGTCGGCGCGAAGACATTGAAGATGAAAACCGGCCATCACGGCGCGAATCATCCGGTGAAGGATCTTGAGAACGGCCGCGTGGTCATCACATCGCAGAATCACGGTTTCGCTGTCGATGCCAGCACGCTGCCCGCTAACGCAAAGGTCACGCATACATCGTTGTTCGACGGCACGCTGCAGGGCTTCGCGCTCACCGACAAACCCGCGTTCTGCTTCCAGGGACACCCCGAAGCGTCGCCGGGACCGAACGATATTGCGTACTTGTTCGACCGGTTTGTCGGCCTGATGGAAGCGCAAAAAGAAGCGGCTTGAGTCACGCAACGACAAAACAGAACACACGCAACACAATCATTGAGAGCAGTTATGCCGAAGCGGACAGACATCAAGAGCATCCTCATCATCGGCGCGGGACCGATCATCATCGGTCAGGCGTGCGAGTTCGATTATTCGGGCGCGCAGGCGTGCAAGGCGCTGCGCGAGGAAGGCTACAAGGTCATTCTCGTCAACAGCAATCCCGCGACGATCATGACCGACCCGAACACGGCCGACATCACGTACATCGAGCCGATCACGTGGGAAGTCGTCGAGCGCATCATCGACAAAGAACGCCCCGACGCCATTCTCCCGACCATGGGCGGACAAACCGCGCTGAATTGCGCGCTCGATTTGTTCCATCACGGCGTGCTCGAGAAGTACAAGGTCGAGTTGATCGGTGCGTCGCCGGAAGCCATCGATAAAGCCGAGGACCGCCAGAAGTTCAAGGAAGCGATGACGAAGATCGGCCTGGGTTCGGCCAAGTCGGGCATCGCACATTCCATGGAAGAAGCGCTGCAGGTGCAGGCGGATATCGCCGCGCTGACCGGCAGCGGCGGCTATCCCACGGTGATTCGTCCTTCGTTCACGCTGGGCGGCTCGGGCGGCGGCATTGCGTACAACAAGGAAGAATTCGAAGAGATTTGCAAGCGCGGACTGGATTTATCGCCGACGCGTGAATTGCTGATCGAAGAGTCGCTGCTGGGCTGGAAAGAGTTCGAGATGGAAGTGGTCCGCGATACCCGGGACAACTGCATTATCGTGTGTTCGATCGAAAACCTGGACCCGATGGGCGTGCATACCGGTGACTCCATCACCGTCGCGCCGGCTCAAACGCTTACCGACAAGGAATACCAGATCCTGCGTAACGCATCGCTCGCGGTACTTCGCGAGATCGGTGTGGACACGGGCGGCTCGAACGTGCAGTTCGCGATCAACCCGAAGGACGGCCGCATGGTCGTCATCGAGATGAATCCGCGAGTGTCGCGGTCGTCGGCGCTGGCATCGAAGGCGACGGGTTTCCCGATTGCCAAGGTCGCGGCGAAGCTGGCGGTAGGCTACACGCTCGATGAGCTGAAGAACGAGATCACCGGTGGTCAGACGCCGGCGTCGTTCGAACCGACCATCGATTATGTGGTGACGAAGATTCCGCGTTTCGCGTTCGAGAAATTCCGCGAAGCCGATGCACGCCTGACGACGCAGATGAAGTCGGTCGGTGAAGTGATGGCCATTGGCCGCACGTTCCAGGAATCATTCCAGAAGGCCTTGCGCGGACTGGAAGTAGGCGTCGATGGACTCGATGAAAAGACCACCAGCCGCGACGAAGTGATCCGCGAGATTGGCGAGCCGGGCCCGGACCGTATCTGGTTCTTGGGCGACGCATTCCGTCTTGGCCTCACCGCCGAAGAAATTTTCGAAGAAACGGCTATTGACCCGTGGTTCCTCGCGCAGATCGAACAGATCGTCTCGAAGGAAAAGGCGCTGGGCGGGCGCACGGTCGAGAGCCTGACCAAAGAGGAAATGCTGTATTTGAAGCAGAGCGGTTTCTCGGATCGCCGCCTCGCCAAGTTGCTTGGCTCGAATCAAACGGCTGTGCGCCGCCATCGTCACGGGTTGAAGGTGCGTCCGGTTTATAAGCGCGTGGACACCTGCGCCGCCGAGTTTGCAACGAAGACCGCGTACATGTACTCGACCTACGAGGAAGAGTGCGAAGCGAATCCGACCGATAAAAAGAAGATCATGGTGTTGGGCGGCGGCCCGAACCGGATCGGGCAGGGCATCGAGTTCGACTATTGCTGCGTGCATGCAGCGCTCGCGATGCGCGAAGACGGCTATGAAACCATCATGGTCAACTGCAACCCCGAGACTGTTTCCACCGACTACGACACGTCTGACCGCCTGTACTTCGAATCGCTGACGCTGGAAGACGTGCTCGAAATCGTGGAACTGGAAAAGCCGGTTGGCGTGATCGTGCAGTACGGTGGTCAAACGCCGCTGAAGCTTGCGCTGGATCTTGAGGCGAACGGCGTGCCTATCATTGGAACGTCGCCGGACATGATCGACGCCGCTGAAGACCGCGAGCGTTTCCAGAAGCTGCTGCAGGACCTGAACCTGCGTCAACCGCCGAACCGCACGGCACGCGCCGAAGACGAAGCGCTGCGCCTGGCCGAAGAAATTGGCTATCCGCTGGTCGTGCGTCCGTCGTACGTGCTGGGTGGCCGCGCGATGGAAATCGTCCACGAGCCGCGCGACCTCGAACGCTACATGCGCGAAGCCGTGAAGGTCTCGCATGATTCGCCGGTGCTGCTCGATCGCTTCCTGAACGACGCAATCGAATGCGACGTTGACTGTATTTCGGATGGCGAAGCGGTGTTTATCGGCGGCGTGATGGAGCACATCGAACAGGCGGGCGTACATTCCGGCGACTCCGCCTGTTCGCTGCCGCCGTATTCGCTTTCGCAGGAAACCATCGACGAACTCAAGCGCCAGACCGGCGCAATGGCGCGCGCGCTGAACGTGATCGGCCTGATGAACGTGCAGTTTGCGATCCAGCAAGCGGTGCAGGAAGACGGGTCGAAGAAAGATGTGATCTACGTGCTCGAAGTCAATCCGCGTGCGTCGCGGACGGTGCCGTATGTATCGAAGGCGACGGGTTTGCCTTTGGCCAAGATCGCCGCCCGGGCAATGGTCGGCCAGAAGCTGGTCGATCAAGGCATCACGAAGGAGGTGATCCCGCCGTATTTCAGCGTCAAGGAAGCGGTGTTCCCGTTCGTGAAATTCCCGGCTGTCGACCCGGTGCTCGGACCTGAAATGCGCTCGACGGGCGAAGTAATGGGCGTCGGCCGCACGTTCGGCGAAGCGCTGTTCAAGTCGCAACTCGCGGCTGGCTCGCGCTTGCCGGAAAGCGGTACGGTTCTTCTCACCGTGATGGACGCCGACAAGCAGAAGGCCGTGGAAGTCGCAACGATGCTGCACGAACTAGGCTATCCGATCGTGGCGACCAAGGGCACGGCGTCGGCCATACAGGCCGCGGGCGTGCCGGTGAAGGTCGTCAACAAGGTGAAGGATGGCCGGCCGCATATTGTGGACATGATCAAGAACGGGGAAATTGCGCTGGTCTTCACCACCGTCGATGAAACCCGTGCTGCGATTGCTGATTCCCGCTCGATCCGCATGAGCGCTCAAGCCAATAAGGTCACGTACTACACGACCATGTCGGGTGCGCGCGCAGCGGTCGAAGGGCTGCGATATCTGAAGGACCTGGAAGTCTATGATTTACAAGGACTCCATGCTCGCCTAAACTAAGGCTTCTGATTCGAGTCTCAGCAGTGTCAGCAGTCTCCAAACGAGAAGTCTAAGTTTCAAGGGCCGCGGTTAAGCGGCGTCTTCCTTTCTTACCGGGAGATGCACTTAACCGCGGTAATTTTTTTACGTCTGCATTTTTGCGTAATGAGTTGTTATGAGCACAGTTCCTTTGACTAAACGCGGCGCAGCGTTGCTGCGCGACGAATTGCAACGCCTCAAATCCGTGGAGCGCCCGGCTGTCGTGAATTCGATCGCCGAAGCCCGCGCGCAGGGGGATTTGTCGGAAAACTCCGAATACGACGCGGCCAAGGAGAAGCAGGGCTTTATCGAGGGCCGGATTGCCGAGATCGAGTCGAAGCTGGCCGGGGCGCAAGTGATTGACCCGACTACCGTCGAAGCGGACGGGCGCGTGATCTTCGGCGCGACGGTCGAACTGGAAGAGACGGCCACGGGCGACACGGTCACCTACCAGATTGTCGGCGACGACGAAGCGGATATCGACCATGGACTGGTGTCCATCAGCTCGCCTATCGCCCGTGCGCTGATTGGCAAGTCTGAGGGCGACGTGGCGTCGGTGCAGGCTCCGAGCGGCGCGCGCGAGTACGAAATCATCGCGGTCAAGTACGTCTGATGGCCCATCGATTCTTTCGGATTATCGCCATGATCTGGGTCGGCAGCGTGCTGACGCTCGGGTACGTGGCGGCGCCGGTGCTGTTTAGCATGCTTGACAGGACGTCGGCGGGATCGGTTGCGGCGCAACTGTTTCGCATCGAGGGATTCCTCGGCGTGATCTGCGCGCTGCTGCTGCTGGTATTGGCTAACCGCCTCGTTCGAACGGGTTTCGCCGAGTACAAGCGGACCCGTTGGGTCATCGCGGGCATGTTGTTGTGCGTGCTGATTGGCTATTTCGCCCTGCAGCCGTTCATGAACGCGCTGCGGGTGGCGGCTCTGGAAGGCGGAATGGAACTCGCGCAATCGCCCTATGCAAGCCGCTTTGGTATGCTGCACGGCGTGTCGAGCGCGTTTTACCTGTTGGAGAGCGTGCTGGGACTGGTGCTGTGTTGGCGCCTGCCGCCCGGAAAGTTTCCGGCGCAATCGGTCATTCCGAAGGGAAAGACAGCCAGCGTCGCGGCACGTCGCGCGCGCGGTTAAAAAAGCCGGTCGTGTCCGAGGGTATCGGGCGTGACCGGCTTTCTGCTTTCCGGCTGAGCGCCGAAGAGTGGGCGCCGAAAAGCTTATTTCGACGATTGATGGTGACGCTTGGCGCTGGGCAGACGCTTCTTTGCCCGTTTGACATTGCCGCCGGCCGTCACACGTTCGTTGCCGCGAACCAACAGCTTTTGCTTCTTCGGCTTGCGGACCACAGGCGCGTCACGCGTAATCTTGACGACCTTGACCACGCGCGGCGCACGTCCCTTCGACGAGGTCTCAGCGGCGGCTTCGCCAGCGCTCGGAGGCGCTATGCGGTTGGCGCCACGGACACCGGCAACGCGCGACGGCTTGGGAGCTTCGTCGCTTTCCGGCCGCCATACCACGAGCAACTTGCCGATTTGCTGTACCGGCGCGGCGTCCAGCCGGTCGCAGATTTCAGCGTAGGCTGCGACACGGGCATCACGGTCGTCACCGAACACGCGGATCTTGATGAGCTGGTGTGCAGCAAGGTGCACCTCGATCTCGGCCAGCACGGCCTCGGTCAGCCCTTCGCCGCCAACGAGTACGACGGGCTTGAGCGCATGAGCCTGGGAGCGCAGGTCGGCGCGTTGGGTGGGAGAAAGTTTGAGAGCTGGCATGAGAAGTAACGGACTCGACTAAAATGAGAGGCGCCGTAGCGTAAAAGCGGCTAAACGATCGCGATTGCAAAACAAAGACGGGCAGGGCGGAATGCCTTACTCGAGAAAATGACGGACGGCGCGAGGCGGTGCGGCGAGCAACGGACTTGATTTTAACGAATCTTTAATCGCCGGAGTTCAGGCGCAGCCCCTTGCCAGATAAGCCCGAAGCACATTATCAGTGTCGGGCCTCCGGGCAAACGTCGCTGGCAAACACAGGGCGCAACGGCGCCGGTACGGCCAGCCACTTTGGCTGTCCACATCGACAAAGGCTGCTTCGTAAGTTGGCAAGTAAGTGGCAAGCAAGTTGCCCACCAAATGAGCAGCAGCCCGAATTAGACGCGTATTATCCGCTAAAAGTACAGCTTCACGCAGCAAGAGTTCATTCTTAATGGCAAAAAACCGCTTCAATTACTCGTGGCTGCATGACCACATCAACGACCCGTATGTGAAGCTCGCGCAGCGCGAGGGCTATCGGGCGCGCGCGGCGTACAAGCTGAAGGAGATCGACGAACAGGACAAGTTGATCAAACCGGGCCAGATCATTGTCGACCTGGGCTCGACTCCAGGGAGCTGGAGCCAGTATGCGCGCAACCAATTGGCTAAAGGGTCCAAGCGGGGTGAAACACGCGAAGGCGGGATCGACGGCAAGATCATCGCGCTCGACCTGCTGCCCATGGAGCCGATTGCCGACGTAATCTTCATCCAGGGTGATTTCCGGGAAGACTCGGTGCTGGAGCAGTTGAAGGAAATCGTCGGGGACCATCAAGTCGACCTTGTAATTTCCGACATGGCCCCCAACCTCTCAGGTGTTGCCAGCGCGGATGCGGCGCGAATGGAACATCTGTGCGACCTGGCGCTGGACTTCTCGCAGAACCATTTGAAGCCGGAAGGCGCCTTATTAGTCAAATGTTTTCACGGCAGCGGCTATAGTCAAATAGTGGAGAAGTTCAAGCATCAATTTAAAATCGTCGCTCCGCGCAAACCGAAGGCGTCGCGCGATAAATCGTCCGAAACGTTTATTTTGGGCAGGCAACTCAAGCGTCGGGATTGAGAGTTGCGGGTGGAAACGCCGCCGGGGACCGGGTGTCCCGACGGTTGTTCTGCCGAATATGTCCAAACAATCAGGTCCCGTCCGCTATCTTCGTGCTAGCTAAAGGTTATAGCAGGGGTTTGCGGTCTGGATTAGAATGCTTTGGTGGTGCCGCAAGGCGAATGTAGGCGCCCGTCTATGAGTGAAGGAGTGGTGCTTTGAACAACAATATGTTCTCTAAGGCAGCGGTGTGGCTGGTTATCGCACTGGTGCTGTTCACGGTGTTCAAGCAGTTCGACAAGCCCCGCGTCCAGGAAGGTGTTTCGTATTCGCAATTCATGGACGACGCGAAGTCCGGTAAGGTCAAGACAGTTACCGTTCAGGGCCGTAATCTCACCGTTACTCCCGCAGACGGTCAGAAATATCAAATCGTGTCGCCTGGCGATATCTGGATGGTCGGCGACTTGATGAAGTACGGCGTCCAGGTCAGCGGCAAGGCTGACGACGAACCGAACGCGCTTGTTTCCGCGCTGTATTACCTCGGACCGACGATCCTGATCATCGGTTTCTGGTTCTTCATGATGCGGCAGATGCAGGGAGGCGGGAAAGGCGGAGCATTTTCGTTCGGCAAGTCGCGAGCGCGGCTGATCGACGAAAACAACAACGCGATCAATTTTACCGATGTCGCAGGCTGTGACGAAGCGAAGGAGGAAGTCTCCGAGCTGGTCGACTTCCTGCGTGATCCGCAGAAATTCCAGAAGCTGGGTGGGCGTATTCCTCGCGGCGTATTGCTGGTCGGGCCTCCGGGTACGGGTAAGACGTTGCTGGCGCGCGCCATTGCTGGCGAAGCGAAGGTACCGTTCTTCAGCATCTCGGGTTCGGACTTCGTTGAAATGTTCGTCGGTGTGGGTGCGGCTCGGGTGCGCGACATGTTCGAGCAGGCCAAGAAGCACGCACCGTGTATCGTGTTTATCGACGAAATCGATGCTGTGGGCCGTCATCGCGGCGCCGGCATGGGCGGCGGTAACGACGAACGCGAACAGACGCTGAACCAGATGCTCGTGGAAATGGACGGTTTCGAGGCGAACTCCGGCGTGATCGTGATCGCGGCTACCAACCGCTCCGACGTGCTGGACAAAGCGTTGCTGCGTCCGGGCCGTTTCGACCGTCAGGTGTACGTGGGCTTGCCGGATATCCGCGGCCGCGAACACATCATGAAGGTTCATCTGCGCAAGGTGCCCATTTCAAACGACGTCGACGCTTCGGTGATTGCACGCGGTACGCCGGGCTTCTCGGGCGCCGATCTGGCGAACCTCGTGAACGAAGCAGCGTTGTTCGCAGCGCGTCGCGGCAAGCGGATCGTCGAAATGGCGGACTTCGAAGACGCGAAAGACAAGATCTTCATGGGTCCGGAGCGCAAGTCGGCTGTGATGCGTGAAGAAGAGCGTCGCAATACGGCTTATCACGAGTCGGGTCACGCGGTGGTGGCAAAGCTGCTGCCTCACGCGGACCCGGTCCACAAAGTCACCATCATGCCGCGAGGCTGGGCATTGGGCGTCACGTGGCAGTTGCCGGAACATGATCGCGTGAACTTGTATCGCGACAAGATGCTTGAGGAAATCGCCATTCTTTTTGGTGGCCGGGCTTCCGAAGAAGTGTTCCTGAACTCCATGTCGACGGGTGCATCGAACGACTTCGAGCGCGCAACGAAAATGGCGCGCGACATGGTGACGCGCTACGGCATGTCGGATGTGCTCGGCACAATGGTGTATGTCGACACGGAACAGGACGGCATGTTTGGCAAGATGGCGTCGAAGACGGTATCCGAAGCCACGCAGCAAAAGGTCGATGCCGAAATTCGCCGGATTCTCGACGAACAATATGGTCTTGCCCGCAAGCTGCTGGAAGATAACCGCGACAAGGTCGAAGCCATGACGAAGGCGCTGCTGGAATGGGAAACCATTGACGCAGAGCAAATCAGCGACATCATGGGCGGCCGTCCGCCGCGTCCGCCGAAGAATCTGCCGCCGCCGTCGGGTGATCCGTCGTCGGGTGGTGGAAGTACCGGCGCGGAAGTCAAACCGGGTAACGCCACGGCTCCTGCTTCAGCCTGACGCGATCCTGAGGCAAATCAGAAGGGGCTGGTGTGTTCACGCACCAGCCCTTTTCCGTTAGGGCTCGCTTTTGAGGCCTCCTGGCGCAAGTTCACTGGTGTTGCAGTGGCAATTGTTTGAGCCCCGCCGTATGGACTTCGAATGACGGACCGATCGGCGTACCAATAAGAACGTAGCTCCTTCATCGTCTGGCTGGACCACTATGCGGTCTTTACCTCTCCCGAACGACCTTCGCGCCGTTGCTCAGCCGCTTCAGTGCGGCCGCTTCACGCTGACCTTTGAGCGAGCGTTGATCATGGGCATCCTCAATGTCACGCCAGATTCGTTTTCAGACGGCGGCCGTTTCGTCGCGCGCGACGCGGCGCTGGCACAGGCCGCCGAGATGATTCGCGACGGTGCCGACATCATCGATATAGGCGGTGAATCGACTCGTCCGGGCGCGCCGCCGGTCCCGCTGGACGAAGAGCTCGAGCGCGTGATCCCGGTAATCGAAGCGTTGCGGTCGGCGGGCGTGCCGCTTTCCATCGATACCTACAAGCCCGCGGTCATGCGCGCCGCGCTGAGCGCCGGCGCGGACATGGTCAACGACATCTGGGGTTTGCGCCGTGAAGGCGCGATCGAGGCAGTCAGGGACAGCACGTGCGGAGTCTGCGTCATGCATATGCTTGGCGAGCCCCAAACCATGCAGACGCACGAGCCTGTGTACCG
>DASYLW010000374.1:0-10930 GCA_036009385.1 Caballeronia sp.
AGGTACGGGTGGTGCGCAGAAGACGTCGAAGGAAAATGTTCAGCCGGCGACGAAGCAAGACCTCGCCAAGCTGATGTAAGCGCTCGCACACGTTTTCCCGGAATCGTCATATGTCTCCACCTAACGCCGTTCATCCGCCGCTCGAGGGCGCGAAACTTGTGATCGGTACGATCGCGGTCTCGCTGGCGGTGTTCATGAACGTGCTCGATACGTCGATTGCCAACGTGTCCATTCCGTCGATCTCCGGTGACCTCGGGGTATCGTCGGATCAGGGCACGTGGGTGATCACGTCGTTCGCGGTCGCCAATGCAATCTCGGTGCCGCTGACCGGCTGGCTCACACAGCGCTTCGGACAGGTGCGCCTGTTCATGACGTCGATCGTGCTGTTCGTGCTAGCTTCGTGGCTGTGCGGACTTGCGCCTACCCTGCCCTTCCTGCTCGCCGCGCGCGTGCTGCAAGGTGCGGTCGCCGGCCCGATGATCCCGCTCTCGCAGACCTTGCTGCTCGCGAGTTATCCGAGAGCGAAAGCGCCCATGGCGCTTTCCATGTGGTCGATGACCACGCTGATAGCCCCGGTCGCCGGGCCAATCCTCGGCGGCTGGATCTCCGACAACATTTCCTGGCCCTGGATTTTCTACGTCAACATTCCGGTGGGTTTCGTCGCGGCCATTGCCACGTTCATGATCTTCCGCGACCGGGATTCGGTCATCCGCCGCGCGCCTATTGATACCGTGGGCCTCAGTCTGCTCGTGTTATGGGTCGGCTCGCTGCAGATCATGCTCGACAAGGGCAAGGATCTCGACTGGTTCAACTCGACCACCATCGTGGTCTTGACGCTGATCGCCGTGATCGCGCTGGCGTTTTTTATCGTGTGGGAGCTGACGGCGGAACATCCGGTCGTCGACTTGTCGCTCTTCAAGCTGCGCAACTTCACGGGCGGGACAATCGCGCTCGCGATTGGTTATGGACTGTACTTCGGCAATCTCGTACTGTTGCCGCTTTGGTTGCAGACCGACATCGGCTACACGGCGACCAACGCAGGCCTCGTGCTGGCGCCAGTCGGACTATTCGCTGTCCTGCTCTCGCCCGTGGTCGGCAAGTTCCTGCCGCGCATCGACCCGCGCAAGATCGCGACCGTCGCGTTCCTCGTCTTCGCCCTCGTGTTCTGGATGCGCTCGCGTTATACCACCGGCGTCGATACCTTCTCGTTGATGCTGCCCACCGTGATCCAGGGCATCGGCATGGCTGGATTCTTCATCCCGCTCGTGTCCATCACGCTGTCGGGGTTGCCGGGAAGCCGGATTCCAGCGGCATCGGGGTTGTCGAACTTCGTGCGGATCATGTGCGGCGGCATTGGCACATCGATTTTTTCGACGGCTTGGGACCATCGATCCAATGTTCATCACGCGCAACTCATGGAGCAGGCGAACGCGTATAACCCGAACTTCACTGCTTCCATGCAGCAGTTCGGTGCGGCGGGCCTCAACCAGTCGCAGGGTTATGGGCTCTTCAACAGCATGGCGACGCAGCAGGCCGCGCAGCTGGGCGTGAACGATTTGTTCTATATATCGGCGGGAATATTCGTCGCGCTGATCGCGCTGATCTGGATCACGAAACCGGAGAGATCCGGCGGCGGAGATTCCGCGGCCGCGGCTTCGGCGGCGCATTGAATCTCAGTTGATATGCAACCAAAAAAACGCCACGAAATTTTGTGGCGTTTTTTTGGTTGCATTGGCCCGTCTTCAAGCCGCCGATACCACCAGCCTCTCCGGCGCCAATACACCCTCGCCCGCTCGCGCTACGCCGAGCAAACGCTGGTCATCGAGCGCATAGACACGCACGCGGTCCGCGGTCGCGGGCGCATCCGCAATGTCCGACAACTTCAGCCGCTGCCCTTGCGCGAAGCGACGTGCGGCGTCAGCGTCGAGGTGAACAGCCGGGAACGTCGACAACAAGGCGTCTACCGGTTGCAACCAGCTATCACGCTCCGCGGGTGCAGCTTCTGCAAGCGTGTCGAGCGTGACCGCGTGTTCGAGCGTCAACACGCCTACGCCGGTGCGGCGCAGCGCAACCAGATGTGCGCCACATCCCAACTTCTCACCGATATCTTCGGCAAGCGTCCGCACGTAAGTGCCTTTGCTGCACGTTACGCGAAACGTCACATCCGGCAACGCACACGCGATCAGGTCAAGCGCGTGAATGGTCACGTTTCGTGCTTCGCGCTCGACCGTCTGCCCAGCCCGCGCGTACTCATACAACGGCTTGCCGTCGCGTTTGAGCGCGGAATACATAGGCGGAACTTGCGCGATCTCGCCACGAAAGTGCGCCATGGCAGCGTGAATAACGGCTTCGTCACACGTCACATCACGCGTTTGCAATGCTTCGCCTTCTGCATCGCCGGTCGTTGTGCGCACGCCGAGACGCATGGTTGCTTCATACGTCTTATCGGCCTCAAGCAAATCCTGCGAAAACTTGGTCGCTTCGCCGAAACACAGCGGCAGCAGACCTGTCGCGAGCGGATCAAGTGTGCCGGTGTGCCCGGCCTTCTTCGCGAGATAGATTTTCTTAGCGCGAATCAGCGCGTCGTTACTCGACAGTCCGAGCGGCTTGTCGAGTAACAACACGCCATCCAGCACACGACGCGCAATCTTCGGGCGGGTAGAACCGTTCATCGATCAGGCGCCCTTCTCGTCGTCGGCTTTGTTTTCTTCTTCGCCGTCTTGCTCAGGCTCTTCGTCGTCCAGCGCACGCGTGGAATTCGCTTCGTCGATCAGCTTCGACATTTCCACCGCCCGCACCACGGTCTGGTCGTAGTGGAAATGTAGCGTTGGCACGGTATGGATATGCAGGCGCTTGAACAACAGATTATGCAAATGCCCGGCTGCGTGATTCAAACCGGCTTCCGTTTCCTGCGGGTCGCCGGTCAGCGTCGTGAAGTACACCTTCGCGTGGGCGTAATCGGGCGTCAGTTCGACGCTCTGAAACGTCACCATACCAATGCGGGGATCTTTGACATCGCGCACCAGTTCGGAGAGATCGCGCTGGATCTGATCCGCAATCTGCACATTGCGGTTGGGTGAAGTACGTTTCTTGGCCATGATGTTTCCGTAAATTTGTATGCGCCGGACTCGTGTGGACGCTCAAGGGCGCTCGCCCAGGAAAATACCCATGCAAATAAAAAGGGCGGAGCGGGCGTGAAGCCCCCTCCGCCCTCGAGTCCAGCGGTGAACCCTTATAGCGTACGCGCGACTTCGGTCACTTCGAAGATCTCGAACTGGTCACCTTCGACCATATCGTTGTAGTTCTTCAGAGAAATACCGCACTCGAAGCCCTGACGCACTTCCTTCGCATCGTCCTTGAAGCGCTTGAGCGAATCGATTTCGCCGGTGTGGACGACCACGTTGTTGCGCAGCACGCGAACCATGGAGTTGCGCTTGACGACACCGTCGGTGACCATACAGCCGGCGATCGCGCCAATCTTCGGTACACGGATGATCTGGCGAACTTCCATCATACCGGTGACCACTTCGCGCTTCTCCGGCGCCAGCATGCCCGACATGGCTGCCTTCACTTCATCAACAGCGTCATAGATGATGTTGTAGTAGCGAATGTCGATACCGTTCGACTCCGCCACCTTGCGCGCCTGAGCGTCGGCCCGCGTGTTGAAGCCGATAATGACCGCCTTCGATGCCGTTGCCAGGTTGACGTCCGACTCGCTGATTGCGCCAACCGCGCTATGCACGATCTGCACGCGCACTTCGTTGGTCGACAACTTGATAAGCGACTGCACCAGCGCTTCCTGCGAACCTTGCACGTCGGCCTTGACGATCAACGGCAGGTTCTGCACGTTGCCTTCCGTCATGGACTCGAGCATGTTTTCGAGCTTCGCTGCCTGCTGCTTTGCCAGCTTGACGTCGCGGAACTTGCCTTGACGGAACAACGCGATTTCGCGCGCCTTGCGCTCATCCGGCAGGACCATGACTTCTTCACCAGCGCCCGGCACTTCCGACAAACCTTGAATCTCGACCGGAATCGACGGACCCGCCGACTTGATCGGCTTGCCGGTTTCGTCGAGCATGGCCCGAACGCGACCAAAAGCCGAACCCGCCAGCACGATGTCACCGCGATTCAACGTACCCGACGTCACGAGGATGGTGGCAACCGGACCCTTGCCCTTGTCGAGCTTCGCTTCGATCACGAGGCCCTTGGCAGGTGCATCGACCGGCGCCTTCAGTTCCATGACTTCAGCTTGCAGCAACAGGTTTTCCAGCAAGCTTTCGATGCCAACACCCGTCTTCGCCGACACTTCGATGAACGGTGAATCGCCACCGTACTCTTCCGGCACGACGCCTTCAGCGACCAGTTCCTGCTTCACGCGCTCAGGAGCCGCACCCGGTTTGTCGATCTTGTTGATCGCCACGACGATAGGCACGCCACCCGCCTTCGCGTGAGCGATGGCTTCCTTCGTTTGCGGCATCACGCCGTCGTCGGCTGCGACCACCAGGATCACGATGTCCGTTGCCTTTGCACCGCGAGCACGCATGGCCGTGAAGGCCTCGTGACCCGGCGTGTCCAGGAACGTAATCACGCCGCGCGGCGTTTCCACGTGGTACGCGCCAATGTGCTGCGTAATCCCGCCCGCTTCGCCCGACGCGACCTTCGCGCGGCGAATGTAATCGAGCAGCGAGGTCTTGCCGTGGTCGACGTGACCCATGACCGTGACCACCGGCGGACGCGGCAGGCGTTCGCCCACTTCTTCCTGCGTTTCGCCTTCGGAGAGCAGCGCTTCCGGATCGTCCAGCTTGGCCGCAACCGCACTGTGACCCAGCTCTTCGACGACAATCATCGCCGTTTCCTGGTCCAGCACCTGGTTGATCGTGACCATCTGGCCCAGCTTCATCATCACCTTGATGACTTCCGAAGCCTTCACCGACATCTTGTGCGCCAGATCCGCCACCGACACGGTTTCCGGCACATGCACTTCCCGCACCACGGGTTCCGTCGGTGCCTGGAAGTTCGTCTGATCCTGATGCTTGCCACGACCCTTCGGGCCGCCGCGCCAGCCGCGATCCACACCACCGCTGGTGTCGCCACGCGTCTTGATACCACGACGCTTGGCTGCATCGTCCTGCCAGCTGCTCTTGCCACCGGCCTTCTTCTTGTCCGGTCCCAATGACGGCGTGGTAGCCGCCGGTGCGCCTGCAGCCGGCTTTTTAGCCACTGCCGGGCGTGCCGGAGCCGAGCCTTCCGGCCGTGCCGGCTTGTGCAGCGTACCCTTGGCTTCCGCAGCCTTCGCGCCTTCCGCCGCCTTGGCGGCGACAACCGCCGCAGCGGCAGCAGCCACGGCAGCAGGCGAGGGCTCAGGCGGTTTCGCCTGTTGAGCCTTACGCGGCGTATTCATCATTTCGCGAATAGCACGCGCTTCAGCTTCGGCCGCTGCACGGCGTTTCGCGATCTGATCGTGCTCGGCCCGCGCCTTTTCAGTCGCGGCGCGCGCGGCGTCTTCCGCCTTCTTCGCAGCTTCACGTTGAGCGGCACGTTCGGCTGCTGCTTTCTCGTCGACTTGCGGCGAGGCAACTTCGGCCTTCGCCGGTTCGTCAGCAACCTGTTCCGACTTCGACTCCGTACGGGATTCCTTACGCGCTGTAGAAGCAGCACGCGAGATTTCCGCGGCTTCCGCCTGAGCGGCAGCACGCTTCGCCTCTTCTTCCTCGGCACGGCGACGCTCGGCTTCAGCAGCCGCTTCACGCGCGACCCGCTCGACCTCTTCGCGCTCGAAGCGTTCCTGGCGTTCCTTCAACTCCAGCGCTTCTTTCTCGAGCAATTCGGCGGCATGACGCGCCTCTTCGTCGCGACGCTGCAATTCGGCTTCGTCGACTTCGTCTTCTTCGACGTGGTTCGCACCTTCAACGACCTGTTCAACACCGCTCTGATCGCGCTGCACGAACACGCGCTTCTTGCGGACCTCGACCTGAATGGTGCGAGCTTTACCCGTAGAGTCGGACTGTTTGATTTCCGACGTATGCCGGCGGGTCAAAGTGATCTTGCGTTTGTCGGCGTCGGCGGAACCGTGCGACTTGCGCAAGTGTTCGAGCAGGCGCGATTTGTCCGTCTCGGACAAATCGTCGTCTTCGCTCGCTTTCGTGACGCCAGCCGCCTGCAACTGCTCGAGCAGGACGCCCGCAGGCATTTTGAGTTCCGCGGCAAATTGGGCTACGTTGTTACTCGCCATTCATTCCTCTTGATGCAAGGACAAATTCCCTGCTGTTTGATCGGGTCATGCGGCCTAACGGCCGCGATATGTCAGTGCGCCATGGTCATTTCTCACTGGAACCAGTGTTCACGTGCTTTCATGATCAACGCCTTAGCGGCATCCTCTTCAATACTGGTCATCTCGACCAGTTCATCCACAGCCAGCTCGGCGAGGTCGTCGCGCGTCCGGATCTGGTGTTCTTCGAGCTTCGCGTATAACTCATCCGTCATACCTTCGAGGCTCTTCAGGTCGAGCGCCACACCCTCGACCTTTTCTTCATTCGCGATCGCCAGCGTCAGAAGCGCGTCACGGGAGCGGTTACGCAGTTCGTGAACGGTGTCTTCGTCGAAGGCTTCGATTTCGAGCATTTCGTTGAGCGGCACATACGCGATCTCTTCGAGGCTGGTAAAGCCTTCGTCGATGAGAATGTCGGCCACTTCTTCATCAACGTCGAGTCGCGCCATGAACAGGCTACGCAATGTGCCACGCTCTTCGTTTTGCTTCAGCGCGGACTCGTCCGGCGTCATGATGTTGATTTGCCAGCCGGTCAATTCGCTGGCAAGACGCACGTTCTGACCGCTGCGGCCAATAGCAACCGCGAGTTCGTTCTCGTCAACGACGACGTCCATGGAGTGCTTCTCTTCATCGACGACGATCGACTGTACGGCAGCCGGCGCGAGCGCGCCGATCACGAACTGTGCGGGGTCTTCTGACCATAGCACGATGTCGACGTTCTCGCCACCGAGCTCATTTCTCACCGCCTGGACCCGCGAACCGCGAATCCCGACGCAGGTACCAATTGGGTCGATGCGCTTGTCGTAAGCAATCACCCCGATTTTCGCACGCACGCCAGGATCGCGCGCGGCCGCCTTGATTTCGAGCAGGCCCTGCTCGATTTCCGGCACTTCCATTTCAAACAGCTTCATCAGGAACTCAGGCGCCGTGCGCGAGAGTTCGATCTGCGGACCACGCGCCGTACGGTCAACCTTTGCAATGTAGGCGCGAACCCGGTCGCCGACCCGCAGGTTTTCCTTCGGAATCAACTGGTCGCGGCGCAGCAGCGCTTCCACCCGACCCGATTCGACGATGAAATTGCCCTTGTCCAGACGCTTCACCGCGCCGGTCATGATCTTTTCGCCACGTTCCAGGAAGTCGTTCAGGATCTGCTCGCGCTCAGCGTCGCGAACCTTCTGAAGAATCACCTGCTTGGCAGCCTGCGCGCCGATCCGGCCGAACTCGATGGACGGAATGGGTTGCTCGATGTATTCATCGATTTGCGCGTCGGGCTTATCTTCCTTCGCTTCGAACAGCAGGATTTCCTGGTCGGGTTCCTGCAGGCCGGCTTCGTCCGGCACCACTTTCCAGCGACGGAAGGTTTCGTGCTCGCCGCTTTCACGGTCGATTGCCACGCGGATGTCCACGTCTTCCTCGAACAGCTTCTTCGTTGCCGAAGCAAGCGCTGCTTCGAGCGCTGCGTACACCACGTCCTTGTTGACGTTCTTCTCGCGCGCCAGCGCATCCGCCAGCATCAAAACTTCGCGACTCATTGTTTGCGGCTCCTAAAGTCAACTTTGGGGACGAGACGTGCTTTATCGAGGTCTGCGAGCGTGAAATCGAGCATCGCAGCGCCGCCGTCCTTCCCTTCGAATTCCAAACCAATCGACTCGCCTTCCGGGGCATGCAGGATGCCACGGTACGACTTGCGCCCGTCCAGCGGCTTCTTCAATGTGATAGTGACTTCGCTGCCTGCGAAGCGTTCGAAATCCGCCATTTTCTTGAGCGGACGATCGAGACCCGGCGACCCGACTTCGAGCCGTGAGTAATCGATATTCTCCACTTCGAACAGATACTGAAGCTGACGTGTGACTTTCTCACAGTCTTCGATCGCGATGCCGGCGGGCTGGTCGATGGAGATACGCAGCAAACCGCCCCCCGCGCGCTCGATATCGACAAGTTCGTAGCCCAGGCCCGAGACCGTGGTTTCGATGATTTCCGTCAGTTGCACAGTAAAAGACTCCAAGATGTTCGCGCGCTCCACGCCGAACACCTGCGGACCGCGCCTTGAGCTGGCGCACTTTCGTTGCCCCAAGATGCTGAACCGAACGGCCAAAAAAAAATGGGCGCAACGCCCATCCTTCTGTACCGAGATCACATCCGGGCGGCGAAACAAACACCATGCCCAGCGACTTCGTGATTTTAGCCATTTTTCGGGATAAACGCAACCAATGCGCCCTGTATATAGCCATTTGGCGGCCATTTACAAGGCAAATTGAAGGCATTCATCACGCTTTTGCCGGACTTTCTCCGAGGCTAAAGTCATCGTGCTGAATTTAATGGGCGACTGTGCGGGCAATTTGGTTGCCCGCACAGTCGCCCAGTCACGTGCCACGCCCATAAAGATCTTTGATGATCGGCCGGGCGCAGCACGCGGCTCTTAGCGTCCGCGCGTCCGGTTGCGCGGCGCCGGGCGAGCGCCGCCGCGGCCTGCGCCGCCCGCGTTGCCGCCATTACCTTGCGCGCCGGCGCCAGCCGGACCTTGACCTTGACGGCCGCCTTGGCCGGGGCGCTTGCCGCCGCTGGCCGACCGTCCACCTGCGCCACCGCCACTACCCATGGCAGGTGAACCCGGCGGACGACTGCCGCGCGGACCGCCAGCGGAGCCGCCTGGACGCGGGATCGCACGGTTGCCATTCGCTTCGCCACCGCCCGCACGATTGCCGTTTGCTTCCCGACCGCCATTGCTGCCGCGCGTGCCATAACCACCGCCGCTGCCGCCATTGCCGGCATAACCGCCGCCAGAACCAGAACTGCCACCGAACCCGCCGGGTGCGCCGCGCCGTCCGCCCGGGCCGCCGCGCGTGGGCGTCGTCTGAGCGAACCGGCCATGCGAACTGAGCACCGGCTCACGCGTGATGATGCCCATCGACGTTTGCAGCGGATCGGGCTGAATGCGCGGTGCAGCGCTGCGCACGCCCCGCTCTTCCGCCGGCGCCTTGAGTCCGACCGATGCCAGGAGTCCACGCACTTCGTTGTCTTCGAGTTCTTCCCACCGACCGCGCTTGAGCCCCTTGGGCAACGCGATCGGGCCGTGCCGGGTACGAATCAGCCGGCTCACCATCAGGCCGGCGGCTTCGAACATGCGGCGCACTTCGCGGTTCCGGCCTTCAGCCAGCGCCACGTGATACCAATGATTCGTGCCCTCGCCGCCGCCATCACGGATACGAAGGAAATTCGCCGGACCGTCTTCCAGTTCCACGCCGTGCAGCAGCTTCTGACGCATGCCTTCCGACAACTCACCCACCACCCGCACCGCGTATTCACGCTCGACGCTGTAACGCGGATGCATGAACCGGTTGGCCAGGTCTCCCGATGTAGTCAGCAGCAACAACCCTTCGGTGTTGAAGTCGAGCCGTCCAACCGCAAGCCATTTGGCCGTTTTCATCGGCGGGAGATTGTCGAAGACTGAAGGTCGGCCTTCCGGATCGGCGTGACTGACAATCTCGCCCGTCGGTTTGTGATACAGCAGGATGCGCGGCGGTTTGCTCGCGAGCTTGCGCTTGACCGGCTTGCCGTTGATGCGCACCTGATCGGTCGGCATGATGCGCTGGCCGATATGCGCCGGCTCGCCATTCACCGATACCCGCCCGGCTACGATCAACTCCTCCATGTCGCGACGCGAGCCCATGCCTGCTTCGGCGAGCACCTTGTGCAGCTTCGGCGTGTCGTCGTCCGCTTCGAGCACGCGTTTTTGCGGTGCGGGCCGGCCACGGCGCAACATGGGAGCGCGCAGGTCGCCCGACGTGTTGTCAGCATCGAATGCCGGCGATGTCACATACGCGAAAACATCGTCCTCGGTACCGGTTGCGGCTGCCGACAGTGCCGGTGCTGCCGCGTCATCGCGGCGACCACGCTTTTGAGCTTGCCCAGGATGAGCCGATTGCGCCTGCCGCGCCGGGCGACGGCCGCCTTCACGCGGCGGCTGGCCATCGCGAGCAGCTTCATTAGAACCTTCGCGCCCTTCACGTGCAACGCGGGGCTTGGCCACCGAACCGGTGCGTGCACCCTCTGCGCTACCCGCGCCGTCGCGCGGTCCACGTGAGCCTGCACCCTTGCGCGGCATGCGCACCTGCGCCGCGACCACGCCATCCGGAGGCGTCTCAGCGATTACGCCAGCCGGCGCCGTTGACGAGGCAGCGTCGGCGCCCTTCGTCTTGGCGACGGCGCGACGGCGGGCAATCAGGCTGCGAGGCCCGCGCCGCAAGCCGCGACGCGGGCGTTCTTCGCCGTCAGCGGGTTCGTCGTTGCGTGTACGTTCGCCTGCGTCGGCCTGGCCATGTGCTTCATCGGCACGAACGGGGCGCTCGGATTCGGGCGAATCGCTGTCGTGGGAATGTGTCAAAACAACCTCAATTGTGTCGGGTCGCGCGCCCGTCGCAGGCGCGTCAAAAAATCCGGCCGATGGTGATTAGCAGCCGAATGAAGGTTCGGGCAAACAGGCCTCAGGCGCGGCGCGCAGTCTGGTCGTCCGGTGCGTTGAATTCGTCGGTTTCGTTTGATTCGTCCGGCGCATTCGATGCGTCGAATAGCTTCGATGCATCCGGTGTATTCGCGTTGTCAGCGCCATCGGATTCATCTGCGGCGTGCGGTAATGCGTGTCGCGCAGCGTCGCTTGTCAAT
>DASYLW010000375.1:0-5549 GCA_036009385.1 Caballeronia sp.
TTGGGTATGGTTCTTCGTGCCCTCGGGACTCGAAACCTTCTTTCGCGAGATCGGCCGGCCGCGCACGCCGGGAGAAGCCGCTCCGGAACCCTTCGCGCGTCCGGTGGACGCGGCGCAGATCGAGGCTCGAACCGTGTTCACGCAGCCTGGCCAGACCGGCAAGAGGTTGGCATGACAGCAGGAATGACGGCAGGCCGCACGAATTCAGGCATTCACTACGAAGCAGCCGGCAGCGGCGACGCGCTCGTGTGCATCTCCGGGCTTGGCGGTCTTGCATCCTTCTGGCGGCCGGCCGCCGCGTCGTTTGCGGATCGCTATCGAGTGATCTCGTTCGACCATCCGGGAGTGGGCCGCAGCAACAGGGAAGGCGACCAGCGCATACCGGCAATTGCTCAAGCCGCTCTGGACGTACTCGACGCCGAAGGCGTGATCCATGCGCACTTCATTGGGCACTCCACGGGCAGTCTGGTGGCGCAGACGCTCGCGCTGGATCATGGGCGCCGGTGCCGCAAGCTTGTGCTGAGCGGCGGCTGGGCGAGGCCTGACCGGCGCTTCAGGGATCTCTTCGATCTCCGGCGGCGGATGCTCGAGAAGCTGGGGACACGCGCCTATTCGGCGTTCTCGCGGCTTGGAGGGTATGACGCTCAGTGGTACGAATATAACGTGGCGGCGTCCCCGCTCCAGTTCGATGGCGACGATGAGTTCGACAAGCAGACGGTCGTGAATCGAATCGACATGTTGCTCGGGTATGACCGCGCCGATGAACTCGCGGTGATCGATAAAGAAACGCTGGTGATAGGGGCACGCGACGACTTCATCGTGCCGTTCTATCACTCGGAGGATCTGGCCCAACGAATCCGGAACGCGGCACTCGTCGAGGCTCAGGGTGGGCACTTTTTTCCACAGGTCGATCCGCAAGCGTTCGCATCGCGGATCGGCGCATTCCTGGACGGATGATTCATGACGGAGCCGGAGTTCAACGAACAGTCGTCGATCCCTGTGGATCGCGAAACAGATTTTGCGGCGCTTGAACGGATCGCAATCGTTGGTATGGGCGCGATGGGAAAGCGCATTCTGGCTACGTTGCACGCGCGAGGCATCAAGGCTCGGCAGCTATCGTGTCTCGTCCCCGCTCATGAGGCGGCCGCTCTCGACATGCAGTCAATCAAGATCGAGGTTTTTCATGACGTCGCCTCTCTTGTTTCATGGAACCCGACGCTTTGCGTCGAGTGCGCGGGCCACGCGGCAGTCGACGAGGCGGTCATTCCGCTTCTTGAGCGTGGAGTCGACGCCATCCTTGTTTCCGTCGGCGCGCTGGCGTCCGCGCCGCTGCGCGAGAAGATCAATCGCGCGATGACGCTCGGCGATTCGACGCTCACGTTGGTGTCCGGCGCCGTCGGAGGCATCGATGCATTGCGCGCGGCGCGCATGGGCGGTCTCGATTCAGTCCGCTACACCGGACGAAAACCGCCGCATGCATGGCGGGGTTCTCCAGCAGAAGTACAGTTCGACCTGCTTAATATTGACAAACCCACTGTGATCTTCGAGGGCACGGCCGGCGAGTCGGCAAGGCTGTTCCCGAAGAACGCCAACGTTACGGCCGCGATTGCGCTGGCCGGGATCGGCTTTGAGAGAACGACCGTCACCATGATGGCCGATCCGGGCGTCGACCAGAACGTACATGAAATCGAAGCGGTTGGCGCCTTTGGCCGCCTGTCGATTCGCCTTGAAAACAATCCATTGCCGGATAACCCCCGGACGTCATGGCTTGCCGCAATGAGCATTGAGGACGCGGTTATCCGCCGTCTTGAACATTCAATTTAATCTTGTGAGAAAAGAACATGCGACTCGAAGGAAAAGTAGCTGTCGTGACGGGTGCGGCGGCTGGAATCGGAGCCGCCACGGCTGCGTTGTTCATCAAGGAAGGCGCAAGGGTGGTGCTCGCGGACAGCAACCTCGGGCAGGCTGAGAAGGTCGCGCGCGCGTTGGGTGAAAATGCGCTCGCAGTAGGGGTGGACGTCACGGTAGCGGCGCAGATCAAGCACCTCATTGCCGCGACCTTAGCCGAATTTGGTGGACTTGATATCCTGGTGAACAATGCGGGTTACGGCATTCGCGGCAGCGTTGTCAACACGGATGAAGAGGACTGGGACAAGGTGATCGACGTGAATCTGAAGAGCGTCTATCTCTGCTCCAAGTATGGGATACCGGAGATTGAAAAGCGGGGCGGAGGTGCGGTAGTCAACATCTCGTCGACCGCCGCCGTCTGCGGTATTCCAGATCGCGCCGCCTATGTGGCGGCGAAGGGCGGAGTCGCGTCGCTCACCCGTTCGATGGCGCTGGACCATGCCGACAAGAACATTCGCATCAACAGTATTGCGCCAGGCGTGATCTGGTCCAACTACTACGAAAAGATGCTCAAGGAAGTTCCCGATCCCGACGCGTTCGTACACGGACTGAAAGCGCGTGCGCCGGTGAACCGGATGGGCACGCCGCAGGAGATCGCCACGATGGTCTTGTTCCTGGCGTGCGAGGAGTCTTCGTTTGCGACCGGCGGGATGTTCACCGTCGATGGTGGTTATACAGCGCGATAACAGTGCGATGACAGCACGATAAGGCCGCTTGCCGCGGCGCCTCTTCAGCGAGCGGGCGACCGCCAATACTTCACGCGACTGCTTTCGGTGTGGTGCTCGTGGAGGCGATGCGGGGGACACTCGTTGACTCCCGCACGATCAACTGGGTGTCCAGCCGGGCAGGCGTGACTTTACCTCCATGCGTCAGGGCACCAATCAGCGATCTTGCTGCAAGACGTCCCATCTCTGCCGCGGGAACAGCGATGGTCGTCAGCGCCGGGGAGAAGATGGTGGTGTAGTCGTCATCATCGAAACCGATAACGGACATGTCTTCCGGCACCCGCAGTCCAAGCCGCCGGCACTCCGCTATTGCGCTAAGTGCAAAGACGTCGGCGTTACAGACAACCGCGGTGACGTCGGGAAACTCATGGTGGATTTGCCGCATTGCATCCGCACCCTGATGCGTCGCCGAGCCGTAGCTTTTTTCGACGACGTGGGCTTTGTCGCCCAGTCCGTGAGCTTGCATGGTCTTCTCGAAGCCATCCAGACGGGCTTGTTGCCGATCGTTTCCTTGCAGCGGACCGGCGATCATTGCCATCTCGCGATGACCCAGCCGGATCAGGAATTCGACGGCTTGTCTGGTCGCGGCAAAGTTGTCGAAGCCAATGGACGGCACGAGGTCGTCGTCGTTATAGGAGTAGGTTGTCACGCAGGGAATCTGCTTGTCGGCGAGGTAGTTTTTCAGCTTGGGATCGACCATCTTCCCGACTAGCAACAACGCCTCCGCGCCGCGTTCGACGATCCGCTTGACTACATCGAGCATGTTGCGATTGTCGAAGCCGTTCGTCACTACGAACACGCTGTATCCGGCCAATGTAAGTTGCTCTTCGAACGCATGCGTCAGCCGCGCGAACATGGAGTAGTCGAGCGACGGAATTACTGCCCCAATGATGAACGATTTGCGAAGACGTAGTGCCTTGGCTGCCGGGTCGGGGCTGTAGCCAAGCTCTTTGGCCACAGCCAGGACTTTTTCCCGGCTCACCGCGCTGACACGGTTGGGGATGTTGAAAGCGCGCGAGACGGTGGCGACCGAAACGCCCGCCGCCTTCGCGACGTCAAAAACGTTGATGTTTGGTTTGGCTTTCTGTCTGTTCATGGCTCGACGAAATAGGTCGAAGGATCACGTTCCTTCTTCGTAGTGCCGGGCTAGTTTAGCACTCGGCGCTGCAAGTGGAAAACGATTACACCATGATGTTTAAGAGGAGCCCGCGTTGGCGTGGACCGCTTCGCGTACCCCGCATTGCGTACCCCTCAAGCAGACCCTCAGCGCCGCAGCGTGAACGTGGTCGCGTGCCCCAAGGTTGCCTGCTCAAACCGGGAAGTCACCACGCCAATCACATCGCTCAACGTCCGCGAAGGCACTTCAACGTGCAACGTGACGCATTCATGCCGGCGATCCGTCGCTACTACCTGCATGCGAGCCTCGCCGCCTAACGCCTTCTGCAAAACGCGCCGCGGCCCGCTGGAGTCAAGCCCCGGCAGGATGAGATCGAATGCAAGAACGGTGTGAAGTTTGCGGGTGGCCCGCACGAACGGCTTGGGCACAGGAACAGCAGGTGAACGGACCGGGGAAGCAACGCTTGCTTGAAGCATCGGATGGTGCACCGTCTCGCGACGGGCGGTGGTTAGAACACCACCACTTTAGCGAGCCGCGCATTAAGAAGGGGCATCGATCACCGCGGTCCGCGTAAAGAACGTATTAATTCGACGGGGGCGCCGACGGAGGCGCGGAAGCAGGCGCTGCCGGAATGCCTGCGCGGACGAGCGTCGCCACGCGCTGCGCAAACTCTTCGTCCTTCGTCGTAAACACCTCTCGCTCGCCTGCCGGCGTGGTGACGTACATCCGGTAGATCACGTCCTGCGTGATCCATGACAAATACCCTACCGCCGCGATCATTACGCCCAGCAGCAACGCCGGTCCCGAACCAAGAATTCCGCCGGTCACCGCCACGATCAACCCAATCACGCCCAGCGCTATCGGCAAGGGCTTCTGCCGCGGCACCATCACCACCGTTGCGCCACGCAAATCACGTAACGGAAACAGTTGGCCCGCCGCGCTCAGGCCGGCGCGGGCAAATGTAATACCTCGTTCGTTGAAAGGGAGATCCTGTTGCATGGTTCGAAGTCTTGTCGGCGGAAAGAAAGGCGCAGATTAACAGACGCGCTTGAGCCCGGGGCATCCCGCCGATCGTCGCACGAGATCTCACACGCGCGCAAAGCCGGCAAGGCACTCCCGTCCCGTCCGTTACATTTCGATACTAATGCCCGCCCGTTTTCTGTCGATTTCGACCTTGCTCACGCGTCTACAGGGTGAAACCACCCTTAACCGGAGACATCGATGAAATTCCTGTGCCTCATTTTCTTTGACGAACACCTGCTCGACGACCTGTCGAAACGGCAGTACGACGCACTGGTCGACGAATCCCTGGCATACGACGAACGCCTTCGAGAGAGCGGTCAGTTCATCGCGGCGCAGGCGCTGCAGTCCGCGAAGGAGGCGGTCACGTTGCGGGTCCGCGGCGAGCACGTCTCGATCACGGATGGTCCATTCGCCGAGACGAAGGAGCAGGTGGGCGGCTTTCTTCTCATCGAGGCGCGCGACATGAATGAAGCCATGCGCGTGGCTTCCGGTTTTCCCGGCGCGCGCCTGGGCGGCGTGGAAGTGCGTCCGGTGAAGGAGTTGCGCGCGTCGTGGTCGGACGCATGAGTTGCACAACCTGAAAGGAGTAGACGATGTCGACACTATTGAAAGACAGTCACGCGTTCAGCGGTTTTGCGGTGAAGGATCTTGCCGAAGCAAAGGCGTTTTACAGCAATACGCTCGGTCTCAAGGTGACGAGCGAGCCCATGGGTATTCTCAAGCTGCATCTGGCGGGCGGCAACAACGTACTGGTCTATCCCAAGCCTGATCATGTG
>DASYLW010000376.1:0-10447 GCA_036009385.1 Caballeronia sp.
ACGACTGCAAAGTTCTATTACATGCATCACCACGGCGGCAAGTACTACTCGGATTCCAGTAGCGACGTTTATCGTTTGATGGTGAATGTCCCGGTTAATATATTTTAAAGCGTGTTTTGAATTCAGCCCGCCAGGTTCGCCGGGCGGGCTTTTTTTAGCCCGGCTGCAGCCCGAGGCTTTCTAGCCAAATCCCATACGCTTATCTGTTTTAACGATAAACAGGCCGCTCCAATAGACGGGCGGCCATTCAGGCTCAACGAATCAGGCGTGGTTATGTGTCGGATCGCTGCAATGAGCGCACCCGGCCGCGCTGTCATTCCACGACGACCCCAGGATCAGGCTGCAGAAATTCAGGCGCTTGTACGTGGGGTCCTTGAGCGCGAGGACATCGGCCTTCACGTTGCCGAACGTGCTCTCGGGCTTCTTGATCGTGCCGTGAGCGAACGCATCGATGATCCCTTCCTTGAAATTCACCTCACGCGGATGCACGGCGATAACCTGCTTGCGCTGGGACTCCGTGAATTCATCGTAGGCGAGTCCGAGCACGTCCATCTCCACGCCCGCCGTGACCAGCGCGACCACCGGCTTCTTGTGCTGCGGAATGCCCGGCGTCGTGTGCAATGCGATCGAATCCCAAACCTGTTCTACGTCGTGCTCGTTAATACCGTAACCCTTCAGGAAGTCGCGCGCGGCATTCGCACCGTCGACCTCGAAGCGATCGTTCGGGCTGCTGTACGCATCGACCAAGCCCATGTCATGGAACATGGCGCCGATGTAAAGCAGTTCCGCGTCGTAGGCGAGCTTACGACGCTCGCCGGTCAGCGCGCCGAACAGGAACACGCGGCGCGAGTGGTTATAGAGCAGGTCCGGCTCGGTATCGCGAACGAGTTCGGTTGCGGCGCGCGCCATGGCGCTGTCGGGAATGTGGATGCCGGCAATGGTCGTGGTCATGTTCAATGCTCCTTGAAGGTTGGGGTGTCCTCGATGCCGCCCTCGATGCCACGAACACCTTGCTAAAATGCGCTGTCCGAAGCGGGTCATCGGGAGAAACGACAGGGGGTGGACGACGAATTCAGTGTGGCCGGACGCCGCCGTGGCCGCAATGCAATGGGTCCGTCGAAGTCTGCCAACCGTACCGCGTCTCCTGCCAAGTGCGTGGAATGCTTGAAAAACAGTCGAGGAGTAAGACGTAATGCGTAGCGTCGCCATCGCGATTTTCCCGCAAGTGCAGGCGCTCGATGTCGCCGGTCCACTCGATGTATTCGCCGAAGCCAACGGTTTCGTCGCGCCCGGCGAGGGATATGCAATCACGCTGGTCGGCGTGGACGACGTGCCCGTGCGCGCGTCGAACGGCACGCGAATGCTGGCGGACATTGCGTGTGAGGCGCGGCAGCAGCATTACGACGTCGCCCTCGTGGCGGGCGGTCCCGGGCTGCCCTTCGATCCCCCCGATTTGCGCCTGAGTACGTGGCTGCGCGACGTGGCTTCCCGTTGCGAACGCTACGGTTCGATCTGCACCGGCGCGTTCGCGCTGGGCCATGCCGGTCTGATCGATGGCCGTCATGTCACCACTCACTGGCAGAATGCGCCGCAACTCGCACGGCAATTTCCGCTAGCCCGCGTGGAGCTCGACCGTATTCATATTCGCGACGGCAACCTGGTGACATCGGCGGGCGTGACGGCGGGGATCGACGTTGCCCTCTCGCTCGTTGCTGAAGACCATGGTCCGCGAATTGCGCTCGCTGTCGCCAAACGTCTGGTGGTATTTGCGCAGCGCCGCGGCGGCCAGTCGCAATTCAGCCCATATTTGAGTGCGCCCGCCGACGAGACCTCGCCCGCAGCGAAGGTGCAGGCATACGTGATGGAGCATATTAGCGAACGGATGACGGTTGAAAAGCTGGCGCAGATCGCGGGCATGAGCGAGCGCAATTTCGCGCGTGCGTTCGTTGAGGCAACGAGTGTGACGCCGCATGATTTCGTGGAGCGAGCGCGTATTGATGCAGCACGAAACGCGTTGGAAAGCAGTGCAACGCCATTGAAAACGATCGCGTACGAGTGCGGTTTCGGCACGGCGGACCGCATGCGAATTGTGTTCAGACAACGCCTTGGGGTGTCGCCGAATGATTATCGTCTGAGCTTTCAGAAGCTCGGGGCACCCGATTGACGATGGCGCGCGGGACCACTTCATGCTCACGCAAGGCACGAGCGTCCGCGAGTGAGCCGCAATCTTTTCGACGCTCTCGGCACACGTTAAACCGTAAGGCAATGACCTGTCTGTTCGAGAGTTCGAACCGCTCGGGGCAGGTCGAATGAATCTGGAGATTTGAATGAAAGATGCTTATGAACGACGTGCGCTATTGCTGCATCTGGGCGATGTGCTGGAGGCGCTGTCGTGCTTGTCGCGCAACGGCCAACGGTACGCCACGCTCGGCGACGCAATAGCGCGTGAGGACTCGCTTGCCACCTTCACATGGCTCGCATATCTCGATGCCGCCATGACCCCGCAACAGGTGAACGAACGCGCGACCGCCGCGTTTTTCCTTTGGCCGAAAACGCTCCTCGATGAAGACCTTAACCGGTCACTGCTGGCGGCGACGGTGCAGCACGATCTCTTCGCCGGGAATGCGAACGGGTGGCAGCGTTATGTAAGCGAGCGCAGAACCGAGGTGGCGTGGTTTGCTGAGGGGCTGCCCGCACCGTCGGATGAAGCCACGCCGGAATCGCGTTTTAGCCGCTGGCCCTGGCCGGCGGAAACCGGCGCATCCTGAGGCATTGGGGGTTCGTGCTTCGGGCTTCCAGCTCATGCCGCCTGTTCGCGCGACAAGACCGCTTGCAAGAAGCTGCGTGTGCGGGCTTCTCGCGGCGCCCCGAAAATCTGTTGCGGCGGTCCTGCCTCGATTACGCTGCCATGGTCCATCACCACGATCGTGTCCGCCACATCGCGCGCAAAGTTCATCTCATGCGTGACGATAAGCATGGTCATGCCCTCGCTCGCCAGAGCTTGCATGACCTGCAGCACTTCACCCACCAACTCGGGATCGAGCGCGGAAGTGGGTTCGTCGAAAAGCATGACTTGCGGATGCATCGCAAGCGCTCGCGCAATCGCCACGCGTTGCTTTTGTCCACCTGACAACGTACCCGGATAGACGTCTGCCTTATGACCGAGCCCGACCTTCGCCAGCAGGGCGCGCGCTTGTGCCTCAGCTTCCGCCGCGCTCACGCGGGCCAGCGAGCGCGGCGCGAGCGTGACGTTCTGCAGCACGCTCAGGTGCGGGAACAGGTTGAACGATTGAAACACCATGCCCACGTCCCGGCGGATCCGGTTCAGGCCGTTTTCATCGATCATCCGGCCGTTGTCCACCAGCGCATGGCCGCAGATCCGGACCGTGCCTTCTTCGGCCGTTTCCAGTCCATTCAGGCAGCGCAGGAAGGTGCTCTTTCCCGAACCGCTTGGCCCGATCACCACGATCACCTGAGAGGGCTGGACGTCAATATCGATACCGTTCAACACGCGGTTGGGGCCGAACGACTTCGCCAGTTGCCTGACTGAAACAATGGGCTCATTCATACTCATATTCACGGTCGTGCTCATGATCAGACTCTCCCGTCGGCACGCAGCGTTTTTTCCGTCCTGCGCAACACCAGCGACGTCGCGCTCGTCAGGATCAGGTAGATGAACGCGATCACTATGTATACCTCCAGCGACCGGTACGACACGCTGATGATCTTCTCGCCTTCGTGCATCAGGTCGTTGATCGTCAGCAAGGAGACGAGCGCCGAGTTCTTGATCAACGCAATAAATTCGTTGCCAAGCGGCGGAATCATGCGCACGAACGCTTGTGGCAAGATCACCTTGCGCATCGACATTCGATAAGGCATCCCAAGCGATCGCGCGGCTTCCATCTGGCCGCGGTCCACCGATTGAATTGAACCGCGCACGATCTCCGACACATACGCGCCGCTATAAACGCCAAGTCCGAGCACGCCGCAAGCAAACGCGGGCAGCATGATGCCGAACTGCGGCAGGCCGAAGAACAAGATGAAAAGCTGCACGAGCAGGGGCGTGCCGCGTATGAACGTGAGGTAGGCTGTGCAGATGCCATAGACCACACGGCGCTGCGGCGCGAGCCTGCCGATCCCGACCAGCAGGCCCAGCACGCAGCCGAGTACGAGCGAACAAGCCGTGACTTCGACAGTCGTCGCAGCGCCGGTCGCGAGTGCTTCCCAGCCTGCCCATACGGGCGAAAAATCGAGCGTCATCGGTTACTCCTCATCGGTTACTCCTGTAAGGGCCGCCGCATCACTGCTTGCCGAACCACTTCGTCGTGAGCGCGTCGTAGGCGCCGTTAGCGCGCAGTGTCTGCAGCGCCTTGTTCATCTGCACGGTCAGCGCGGTTTCGTCCTTGCGCAGCGCGAAGCCGTACAGCTCGGTCGTGAGCCCTTTGTCGAGTACACGTACGCCGGGCTGCACCTTCGCATATTCGACAGCGGCGGGACGCCCGGTAACCGCGGCATCGGCGCGGCCGATGTTCACCAGGTCAAACATCTCCTGGTTCTTCTCGACCTCCACGCGCTGCACTTTCGGATAGTTGTCTTTCAGGAAAGCGACTGACTTCGTGCCGACCTGCACGGTGACTTTCTTGCCGTCCAGATCGGCGGGTGTCTTGATCGATGTGTCGTTCTTGCGCACCAGCACAACGAGGCCGCCCTTGTAGTACGGATCGGTGAAATCGACGACCTTGCGGCGTTCGTCCGTCATGTAGATACCCGACGCGGCGACATCGAACCGGTTCGCGATCAGCCCCGGAATCAGCCCTTTGAAGTCGATATCCACCCATTGCACTTTCTTGCCCATGGTTTTGGCCATGGCGTCGATCAACTCGATATCGAAGCCCGTGCGCTTGCCGTCCTTGACAAATTCGAGCGGAGGGAAGGTCGCGTCGGTCGCGACCCGGATGGTGTCATCGGCGGCGCGGGCGGCGGGCGCGGCGGCCACGCTGACTACAAGGGCGAGCGCGAGGGCGGATACGGTCTGGATCAATTTCATGCTGGTTTCCTTGAATAGCGTGGAGAGCGTGGACCACGCAAAGTGAGAAATAGGGAGCTCAAAGCTTGTAGCTGATACGGTCTGCTGCCGCGCGCGTGAGCTGCGCCAGTTCGGCCTCACGTCCTGCAATGCGAGCAACGGGCGCCATCAGGGTGATGGTTCCTTCCAGTCGTCCAGCATCCGATATCAGGGGGGCGCTCACGCCCCAAACGCCTATGTCGACTTCGCTTTCGCTCGTAGCGAATCGCCGGCGGCGGATCTCCTCCAGTTGCACATGCAGCACGGCGACGCTTTCAGGGTCGTTGAGTGTGCTGCCAGCAATCACGGCATCGGCTTCGGCTTCGGGCAGGAAGGCGAGCAGCGCTTTCGCCGAAGCGCCGCGTGTCAGCGGATGCGTGCGGCCACGCGCGAACGAGCAGCGCAGCGGCTGGTCGCTTTCGACCATCGAGAGGCAGACGACCGTGTCGTTGATCGGCACGAGCAAGCCGACACTCTCGCCGGTCCGCTGCACTAGCGCCCTGATTTCGTCGCGGCTTTGGGTCACGAGCTGCGCGTTCTGGTCGAAACCCCACGCGAGTTGCACGCTGGACGGACCCGGTTCGAACAGGCCGGAGTTCGCATGTTCCTGCAGGAGGCCCCATGCTTTAAGCGAGCCCAGCAGCCGGTACACAGTGGACAACGGCGCGCCAATGTCCTCTGCGATCTGCTTCGCGCCGATCGGCCGCCCCGCTCGGGCGACGCTGGTCAGCGCGTGGAGGACGCGGTCGATGACGGATGACGATTTCGCGGGCGGTTTCATGACGAAAGTCTCTCTCGCCAATTCTCAAAGAAAGAAATAAATTCTCATCTCATAGGAAAATAGCCTCGAGGCATCGCCAGATTTTCCCGTCATCGTGACGCGATAATCGGCAAAAAACGTCCGGCTTGCAGGACAATCCGGGCGTTGCAATACGACATTGCCTGGCTGCAAAGGAACCGTTGCAGATACCCGCGCAGCACGCTCAAGGACCGAGACATGGACTACCTGACAAGCCTCAAAGTGTTCCGCGCGGTCGTGGAGGCGAAAAGCTTCACGCGCGCCGCTGATCTGCTTGGCGTGTCGCCTCCGGTCGTTTCGCGCGCCATCGCCACGCTCGAGCAGCGGCTGGGCAACCGGCTCTTTCATCGCACCACTCGGCACATCTCGCTGACCGAGACCGCCGAGCAATTCTTCCCGGGCTGCTCACGCGTGCTCGATGAACTCGACGCGCTGGAGGCACAGGCGTCCGATCGCACCAGTGGTCCGACCGGCATGCTGCGGCTGGTCGCCCATACGACGGCAACGGTGAACCGGCTGGTCCCGCTGATCGCCACTTTCCGCCGTCGATACCCGCTGATCGGACTCGACGTCACGCTGACCGAGCGTCCCGTGGATCTGGTGGCGGACGGCTACGACCTCGGTGTCGTGTTGCCCTTCATGCTGACCAGCGACACCACGGTCACACGTCTGCTCGAGCGCATTCCGCTCGTCATTGTGGTGACGCCGGGGTATCTGGAAGGCAAGCAGCGTCCGACGCATCCGTCCGAGCTCGCGGAGCTTGAATTTGTCGCCATGCACGCGTCGATTCGCAAGCCCATGCTGACGTTCCGGCTGGACGGCGGCGAACAGATCACGGTGCCGCTCAGAGTCGACGTGACATCGAACAACGCGGTGTTCAACCGCGAACTGGTGCTGGAGGGCTTCGGCCTGGGCGTGTTGCCGGCCGCGCTGGTTCGTGACGAACTGGCGTCGGGCAAGCTGGTGTCGCTGCTGGACGACTTCGAGATCGTCGACGGCGCGATCGAAATCCGCCTGGCTTACAGCAGCCGCACCTTGCTGCCGGCCAAGGTAAGAGCGTTCATCGAACACGCTGCGGAATTCTTCGAAGCCTGAGCGGGGCACGACGCTTTCATTTTTATTTCGCACCGATTTCGTTTCTATTGTTAACGGATTCGACATTAATTGATGCGCGGAATAGCGGTTGACTACGTGCATATGCACACATAATCTGTGCACATGCACACACGCCCCCCACGACACGACGACTGTTTTGCGGTTCGCCAGGCTGCGCGGCACATCTCGCAGTTATACGAGCGGCATTTATCGGCAGTACAGATCACGCCAACGCAATTCAGCATTGTGTCTGCGCTTGAGCGCATGCCGGACATGACGATGGCGGACCTCGCGCAGGCCATGGTGATGGAGCGCACGACGCTGGTCCGGGTGCTGCAGCCATTGCTGCGCAACGGGCTTGTCATGTCGACGATGGGCGGACCCTGCCAGCGGCGTTTGCAGTTGACGCTGACCGAAGGCGGGCGGACCAAGCTCGCCGACGCGCTGCGGCACTGGCAGGCAGCGCAAGAAGAATTCGAGGCGAAGTTCGGGCGCCGGCAACCGGCACGTCTGCGCCGCGAACTGTTTCGCCTGACCAGCGAGTGACCAGCGAGTGACCAGGCAAGGCGCCACGCACCCGCGTTCGCACCGCATAACCCATTCGATGCAACCAACAGGACTCACCGATGACCACACCTTCCACGCCGCTTGCCTCCACCGCCGCGCCAACGGCTGAGCGCGGAGCGCGGCGGCCTTTTCGACTCGGCTGGATGCCGCTCGCGATCATTGCGGTGGTGGTCGTGATCGTTGCTGCGGCCACATACTGGTTCACCGTTTTGCGTTTCGTTCAAAGCACGGACGACGCGTATGTCGGCGGCAACGTGACGGTAATGGCGCCGAAAGTGAACGGTTTCGTCACCGAACTTCTCGTCTCCGATAACCAGCGCGTGAAGGCGAACCAGGTGCTGATCCGGCTCGACTCACGCGATTACGACGCAAGGCTCGCACAGGCAAGTGCCGACGTGCAGGGTGCGCGCGCCGCTGTCGCCGAACTTGAAGCGAAGCAGCAGTTGCAGGCTGCCGTGATCAAGCAGAGCCAGGCGGAGGTGCGGGCATCGGCCGCGGAAGTCACGCGCAGTGCGTCTGACCAGGTGCGCTACCGGCAACTCGTCAAGGACGAGGCGGTATCGAACCAGGTGGTCGAACGCGCCGACGCGGACTACCTGAAGGCTCGCGCCACGTTCGATAACAGCAATGCAGCGGCGCTCGCCTCGCAGCGCCAGCTCGCTGTCCTTGCCGCACAAATAGACGACGCCCGTGCGCGTGTTGCGACCGCTGAAGCGTTGCGGCGCATAGCCGAACTGAACGTGGAGTACACGACCATCCGCTCGCCTGTGGACGGCTACGTCGGCAACCGGACGGCGCGCGTGGGCATGCTCGCGAACACGGGGGCGTCGCTGCTGACAATCGTGCCGACCGATGGCTTGTGGATCGACGCAAACTTCAAGGAAGACCAGCTCAGGAAGATGCATGTCGGTGATCGTGTCGACGTCGAACTCGACGCTTCCAGCGGGACCTTCCAGGGTCATGTGGAAAGCCTGGCACCCGCGACCGGTGCGACCTTCAGCGTATTGCCACCAGAGAACGCAACCGGCAACTTCACGAAGATCGTACAGCGCGTGCCGGTGCGGATTCGCCTCGACGTACAGAAGGACATGCAGAACGTGCTGCGCGCCGGCCTGTCGGCGACGGTGAAGGTACATCTCGACAGCGCGAGCCGTTCATGAGCCTCGCCGTTCCACTGAACCCCGCCGATCAGCCCACAAGACAGCGTATATTTGCGTTCGCGCTGATGTGCCTGGGCTTCTTCATGGCGACGCTGGACATCCAGATCGTGGCGTCGTCGCTCAAGGATATTGGCGGCGGTTTGTCGGCTAGCCAGGACGAACTCTCGTGGGTGCAGACGTCATACCTGATCGCGGAAATCCTGGTGATCCCCATGTCCGGCTGGCTCTCCAAAGTGTTCTCCACGCGCTGGCTGTTCGTGGCTTCCGCGGTCGGTTTCACCATCACGAGCATGCTGTGCGGCCTCGCGTGGGACATCAATTCGATGATCATTTTCCGCGGCCTGCAAGGCGCGGCCGGCGCTGCGATGATCCCGACCGTCTTCACTACGGCGTTCGTGCTGTTTCCCGGCAAGCAGCGGCTGATTGCATCGACGACGATCGGCGCGCTCGCTTCGCTTGCTCCCGCGATCGGGCCGGTGATCGGCGGCTGGATCACGTCGCAATGGTCATGGCACTGGTTGTTCTACCTGAATCTTGCGCCGGGGCTCGTTGTTGCGTTCCTGGTGCCGAAGTTCGTGCGTATCGACGAACCCGACCTGTCGTTACTGAAAAAGGGCGACTATCTTGGCATCGCGTTGATGTCGGGGTTCCTCGGCTGCCTTGAATATGTGTTGGAGGAGGGGCCGCGCAAGAACTGGTTCGGCGACGATGTAATCATCACCTGCACGTGGATTTCCGCTATCTGTGGCTTCCTGTTTCTCGTGCACGCGTTCACTGCGAAAGATCCTGTTGTCGATCTGCGCGCGCTCGCGGTCAGGAACTTTGCGATCGGCTGTTTGCTGTCGTTCGTGACGGGTATCGGCATCTTCGTCGCGGTGTTTCTCACGCCGCTGTTTCTGAGCCGCGTGCGTGAACTGGATTCGCTGCAGATCGGGATTGCGTTGTTGTCGGTGGGCGTATTCCAGCTTCTTGCGCTGGGCGCCTATGCATTCGCCTCACGTCTGGTCGACATGCGCTGGTGTCTGCTCTTTGGCCTCGTGTGTTTCGGCCTGGGCTGCTATTTCTACGTGCCGCTGACGAACGATTGGGGCTGGCAGCAACTGCTGCTGCCGCAGGCGCTGCGCGGGATTGGACAGCAGTTCGCGGTGCCGCCTATCGTAACCATGGCGCTGGGCTCGCTGCCGCAATCGCGCCTGAAGTCGGCGAGCGGCCTGTTCAACCTGATGCGCAATCTTGGCGGCGCGATCGGCATTGCGGTCAGCGCGACCATGCTCAACGACCGGTTGAATTTTCACTATCTGCGCATCAGCGAAAGGGTCACGACGGGTAGTCCGGAGACCGAAGCGTTCTTGTCCAGACAATTCGCGCATTGGGGATCGGTGGCCGGAGATGCGCTGAACGCAACCAACGCGGGCCTCGCCAACCTGCATGCGCTGGTGTTCCGGGAAGCGCTCGTGATGACCTTCTCCGACACCTTCTATGTACTCGCGATGTGCTTTGCCGTCGGCATAGTCAGCGTGCTTTTCGTGCGGCCTATCGGCGCTGCGCCGCCTTCTCCTGACGCTCATTGAGATCGACCATGTATAAGATTTTGTTGGCACTGGCAGCAAGCATGACGCTCGCGGCGTGTGCCGTGCAACCCGCGAGCCATGCGGATTTACCGTCGACCGTACAGTCGATAGCGCCCGCGAACTGGAGCGTCCACGCCCCACAAGACAACGTGGATGCCGCCGCGTGGTGGGAGCAATTCGGCGACCCGGT
>DASYLW010000377.1:0-8224 GCA_036009385.1 Caballeronia sp.
GTCAGATCGCCGAGCACGATCTCGGCGCCGAGCGCGGCGAACTCACCGCGTTGCGCGGATTTGCGCAGCAAGACTTTGAAGGGGAGAGATGCAGCGCGTAGTTGCCGGGCAATGTGGCGGCCGGTCCGGCCGTGCGCGCCAATAAGCAGGACTTTCATTGCTGGTTCGCTCCTTCTTTTATGGGCAGGAGCTAAAACGGTAAGCGATTTTCGAGATTGATGCACGGGGAAGAGCGTTGGCGCCTGAGTTTATGGTTTGCGATGTCGGTGGTTTTGGGGTTAACCCACAAACCATCAACCTCCGGCCCATACCAACATACCCACCCGTGCCAGCTATCCCCTCATGAGCCAACTCTCACTCAATGACTTGGAGCCGGCCCTGCCTGGTTCCTGCGTGCGCGCCGTTCCTCAGACCAAATCCGGATCCGGTCCATATACAGATAAACCACCGGTGTTGTATAGAGCGTCAGCAACTGACTCACGATCAACCCGCCCACAATCGCGATCCCCAGCGGCGCGCGCATCTCCGATCCTTCGCCCGTTCCGAACGCCAACGGCAACGCACCCAGCAACGCCGCCGCGGTTGTCATCATGATCGGCCGGAAACGAAGCAAACACGCCTGCTCGATCGCCTCGCGCGATGTTGCAGCCCCATGCCGCTGCGCCTGGATTGCAAAGTCGACCATCATGATCGCGTTCTTCTTCACAATGCCGATCAGCAAGATCACCCCGATCAACGCAATGATGCTGAACTCCGTCCGGAACAGCAGCAGCGCGAGCAACGCACCAATGCCCGCCGACGGCAGGGTCGAGAGAATCGTGATTGGATGGATGTAACTCTCGTACAAAATCCCAAGCACGATATACACCGCAGCCAGCGCGGCCAGGACCAGGATCGGCTGATCTTTGGTCGAATCCTGGAACTGCTGCGCCGTGCCCGCGAAACTGCCGTGAATCGTGCTGGGCACGCCAATGGTCGCCATGGTTTCGTAGATGGCGGCGGTGGCATCGGAGAGCGACTTGCCGGGCGGCAGGTTGAACGAGATGGTCGACGCTACGAACTGGCTCTGGTGATTCACCGACAACGGCGTGTTACCCGGTCCGAACCTGGCAATGGCCGAGAGCGGGATCATGGTCTCCTTCGACGTCGACACAGCCGCGCCCGCCGACGAACTGGACTTTCCGCTCGCGGCAATAGCATTGGTCGCGGCATTGCGGATAGACGCCAGCGCGAGCGAACTGGTCGTGTCAGCGGACGAAGTGCCGCTGCTCGAACTCGCGGATGTTGAAGTTGAAGTTGAAGTCGTCGTGGTTGCATTCGTCGATGCTGCTCCGCTCGCGGTCCCACCCGACGTGCTCACATAAATCTGCTTGAGCATCTCCGGGTCTTGCCAGTATTTCGGCGCGAGTTCCATCACTACGTGGTACTGGCTCAACTCGTTGTAGATGGTCGACACCTGGCGCTGCCCGAACGCGTCGTAGAGCGTGTTGTCGATCTGCGCCGGTTGAATACCCAGGCGCGCGGACGTTGCCCGGTCGATCGTCACGAACGATTCCAGGCCGCCTTGCTGCTGGTCGGAATTGACATCGGTGAGTTCCGGGCGGGTGAGCAGGGCGTCGGTGAGCTTCGGCCCCCACGTGTAGAGATCGGTGGTGGAATCAGCCAGCAGCGTGAACTGATATTGCGCATTCGATTGCCGTCCGCCCGCGCGAATGTCCTGGACCGCTTGCAGGAAGGTCCGCACGCCCGCGACGTCGGACAGCGGCGCGCGCAGGCGCTGGATCACCTGTTCAGCGGTTACCTTGCGGTCCTTCTTGGCTTTCAGCGAAATGAACATGAAGCCCGAGTTGGTCTGCCGCCCGCCTGTGAAACCGGCGACGCTTTCCACAGCCGGATCGGCTTGCACGATCCGCATCATCTCGGAAAACTTGCCTTTCATCGCCTGGAAAGACGTGCTCTGGTCGGCCTGAATGCCGCCGACGAGCCGCCCCGTATCCTGCTGCGGGAAAAATCCTTTCGGCACGATGATGTACAGATACACATTCAACCCGATGGTCGCGAGCAACACCAGCAGCACGATCCTCGGATGCGCGAGCGCCACGCCGAGCGTGCGCGCGTACCCGTCCTGCATCCGCACGAACTGGCGTTCGAGCCAGCGAGAAAACCGGCCGGGCGGCTTCTGTTCATGCGGTTCATGCAGCAAACGCGCGCACATCATGGGCGTGACCGTCAGCGAGACGACCAGCGAAACGGCAATCGCCAGCGACAACGTCAACGCGAATTCGCGGAACAACCTGCCGACAATGCCGCCCATCAACAAGATAGGAATAAACACGGCGACCAGCGAGATACTCATCGACAGGACCGTGAAACCCACTTCCTGCGCACCAAGAATGGCGGCTTTCATGCGCGGGACGCCGTTCTCTATATGCCGCGAGATATTTTCAAGCACGACGATGGCGTCGTCGACCACGAACCCCGTCGCGATGGTCAAGGCCATCAGCGAGAGGTTATCGAGCGAGAAGCCGAGCAGGTACATCGCGGCGAAGGTGCCGATGATCGAGATCGGCACGGCCACGCTTGGAATCAGCGTTGCGCGCCAGTTGCGCAGGAACAGGAACACGACCATCACGACGAGCGCCACCGCAACAATCAGCGTGAATTCCGTATCGTGCAGCGACGCGCGGATCGTGGTCGAGCGATCGGAGGTCGGCGTGATCTCGACGTCGGCCGGGAGCGCGGCCTGGAGTTGCGGCACCATCGCTTTCACGCGGTCGATGGTGTCAATGATGTTCGCGCCCGGCTGCCGGTAAAGAATCACGAGCACGGCGCGCTTGTTGTTGATGAGGCCCAGGTTGCGCAGGTCCTCGACCGAATCGACCACTTCACCTACGTCGCGCAGATGCACTGCCGCGCCATTCCGGTAAGCCACCACCAGGTCGCGATACTGATCGGCCTTGCTCGCCTGATCGTTCGTATAAAGCTGGAAGTGGGTGCCATTAAACTCGATGGCGCCCTTCGGACTGTTCGCATTCGCCGACGCCAGCGCCGCACGGACATCTTCCAGGCCAATGCCGTAATGGAAAAGCGCGTTCGGTTCCAGTTCCACCCGCACGGCCGGATTCGCCGAGCCGCTCACGTCCACTTCGCCGACCCCGGGCACGGTGGAGAGCGTTTGTTGCAGCACGGTCGCGGCTGAATCGTAGAGCGAACCGGCCGTACGCGTGGGGGAGGAGAGCGCGAGGATCAGGATTGGCGCGTCGGCGGGATTGACCTTGTGGTAAGTCGGATTGCTTTTGAGCGCCGTGGGAAGATCGGCGCGCGACGCGTTGATTGCCGCCTGCACGTCGCGCGCGGCGCCGTCGATGTCGCGATTTAATCCAAACTGCAATGTGATCCGCGCCGAGCCGACCGAACTTTGCGACGTCATTTCGGTGACGTCGGCAATCGAGCCCAGATGGCGCTCAAGCGGACTCGCCACGCTGGTCGCGACGGTCTCCGGACTCGCGCCGGGCAAGCTCGCCTGGACCGAAATGGTCGGGAAGTCGACTTGCGGCAACGGCGCGACCGGCAGCTTGGTGAACGCGAACAGGCCGGCGAGCGCAATGCCGATAGCCAGCAGCGTGGTAGCGACCGGGCGCGCGATGAACGGTTGCGACAGGTTCATGCGCCTACTCCTGATCGCTCACCGGGGTCGCCGGGCGGGGCGGCGCGTTCCGGTAGAAACGCGCCCGCGCGCGACGGGCGAGCGAGTCGAAGCCGAGATAGATCACCGGCGTGGTGAAGAGTGTCAGCGCTTGCGACACGATCAACCCGCCGACAATGGCGATCCCGAGCGGCCGCCGCAATTCAGAACCGGCGCCCCACCCGAGCATCAACGGCAACGCGCCGAGAAGCGCGGCCATGGTGGTCATCAGGATCGGCCTGAAACGCAGCAAGCACGCCTGGTAGATCGCATCGCGCGGGCTCTTGCCTTGCTCGCGTTCGGCTTCGAGCGCGAAGTCGATCATCATGATGGCGTTCTTTTTCACGATACCAATCAGCAACACGATACCGATAATCCCGATGATGTCGAGATCGTGACCCGTGATCATCAGCGAAAGCAGCGCGCCGACGCCCGCCGAGGGCAGCGTGGACAGGATCGTGATCGGGTGGATAAAGCTCTCATACAGCACGCCGAGCACGATATACATGGTGACGACCGCGGCCAGGATCAGGAACAGTTCGTTCGACAGCGACGCCTGGAAAGCCAGCGCCGCGCCCTGGAAACGGATCTGGAACGAGGCGGGCAAGCCGATGTCCTTCTGCGCCTGATCGATCGCTTTCACGGCTGCGCCCAGCGAGGCGCCCGGGGCGAGGTTGAACGAGACGGTGGTTGCCGGGAACTGGCCGAGGTGCGTGACCAGCAGCGGCGCGGCGCGTTCATGGAAGGTCGCGATGGCCGACAGCGGCACCTGGCCCGAGCTTGCCGTGGAGGACGGCAGGTAGATGCCGTTCAGCGTCTCGCTATAGTGGGCCTGCGTCGGCTCAGACTCCAGGATCACGCGGTACTGATTCGACTGCGTGAAAATGGTCGAGATGATGCGCTGGCCGAATGCGTCGTAGAGGGCGTTATCGACGGTAGCCGGCGTGATGCCGAAGCGTGCAGCCGTCGACCGGTCGATTTCCACGTACACCGACTGGCCGTTCTGCTGCAGGTCGGTCGCCACATCCGCCAGTTCGGGCGATTGCTGCAGCCGTGCCGTCAGTTTAGGCACCCATTCAGCGAACTCCGCCGAATTCGGGTCGGTCAACATGAACTGGTATTGGGTCGGGCTGACGGTGGAATCGATAGTCAGATCCTGCACTGGCTGCATGTAGAGCCGGATGCCGGGAATATTCGCCACGTCTTTTTGCAGCGCGCGGATCACATCGCTCGACGTATTGCTGCGGTTGTCGCGCGGTTTAAGGTTGATCAGCATCCGGCCGCTGTTCAGCGTGATATTGGTCCCGTCCACGCCAATGAACGAGGTCAGGCTCTCAACGTCGGGGTTCTTCAGGACCTGCGCGGCGAGCGCTTGCTGCTGTGCGGCCACTGCCTGGTAAGACGCGGCTTGCGGCGCCTGCGTAATCGCCTGGATCACGCCGGTGTCCTGGATCGGAAAGAAGCCTTTCGGGATCCAGATGTAGAGCAGGGCGGTCAACACGAGCGTAAGCAGCGCGACCACCAGGGTCGAGCGCTGCCGGTCGAGCACCCAGGTCAACGCGACGCCATAACGCCCGATCACATAATCGATGAACTGATGCGCGCGTGCTTCGAAGCGATGACTCTCCTTCGGCGGCGTATGGCGCAACAGCTTCGCGCACAGCATGGGCACGAGCGTGAGCGAGACGATCGCGGAGATCACGATGGTCACAGCCAACGTGATCGCGAATTCGTGGAACAGACGCCCGACCACGTCGCCCATGAACAGCAGCGGAATCAGCACTGCAATCAGCGAGACAGTCAGCGAAATAATGGTGAAGCCGATCTGCTTCGAGCCCTTGAGCGCCGCGTCGAGCGCCGGCTCGCCTTCTTCCACGTAGCGCGCGATGTTCTCGATCATCACGATGGCGTCATCGACGACAAAACCCGTCGCAATGGTCAACGCCATCAGCGAGAGGTTGTCGAGCGAGAAGCCGCACAGATACATCACGGCCAGCGTGCCGATCAGCGAGACCGGCACGGACAAGCTCGGAATCAGCGTGGCCCAGACGTTCGCCAGGAACAGGTAGATCACCAGCACGACCAGGACCACGGAGAGCGCGAGTTCGAACTGTACGTCGCGCACGGACGCCCGAATGGTCGTGGTCCGGTCGGTCACGATGCGCACGTCGAGCGCCGCCGGCAGCGCCGATTGCAACTGCGGCAAGATCTTCTTGATGCCGTCGACCACCGCAATCACGTTCGCACCCGGCTGGCGCTGAACGTTCAGGATGATGGCCGGCGTGTTGTCCACCCACGCGCCGAGCTTCGTGTTTTCAGGACCGGAGACGACCGTCGCGACGTCCGTGAGCATCACCGGCCGGCCATTCTTGTAAGCGATAACCGCGCTCTGGTAGGCGCTGGCATCGGTAAGCTGGTCGTTCGCGTTGATCGTGTAGGCCCGCGAGGGGCCGTCGAAATTGCCCTTCGGCGTATTGACGTTCAGGTTCGAAATGGTGGTGCGCAAATCGTCGATGTTCAGGCCATACGACGCCAGCGCACGTGTGTTCGCCTGGATCCGGACGGCCGGCCGATTACCGCCGCTGACCGACACCAGTCCCACGCCCCCGACTTGCGAGATCTTCTGTGCGAGACGGGTATCGGCGAGATCCTGGACCTGCGTGAGCGGCAAGGTCTTCGAACTGATCGCGAGCGTGATGATAGGCGCGTCGGCGGGGTTCACCTTCGCGTAGATTGGCGGAGCGGGCAGGTCGGACGGCAGGAGGTTGCCCGCTGCATTGATAGCCGCCTGGACTTCCTGCTCGGCGATGTCGAGCGGCAGGTCAAGGCTGAATTGCAGCGTGATGACCGACGCGCCGGCCGAGCTTTGCGACGACATCTGGTTCAGGCTCGCCATCTGCCCGAACTGTTTCTCAAGCGGCGCGGTGACCGAGGTGGTCATCACATCCGGCGACGCGCCCGGATAGAACGTCTGCACCTGGATGGTCGGATAGTCGACGGCGGGTAGCGCGGACAACGGCAAGAAGCGCAGCGCGACAAGGCCGACCAGCATGATCGCCGCCATCAGCAGCGCCGTGCCGACCGGACGCAGAATAAAAGGACGTGATGGATTCATGCGGGTGCAGTGCTGTTATGGATCATGGGCGCTTCACTGCGACTGTCTGCGATGGTGGCCACGATGCGCGCCCGAAGCAGCCGAAGCGGCCGATGCAGCAACGGCTCCCGAAGCACCGGAAGCGGCTTTGGGCTTGTCGGCCGGGATGGTGATCTTCGCGCCTTCCTTCAGCCGGTCCGAGCCGTCGATCACCACGCGCTCGCCCACTTGCAGACCTGTCTTGATGCTGGTGCGTTCGCCATCGACCGGACCGATCTTCACATTGCGTACGGTCACCGTATTGTCCGGCTTCACCACATAGACAAACGCACCCGATGAACCGTTGAGCACCGCGGGCGTGGGCACGATGGTCGCGTCCTTGATGACATCGACCAGTAGTTTCGTGTTCACGAACTGGTTCGGAAACAGCATGCTTTCGTTGTTGTCGAAGGTCGCACGCAGCTTGACCGTGCCCGTGGTTGTGTCGATCTGGTTGTCGATCGTTTCCAGATAACCGCTTTCGAGCGACTTGGTGTTGGCCCGGTCATAAGCAGTCACCGACATCTTCGCGCCCGCGTGCAACGGTTTCAGGATGGCAGTGAGGTTGTCCTCGGAGGTCGTGAAAATGACGCTGATGGGCTGCAGTTGCGTGATGACCACCACGCCATTCGTGTCGCCGGTCGTCACGTAGTTGCCCGGATCGACCTGCCGCAAGCCGACACGGCCCGACACCGGCGCGGTGATACGCGCGTAGGTCAGGTCGAGTTTGTACGTATCCACATTCGCCTGGTCGGACTTGACCGTCCCTTCGTACTGCTGCACGAGCGACGCCTGCGTGTCCACTTGCTGGCTCGCGATCGAGTCTTGCGAAAGCAGCATCTGGTAGCGCTTCAGGTCGAGGCGGGCAGTTTGCAGCAGCGCCTGATCTTTCGCGAGCGTGCCTTGTGCATTGCGCAACGAAATCTCGTAGGGGCGAGGGTCGATCTGAGCCAGCACGTCGCCCTTCTTGACCATCTGGCCTTCCTGGAACGCAACGTTCTGCAGCGTGCCGTTGAGCTGCGTCTTGACCGTCACCGACGCCAGCGGCGTCACCGTTCCGAGCGAGTTGATCACCACCGGCATTTCGCCTTGGCTGACCGTTGCGACATGCACGGGTTGCGGCGGAGCCGCCATACCCGGACCGCCGCCACCGCGCCGGCCGCCACCTCCCTGCCGCGCTTGCTGCGCATTATCAGCGCCACCACGGTTCCACGGATGCCACACGAACAGGCCCGCCACGATCAGGATGGCGACGACGATCCATACAAGCCGGCGCCGACGAGGCCGGATCGCGGACGGAATGGGAGTCGAGGCTTGGGAGGTAGGCGAACGGGTTTCAGAGTAAGGCGGTGGTGCTGGGTGTTTTTTTTGGTCGTCCATCGTTTCAGTGGCTCGGTGAGTCGGTG
>DASYLW010000378.1:0-1522 GCA_036009385.1 Caballeronia sp.
AGCCACGTAATACGGCGCGACCGGGATTCGTTTAGATGATGGACTTCGATCATGGATAACCTTCGTGATTCAAACGTTGAAGAAGGGAGTGATCTGCTGATCTGCAAGTAGCATGCAAGCAACGGTCCCGGTTGTGACCCATCCAGCGTCCGCATCTGAGCGCATGCCGCGTAATGAACGCGTCGTCCACGAGAGCTGTCTCCGCAAATGATTCGTTTCGCAGACAGGGTGGTTTCAACTGGCGCCGGTGAAAGTGGCTAGTGCGCGTCGCAAGGGAACCTTGCGGACGCGCATGCTTGCCTGCGGGTTGACGAACCGGATAGCTTATCGAACCTACGGCTTGATGAAACGCAGCGTCATCCGGTCCGATTCGCCAATGGCTGCGAAGCGCGCGCGGTCAGCATCGCCGCCGCGGAAGGTTGGTGGCAAGGACCACACGCCGTTTGGATAATCCTTCGTATCGCGAGGATTGCTGTTGATCTCACTGCGCGCCGCAAGCCTGAAACCCGCTGCCTGTGCATGCTCGATGACGTAGGCTTCAGTCATGTATCCGGTATCGATCATTTGCTGAACCGATGTGCCTGGCCTGGCGCGATGCTCTTCCACACCGAGCACGCCGCCCGGTTTCAGGACTGAATAGAACGCACGCAGGTTGGCATCGACCTGACCGTCTTCTATCCAGTTATGAATATTACGGAACGTCAGCACACGATCTACTTGCAGCCCAGCGGGAAAGCCGCTGAACTGCCCCGATTGCAACGAGCCGACCACGACCGTTCCGAAGACGTCGGGCGCAGCAGCGAGCTTGCGCTCGAACACGGCGTTACTCTTTGCTTCGCCGGCTGGAAGCGCCCCTTGCGGCGGCAGATATTGCGCTTCGTAAAGCGTGCCGCGTGCCCGCAAATAAGGCCCGAGAATGTCCGTGTACCAGCCGCCGCCCGGCGCAATTTCCAGCACGCTCTGGTTCGGCGCGAGGCCGAAGAACTCCAGTGTCTCTTTCGGGTGCCGATAGACGTCGCGTGCCCGCGCCTTTTCTCCACGATACGGCGCGGCAATGGCGGTATCGAGTGATATCGGTGCAGTGGGTGTCGCGCACGACGCTAGCAGCAGGGCTGCGGGCAACGCCAGGAAAGCACGCCGCATGAGGCTGGGGGTAGGGAGCATTTTCATGCGAGTCATTATCGGACAAAGCGGGCCGCTTGTCAGAGCGCGTTCTGCTCTACCCCGCGTCCTTAGGCTTTCCACATAAGCACGCGCGTATGACCAGTGCACTATGTACCACGCAATCAAACGCTCAGAGCAACGTCCTGACGTGCCATAACTCGGGAAACAGCACGACATCCAGCATCCTTCGCAAATAGGGCGCACCGCTGGTTCCGCCCGTGCCTTGCTTGAAGCCGATGATCCGCTCAACGGTGGTCACATGGCGAAAGCGCCATTGCCGGAACGAGTCTTCAAGATCGACGAGCTCTTCCGCCATCTCATAGAGCTCCCAATGCTGGGTCGGCTCCCGATACACCGT
>DASYLW010000379.1:0-7305 GCA_036009385.1 Caballeronia sp.
GAAGCAGCCGGACGGCAAGATTGGCTTCGAGTTCGAGAAGAAAGAGCCGAAGCCGGGTGCGAAGCCCGCCGTCAAGCGCGGTGCGGCGGCAGCGACTGAAGCGGAAGACGAAGGTGACGGCGATGTCGCCGTGGCGGCCAAGAAGACGACGGTGAAGCCTGCAGCCAAAAAAGCGCCTGCAAAGAAGGCGGCGGCCAGGAAGGCACCGGCTCGCAAAGCGGGTTAATTTTTAGTTTTCAGGGCCATGTCGGTCAGGTCCGCAGCATAAAAAAAGCCCGCGAATCATTCGCGGGCTTTTTTTTGTTCATCGTGCTGGACAACGCTTAACCACTGAAGAAGCCTCACCACGGCAGCCGGCAGCCTCCTCAGAATGGCGAGGGCATGGCCGGCGTCGCACGCGAGCGTGACTTCGCGGGCTTGCCGCCGAGCCTGCTGTCGTCGGCGGAGGACACATCGGCTTCAAATCGTGCACCACCTTCCGCTTCTGCATAAGCCGCGTGCGCGACCAGCGGCTCGGAATCGCGTTCGTCGATTGCTGGCGCGCCCGGCTTCACGAATCCGTCCTTCACCCACTGCTCGCCTAGCTGATGATTCGGCGTCTGGCTGAAATGCTCGACAAGGTGATCAATAAACGTGCGCACCTTCGCGGGCAAATGGCGTCGGCTGGGATAGGCGACATTGATCTCGACCTGCGGCAACTGGTAGTCGCTCAGCAGGCGCACCAGTTTGCCGCGCGTGGTGTCGTTGCCGATCAGGTAGCTCGGCAGGATCGCGATGCCCATGCCGAGCAGCGCGAACTGACGCAGCATCTCGGTGTTGTTCGCGACGATCACGTTCGTCGGCCGCACGCGCACTTCGCCTTCCGGACCCGTGAACACACGCTCATCGCCGAAATATTCGGACGGCAAACTCAGCGACGGATGTTCGGACAAGTCTTCCGGCCGCGTCGGCACGCCATGCTTTTCGAGATACCCGGGCGTCGCGCATACGGTCAGGCAACCAGTCGTGAGGCGCCGCGTGACAATGCTAGCGCTGCGCATCTGGCGCGCGATCACGATGCCCACGTCGAAGCCCTCTTCCACCAGGTCCACTTGCCGATCGACCAGCGTGACGTCGGGCACGACTTTCGGATAGCGTTCCGTATAGGTCTGTAGCACGGGCGCGAGGTTGTGCAGGCCGAATACGACGGGTGCGACAATTCGTAGCGATCCAACCGGCTCGTGGTTACGTGCAACCACCATTTGTTCGACGTCCTCGAGCTCGTCGAGGATCTGGCGGGCACGTTCCAGGTACACCTGGCCGGATTCGGTCAGCGACAGGCTGCGCGTGGTCCGGTTGAGCAGGCGGGTGCCCAGACGTCCCTCCAGGTCGGCGATATGACGTGTTGCCACTGCATTCGAGATATCCATCGCGCCGGCCGCGCGGGCAAAACTGCCGAGATCCGCCACACGGACGAATACTTTCATCGACTGCAAATGATCCATGAGACAACTCCTGCTGCTAGACGGCCTCTTTTAAATACCAGAAGCAATTCGGAATTATCCTAGGACTCCAGTTTTCGTGCAGAAGTTGCCTTAAATGTGACTTTTCATGACAAAAGATTTCGGCTTTACCATTCAGTAAGGTGAAAGAGGGCCCATTATTGCTGAATTCGGAACGATGTAACTATCAAACGTCCACCGGCATGATTCTGAAAAGCTGGCTGAAGCAATTTTGGCGCAGTACGAGGGCAATGTATAAGGGCCGCAAATGCGGCCCTTATTTCATCGATTATGCCGACTTACGTCACTAATCGCGCTCAACAAGTTTTAACAAAAAGTCAGGCCGATACCCGCTTTTCGATCGCGGCTTTCGTCTCTGCAAGTTCGGCGGGCAGGCCGTGAGCGAGTTTCGTGAACAACTCATCGTGCAATTTGAGTTCTGCGCGCCATGCCGAGTCCTGCACGGAAATGACGCGCTCGAACTGCTCGCGAGTGAAGTCGAGTGCGCCCCAGTCTATGTCCTCGAAGCGCGGCGAAAGCCCGAACGCGTGTTCATCGCCGTGAGCGGTGCCGTCAATACGCCCAATCATCCAGCTCAGCACGCGCATGTTGTCGCCGAAACCCGGCCACACGAACTTGCCGTCCGCGTCCTTGCGGAACCAGTTGACGCAGAAAAACTTCGGCAGTTTGGCGTCGAGTTGTTGCAGTCGCGCGCCCACTTTCAGCCAGTGACCGAAATAGTCGCTCATGTTGTAGCCACAGAACGGCAGCATGGCGAACGGGTCGCGCCTGACCACGCCCTGCTCGCCGGCCGCGGCGGCGGTGGTTTCCGAGCCCATGGTCGCGGCCATGTAGACGCCCTCGTTCCAGTTGCGCGCTTCCGTGACGAGCGGCACGGTGTCGGAACGGCGGCCGCCGAAGATAAACGCATCGATCGCCACGCCGGCCGGATTCTCCCAGTCGGCGTCGATAGACGGACATTGCGCAGCCGGCGCCGTGAAACGTGCGTTCGGATGTGCTGCCTTCTTGCCCGACTCCGGCGTCCAGTCATTGCCCTGCCAATCGATCAGGTGCGCCGGCGGCGTGTCGGTCATGCCTTCCCACCAGACATCGCCGTCGTCGGTGAGCGCCACGTTCGTGAAGATCACGTTCTCCTTGAGCGTTGCCATGGCGTTGAAGTTGGTCTTCTCGCTCGTGCCCGGCGCCACGCCAAAATAACCCGCTTCGGGATTGATCGCGTACAAGCGGCCGTCGCGGCCCGGCTTGATCCAGGCGATGTCATCGCCGATCGTGGAGACCTTCCAGCCCGCCATGTCGTGCGGCGGAATCAGCATCGCGAAATTGGTCTTGCCGCACGCCGACGGAAACGCCGCCGCGACGTGATACTTGCGCCCTTGCGGCGACGTCACCCCGAGAATCAGCATGTGCTCGGCGAGCCAGCCTTCATCCCGTCCCATCGTCGATGCAATCCGCAGCGCGAAACATTTCTTGCCGAGCAGCGCGTTGCCGCCATAACCCGAACCGAAACTCCAGATCTCGCGGCTTTCCGGAAAATGCACGATGTATTTCGTGTCGTTGCACGGCCACGGCACGTCCTTCTGTCCCGCTGGCAAAGGTGCGCCGACCGAATGCACGCACGGCACGAATTCGCCGGTGGCGCCCAGCACGTCGTACACCGCACGGCCCATGCGCGTCATGATGCGCATATTTGTCACCACGTACGGGCTGTCCGTCAATTCCACGCCAATATGAGCGATCGGCGAGCCGAGCGGGCCCATCGAAAATGGGACGACAAACATCGTGCGGCCGCTCATGCATCCGTCGAAGAGGCCATCCAGCGCGAGACGCATTTCCGCGGGATCGACCCAGTTATTCGTCGGACCGGCCTGTTCCGGGCGCGCCGAGCAGATGAACGTGCGATCTTCCACCCGCGCGACGTCGGACGGGTCGGAGCAGGCAAGATATGAATTAGGCCGTTTCGCTGGATTCAGGCGTTTGAGGGTGCCGGCATCGACCATGAGTTGCGACAGCCGGTCGTATTCCTCCTCGGACCCGTCGCACCATTCGATCCGGTCCGGCTTCGTCAGCGCGGCGACCTGCCGCACCCAAGTGATGAGTTTCTGGTTCTTTACATACCCCGGTACGTCGCTGTCGGCAGCGACGTTTTGATCTACTACTGCGGGCTGGTTCATCGAGCACACTCCGTTCTTGGAAGAGAAAACGGTTTGCAACCCACCGGCGCTGCTCGCGAGAGGCGCATTCCGGGTCGCCGGTTCATCTGCACGGTGGGAACTCACGTAGCGGACGGCGACACAAAAACAAGGCATGCGTCGGGGAGTTGTCTAGCCTTGGTGGCGACTGCCGTCCTGAAAAACGCGGCTTGCGTCGGCACGGAACAAGCTGTTAAAAAGGGATTAGGAATTGTCTCCATCGTTGCCGGTGCTCCGGCGGTAGCGACGCGTGAATGGCTAGACCGCCTGTTCCGCATTCGATTTTTTCAACGATCCATCCGACGATCGGTAAATTCGTCGGATTAGACCACCAGCTTAACGCGACGCGATGCCCGCATTTTGGGAAATTTGTACGCAATTACCTGATTTATCCGTGATTACCCGAACTTACCGCGTTAATCCCTTTCCATCCTCGAATTTCTGCAGCACGTTTGATGCCAATCAAAAGCCAATCCATGCCAATCAAAATTGCCATCCTGGACGACTACCAAGACGCCGTTCGCAAGCTCGATTGCTTTAGTCTGCTCGCCGATCACGAGGTGAAAGTATTCAATAACACGGTGCGCGGACTTGGACAGTTGGCTAGCAGACTCTCGGAAGTAGAAGCGCTCGTTTTGATCCGCGAGCGCACCCGGATCAGCTCGCAACTGCTCGACAAACTGCCGCGGCTGCGCATGATCAGCCAGACCGGCAAGGCGGGCGGCCACATAGAACTCGACGCCTGTACCGAGCGAGGAATCGCCGTGCTGGAAGGCACCGGTTCGCCGATTGCGCCGGCCGAGTTGACCTGGGCGTTGATCATGGCCGCGCAACGCCGGATTCCGCAGTACGTCGCGAACCTGAAGCAGGGCGCGTGGCAGCAGTCCGGACTGAAGACCTCCGCGCTGCCGCCGAATTTCGGCCTGGGCCAGGTGCTTCGCGGCCAGACGCTGGGGATATGGGGATACGGAAAGATCGGCCAGTTGCTCGCCGGTTACGGCAAGGCGTTTGGCATGAAAGTGGTGATCTGGGGCCGGGAGCGCTCGCAGGCTGCCGCCCGTGCAGACGGCGTGGATGTGGCCGAGAGCCGCGAAGCGTTGTTCGAACAGAGCGATGTGCTCTCGTTGCATCTGCGGCTGACCGACGAAACGCGCGGCATTGTCACTGCCGCCGATCTGATGCGCATGAAGCCCACCGCGCTGTTTGTGAACACCAGTCGCGCGGAATTGCTCGAAGAAAACGCGCTGCTCAATGCGCTGCATCACAACCGGCCGGGGATGGTTGCTATCGACGTGTTCGAGAGCGAGCCGATCCTGCAGGGTTATAGCCTGCTGCGCATGGAAAACGTCATTTGCACGCCGCACATTGGGTATGTGGAGAGGGAGAGCTACGAGCTCTACTTCACGGCGGCGTTCAAGAACATCCTCGCCTTCGATGCCGGCGACACATCGAGTGTCGCCAATCCGGAAGCGCTGGTGGGTGGACGTCGGCGATAGTCGATAGTCAAACCGTGGAAATGTCCGTGGACGGCTCGCATCGGACGGGGAAGTTGACCGAGTTCGCGATAAAGCAGAACTTATGCGCTTCCTCGTGCAGACGGACAGCCAGCTTTACGTCACCGCCCGCGCCAATGGTCACTTGCGGGCGCAAGACGACATCGGTGAAGTGGCCGCTTCCTTGCGCCGATTCCTCCATCGTGCCGACCGGGTCATCCGCGTAACCCGTCACCACAATGCCATTCACTGCGCAAAGGTGCAGGTACCAGAGCATGTGGCACGACGAAAGCGACGCGACGAACAATTCCTCCGGGTTGTGGCGCGTGGCGGTACCGCGAAACGCCGGATCGCTTGATGCCTCGATGGCCGGTTTGTTCGCTGCACGTACCAGGTGATCGCGGGAGTACGCGTCGTAGCTTGAGGTGCCGGAGCCCTGATCGCCCGTCCAGACAACTTGCAGCGTGTATTTGTGGTGTTTGGTCATCGGTTCAACACTCCTTTTAGAGATGCGCCGCTGCGCCGAGCAGATCGGGCAAGCGTGTCAGGAATTGCTCACCATCGTTACGGCCCAGGTCGTACGCAGGCCGCATCAGCGACGGACTGGTGTAATCCCATGCCGAAATCGGCACTTTCCGCGACGGCTGCACATAAACGCGGCGTTGGTCGCGGTTCGCACCGTGCTCCACGACAAACATCTGCGGTCGCGGATACACGCGCGTCACCATCACGAGAACCAGTCCCGGCGATGCATCCAGCGCGCCGACCGGCACATTGTCGACCATGCCGCCGTCGAGCACCGGCCGGCCGTGCCGGCGCATGACTGGCGTGAACGGCGGCGTACATGACGATTGCAGGATCAGGTCGGCGAGGTCATCGACCGTCGCGCACTCTTGCGCTTTCACGAATTCCGGATGGAACCCGAGGGACTGACCGAGCGTGGGATGCAGCTTTTTACGCACGTACTTTTCGATGTTATAGGCGATCAGTCCCGCGGCCACCGCGCTGCGAGCGCCTAGCCAACGCGGCAAATGCGATACGCCGATACGAATTTCCGGTGCGTTTTGCAGCGATGGAAACTCGGCGCGGTAGATATCGAGTAGTGCTTGCCGGTAGATTCGATAGTGCGGGAACACCGATTCGCCGCGCAGCAAATTACCCCAGTACGCGTTTTTAGGATTGTCTCGCAGTGCATGCGCGTAGTAGTCCATCACCCATTCGGAGTGGTTCATGTACAGCATGCAGGCCGTTGCCGCGCCAGCCGAGATGCTGGTGATCACGCGTGGGCGCAGCTTGAGTTCCGGCTGGACGACGTCCCAGAAACCGGCTTGCCACCAGCAGCGGTTGCCGCCGCCGGCGAATACGACTTGATCGAACATAGGTTTTTTATGTGAGAAGCATGACCGTGGTGGTCGCGTGAGCGGCGAGTGCGCCGGTTTCGTCGAGGAGTTCGATTTCGCCAAAGACCAGATTGCGGCCGCGGCGCAGGATTTTCGCCGTCACCAGGACATCGCCGGTTTTCACTGGGCGCAGGAAGCTTGTTGTGAGTGAGACGGTAGTCATCGGCTGGAAATCGCCTAGCGCCTGCGCGATGGCGACAATCATGGCGGTGTCGGCTGCGGCCATGAAAACCTGGCCGCAGATCACGCCGCCGACGTGGCGAAGTTTGTCCGCGTGCGGGAGGCGGAGGGTGACGCTGGTATCGGTGGAGCTTTCTGGCGTCAGGCCCAGGTCCTGAATCCATGGCGCGAAGGTGGTGTCTAGCAAAACGCGGATGGCGGATTTGTCCATGGGCTTTGGTTTGTTGATTGTGGTGGTCTCGCGATTGTTCTTGTGGCCGCTTTCGTGCGGTTGTACTGTCCGCAGTAAGGGCGCCCGTCATGATAACGGCTCGTGACAATTGCTCGAAGTCAGGCTTTTTTGGGATGGGCGATGAGCACCTGAGCCATATGTCATGCGGCTTTCAAGCGTCTGCGAGACCGGTATTTTCAGGTTTTGCGTTGCGGACAGTTGCGCAATCGGCGAAAACGTCGCTATAATTCGGATTCAGTTTTTCGGGGCGTTAGCTCAGCTGGTAGAGCAGCGGACTCTTAATCCGTAGGTCGACAGTTCGAATCTGTC
>DASYLW010000380.1:0-3963 GCA_036009385.1 Caballeronia sp.
TTCGATCGCCCTTCCGAATACGCGCTTGTGCGCTGCAGCTTTGTTTTCGTTTGTGTACATTCCCGGATTGTCTTCGTTTCAGACAAAATCACGCACGCTTGGCGATGTCTTAATTCGAAATCGGTTTCCATCCGCAATTTCGAAAGTCACTAGAAAGAATTCATCGATTCAGTTCAACCCCAAGTATTGGAACGCTCATGCTCGGCCTAGTACGTATCGCTCTTCGACGACCCTACACCTTTGTCGTCCTCGCGATCCTCATCCTGATCATCGGACCGCTTTCCGCGATCAGAACGCCGACCGATATCTTCCCCGATATTCGCATTCCCGTAATCAGCGTCGTATGGCAATACACGGGCTTGCCGCCGGATCAGATGGTCGGACGAATCACGTCGCCGTTCGAGCGCTCGCTGACCACGACGGTCAACGACATCCAGCACATCGAAGCTGAATCGGTGAATGGCTTCGGCATTATCAAGATCTTCTTTCAGCCGGGCGTGAACATCAGCAACGCGAACGCGCAGGTGACCGCCGTCGCACAGACGCAATTGCGTCAATTGCCGCCGGGCACCACGCCGCCGCTGATCCTGAACTACAACGCGTCGACCGTGCCCATCATCCAGCTCGCGCTCTCGGGCAAGGGTCTGTCCGAACAAAACCTGGGCGACCTTGGGCTGAATCAGTTGCGTCCCGCGCTGGTGACGGTTGCCGGTGCGTCGATCCCTTATCCGTTCGGCGGCAAGTCTCGCCAGATACAAATCGACATCGACCCGGCTGCCTTGCAAGCGCGCGGCCTGTCTGCGCAAGACGTCGCGAACGCGCTCGCTGCCCAGAATTTGCTGACGCCGATCGGTACGGAAAAAATCGGCGATCACGAATACACGCTGCAGTTGAACAACGCACCTTACGCGCTTAAAGCGCTCGGCGATCTGCCGATCAAGGCGGTCAACGGCACCACGGTTTATATCCACGATGTCGCTAACGTCCGCGACGGCAGTCCGCCGCAAACCAATATTGTGCACGTGGACGGCAAGCGTTCAGTGCTGATGTCGGTACTGAAGAACGGCTCGGTGTCCACGCTCGGCATCATTGCCGGCATCAAGCAGCACGTGCTCGATGCCAAGGCGTCATTACCCGACGCGCTGCAAATTGCGCCGATCGGCGACCAGTCGCTATTCGTGCGCGCGGCCATCAGCGGCGTGGCACGCGAAGGCGTGATCGCGGCCGCGCTGACCAGCCTCATGATCCTGTTGTTCCTCGGCAGCTGGCGTTCGACCGTCATCATTGCGACCTCGATTCCCCTCGCCATTCTCGGTTCGATAGCGACCCTGTCTGCGCTCGGTGAAACGCTCAACATCATGACCCTCGGCGGCCTTGCGCTCGCGGTGGGGATCCTGGTCGACGACGCGACCGTGACCATCGAAAATATCAATTGGCATCTGGAGCAAGGCAAGCAAGTAGAAGAAGCCATCCTCGATGGCGCCGCGCAGATCGTCACGCCGGCGTTCGTGGCGCTGCTCTGTATCTGCATTGTGTTCGTGCCCATGTTCTTCCTCGACGGTGTCGCGCGTTTCCTCTTCGTGCCCATGGCCGAGGCCGTGATCTTCGCGATGGTCGCGTCGTTCATCCTGTCGCGAACGCTCGTCCCCACGATGGCCAAGTACCTGCTGCACCCGCACGACCTGGATGAAGATGCGCATGACAAGAAGCGCCCCGGACCACTTGGACGCTTCCAGCAAGGCTTCGAACGGCGCTTCGAAAAGATTCGCGCCGGCTATCACGGCCTGCTGGAACTGGCGCTGAATCATCGCGCGCCATTCGTCAGTTGCTTCCTCGGTTTCGTGCTGATCTCGTTCGCGCTGGTGCCCTTGCTTGGCCGCAACTTTTTCCCGGACGTGGACGCCGGGCAGATCCTGTTGCATGTACGCGCGCCGGTCGGCGTGCGAGTCGAGAAGACGGCGCAGATTTTTGCGGATGTGGAGGGGTCGATTCGACAGATCATTCCGTTTGCTGAACTCTCCACCATGGTCGACAACATCGGCCTGCCGGTCAGCGGTATCAATCTCGCCTATAACAACACCGGCACGATCGGCTCGCAGGACGGCGACATCCAGATCGCGTTGAACGAAGATCATCGCCCGACCGCGGAGTACGTGCGGGAGATGCGCGAGAAGTTGCCGCGCCTTTATCCGGGCGTGACGTTCTCGTTTCCGCCGGCGGACATCATCAGCCAGATCCTGAACTTCGGCTCGCCGGCGCCGGTCGACCTGCAGGTTCGCGGCAACAACCTGTCCGCGAACTTCGCTTATGCGAACCGGCTGCTGCGCGAGATCCGCCAGATCCCCGGCGTAGTCGACGCGCGCATCCAGCAAGCGCAGAACTCTCCAACCTTCAACGTCGACGTTGACCGCACCCGCGCGCAACTGCTTGGCATCAACGAGCGGGACGTCACGAACAGCCTGGTCGTGAACCTCGCGGGGTCGAGCCAGGTCGCGCCGACGTTTTGGTTGAACAACGCGAACGGTGTGTCATATCCGATCGTGATGCAGACGCCACAATACAACCTCGATTCGCTGGCCTCGCTGCAGAACCTGCCTATCACCTCGAGCTTGCAAAGCAGCGGCCAGATCCTCGGCGGCCTCGCGACCGTCGAGCGTACGAACACCAATGCGGTCGTGAGCCAGTACAACATCCAGCCGATGGTCGAGATTTTCGCAACCACGCAGGATCGCGATCTCGGCGCGGTTGCGTCCGACATCCAGCGCGTGGTGCAGCGTAATGCAGGTACGTTGCCCAAGGGTTCGTCGGTTGCGCTGCTCGGCCAGGTGCAGACCATGAACAGCGCGTTCGCCGGCATGTTGTTCGGCCTGCTCGGCGCAGTCGTGTTGATCTACCTGATCGTCGTGGTCAACTTCCAGTCGTGGGCCGATCCGTTCGTGATCGTCACCGCGTTGCCGGCCGCACTTGCCGGCATCATCTGGATGCTGTTTGCGACCCACACCACGCTGTCCGTGCCCGCGCTGACGGGGGCGATCATGTGCATGGGGGTGGCGACCGCCAACTCCATCCTCGTAGTCAGCTTCTGCCGCGAGCGCCTGGCCGTTCACGGCGACCCGTTCAAGGCTGCGCTTGAAGCCGGCTTCACCCGTTTCCGCCCGGTGCTCATGACTGCTCTCTCGATGATCATCGGCATGGCGCCGATGGCCCTCGCGATGGGCGAAGGCGGCGAACAGAACGCACCCCTTGGCCGCGCCGTTATCGGCGGCCTGATTTTCGCTACCACCGCGTCGCTGCTCCTGGTCCCGGTGATCTTCTGCATCATTCACTCGCGCCCTGGCCGCGCGATTGCCCCGACACCCGTTACGGGAGGTCCTGCTCATGTCGTCTGAACCTGTTGTCACCAGTCCATCCGTCACTAATGAACCGGTGATTGATCAACCCGTACCGCGCCGGCGACTGGTCGTGATCGGCGTGGTCGGTATCGCGGTTGCCGTGCTCGTGATCGCCGCCGGCGTCACGCTGCGCGCCGTCGATGCCCGCAACCTCAAGACCTGGACCAACGCGCAGGTGGTCCCGACCGTCAACGTGATCTATCCGGTCAGCGCGGCAAACGGTCCGACGCTCGATCTGCCCTCGCATCTCGAAGCGTATTCGCGCGCGCCGCTCTTCGCGCGCGTGAGCGGTTATCTGAAGTCGTGGAATGTGGACATTGGCGCGCCGGTGAAGTCCGGACAACTGCTCGCGGTGATCGAATCGCCGGAACTCGACCAGCAGTTGCTGCAGGCACGAGCGGACCTGACCAGTGCGCAAGCCAACGCCGCCCTCGCGGGAACAACCGCGAAACGCTGGCAGGCGCTGCTCGGCACCGACTCGGTCGCCCAGCAGGAAGTCGACGACCGCACCGGCGACTACACCGCGAAGAAAGCGGCCGTAGCGGCCGCGCAGGCCAATGTGGATCGTTTG
>DASYLW010000381.1:0-19031 GCA_036009385.1 Caballeronia sp.
TCATCAAGTCCGAGGCCGCTTGCCCCTGCCCATTGCAGCCAGTGCTTGGCATGCATGTTCTCAACCCGGATATTCTGGATGAGGTAGGACCGTGCCATCCCTTCGCCATGCGAATGACCGAACCGTGCTTTCATCAGGTTCGACGCCATGAATTGCGGAAACTGCTCGATAACGGGGAAAAAACCAATGAGAAAACGATGCGTGCTTTCGATGTCGAGCGTCGCATCCTTCATGGCCTTGCACAGCGGGTGATAGACAACCTTGCGCTTCGCTTCTTCGCAATCCTTGATTACGTCTTGGAGCCATTGCGGATAGCTGGCAACGTTCTTGAGTTCGCCGGTACGGGTGAAGTCGGTATTCATCGGATGATCTCTCACAGGAATGGGTTTCAGGTGTTGGGCCGCGGCATCCTATGCGGGCAAGCCGGATCTCAACTCGCCGTCGTGATGCCCGCCAAGCTTCGGGGAGCAACCGCGTTTCCTATATGCAGACGCGCACATTTCGCGGAACATTTAATCAAATTCATTTCTGCAGACAACATCGCAATGACGTCCCCTTTTCGACACGCAGCGGTGTCGCGGCCCGGGACGTTAGACCTGTGAAACGGTTGATAGATCAGGACCTGCGGAGAATTGACGCATCCGGGTGAGATGTTTATGAGCGCGGCGGATTGAAGTAGGCACGTGCCGCGTCACTCGCCGGGGAATGAATTTTTGCTACATTTTGGCGGAGATGAACTATGAGGTCCCGCTCAGGCAGTTAGGCGGGCGAGACTCATGGCAGGGCGAACTGCCTCTGGCGGATAAACACGCCACTCGCCATTGTCGTGACGGAAAAGAACAGCGTGAAAGCGCTGAATTCTGATCCAGGTGCCCGTTCCACTTCAATGCAGACGCACCGGTTGCGCCCCGCACGGAGACGTTGAATGGAGCGCATCTGCAGATGCCCGGTGCTGACCGCACCCAGCCATTTTTCAACCAGTACGCGCAAAGACTGCTCCGACGCAACCATACGATTCTCCAGGAGTTTCGATTCCATTCACCCCGTGAGACCATCCTGGGAGCATCAAAAGTGCTTGTCCGTCGGGAGAGGTCGATTGTGGCTTCAGGCGTGGCTGGTTTTTTTGTCGGAATATCCCTACGAGCGATCGCGCTCGGACGTCAAACCGTGTTTGATCGCATAGCGGATCAGTTCGGCGTTGTTTTCAATGCCGAGCTTTTGCATGATGCGCATCTTGTGCGTGCTGATGGTTTTCGCACTCAGCACGAGCACCTCGGCTATGGCATTGATGCTTTTGCCCGCCGCCAGCAGGTGCAGCACCTGGAACTCACGATCGGACAAAATCTCGTGCGGTGCGGCGGCGCTGGAATGAGTGTCAAAGACCATGACATCCACCAGCTTCGGATCGATGAACCGCCCGCCGCCGGCAAGTTTGCGAATGGCGGCAAGCAGGATGTCAGGATCGCTATCCTTCGTGACATAGCCGGTTGCACCGGCACGCACCGCTCGCGCGACGACTTGCGCCTCATTATGGATGCTGAGGACCAGGACCGGCAGCGCCGCGTCTTCGGTGCGCACGCGCCGGATCAGGTCGACGCCGCTGATGCCGGGCATCGTCATGTCCAGCAACAAGAGGTCGACATGGCAGGTACGCAGTTTCTCGATCACCTCGGCGCCCTGCGCGGCTTCGCCCACAACGTCAATGTCCGCTGTCGTCGCAATGATCTGCTTCAATCCGCCACGCACGATGGCGTGATCGTCGGCTATCAGGACCCGGATCATGAGCGTTCGCCTCCACCCAACGGGACATGAATCGACACCACGGTGCCCGCCTCAGGCGAACTGTCGATTCGCAGCGATCCCCCAATTAGCCGGGCGCGTTCGCTCATACCCAGCAGTCCGTATGAATATCCCTTGCGGGCTGCCGCCGGATCGAAACCGCAGCCGTCGTCGCTGACGTAGAGGTCAAGCGTTGTCTCGGTGTTGGTCAAGGTGACGTCCACGCGCGACGCGCCCGCATGGCGTGCAACGTTGGTCAGCGACGCCTGCACGATACGAAACACCGCGGTGGCATGAGCATCGTCAAGAACCGGCTCGCGGCCATTGATCCAGAGCTGGCATGAAAGGCCCTTGCGGCGGCCGAAGTCTTCCACCAGCCACTCCAGCGCCGACACGATGCCGAAATTGAGCGCAGCGGGCCTAAGGTGACTCGCGACGTTGCGCACCATCCAGATCGTCTTTTCAACCAGCTCGCGCATGTCGTCGACTTTTCTTCCCGCATCCGCGTCATGGGCCAGGCGCATCTTGAGCAATGAAACGTCCATCTTCAACGCGGTCAGCAACTGTCCGAGCTCGTCATGAATTTCCATCGCAATCCGTTTTCTTTCTTCTTCCCGGATTGCTTCCATGTAGGCGGACAACTCGCGTAATTGCTCGCGCGATTCCAGCAGCTCGTGCTCTATGCTCTTGCGCTCGGTAATGTCCTGGATCGTGCCGACCAGCTTTAACGGCTGCGTAGTGACGCCGACGTTCACGCCAACGCCAACGGCAGGCATGGCCTCGGCCTGGAACTGGACGACACGCACCACGCCGTCGGCTCCCCTTACGCGGCAATCAAGGCGGTATGACCGCCGTTCATCGAACAACGCGCGCACAGCGCGGCGCACCAGCGCCCGGTCCTCGCGATGCACGGCCGCAAGGAAAGTACGGTAGTCCGGCCGCGAAAGCTGCGGCGCCAACCCGAGGATCCGATACATTTCGTCTGACCAATGGATCACACCAGCCCTGGTGTCCCACTCCCAGTCACCGAGCCGCGCAAGCCGTTGCGCGTTCGCGAGACTCGCTTCGCTCGCCCGCAATTTTCCCTCGGCCAGCTTGCGCGCCGTCACGTCATTAAGGCCGACATAGATGGCCGGCGCGTCGTCAAAACTCGCAACCCGCGCGGTCAGCATCGCCCAGAACGTGCTGCCGTCCGGCCGTCTGAAATTGACTTCGGTGTTGCGAAAGCCGCCGTACATGCGGAGCTGGCGCACCAGCCTGTCGCGCGTCGCGGGGTCCACATAGAAGTCGATAACATGGAGGACCGTGCCGGTCCCGGTGGCGAGGCCGAACAACTTTCGAAACGGCTCGTTCATGTAGAGCAGCGAGCCATGCGGCATCGACGTAATGCAGAACGGTAGCGGACTGGTCTCCACAATGTTGCGGAACCGCGCCTCGCTCGACAGCAACTTCGTTTCGGCCCGCCTTCGCTCTTCTATCTCGAGCCGCAGACTGGCATTCGCCTGAGCGAGTTCTGCGATGCGTTGCGCGACCCGTACCTCGAGTTCGTCGCGCGCACGCGCCAGCGCCGCTTCCACTTGCTGGCGCACACTCACTTCGTTCAGCAACTGCCGGTTCTGTACAACAAGCTGCTTGTGCATGGCGCGTAACGCCAGATGGGTACTGATCCGCGCCATCATTTCGTCGATCCGCACAGGCTTCGTCACGTAGTCCGCGCCGCCGGCAGCGAAACCCTCGACCAGATCCTCGATGCCGGTCAGCGACGTCATGAAGATCACCGGGATATCCCGCGTGCGCTCGCTGCGCTTCAGCCGGCGACAAGTTTCGAAGCCGTCGATGCCCGGCATCTTCACGTCGAGCAGGATCAGATCCGGTTGCGAAAATTGCGCGCGTTCGAGCGCCTCCTCGCCATCGAGCGCCGCGAGCACGCGAAAGCCCTGGTCAGCGAGACTGTCGACCACGAGTCCGAGATTGGCCGGCATGTCATCGACAATAAGGATTGCCGGCGGCTCGCGCACGCTGCCGCTATCGCTCAGGTTGGCGCTTGTCTCGCTCATGGGACCGGCCTTGCTTCAAGATACTGCTCGACCAGCAGGAGGAGCCTTCGACTGATAGCCTTTCGCCAGACCACGCAGATTCGTTGTGAATGGTTCGTACTGCGGATCGATGTCCTCCAGCTTTCAAATTCCTTCAAATTCGCTTGCAAGAAAGGCTGACGCAATCCTAGCCGTTTGCCGCGACATTGAACGGGCCGAACGAGCTTCCCAGAATCTCGTCAATACAATCGGCCAGGTCGCATAGCACGCCCGATTCGTCAACATCGAGCGTTTCCGCGTGGAATTTTCGCAGCTCCCACATGGTGTCCGCAAGACGCCTGATCGATATGGGTCCGCTATTGATCAGCGGCCAGCAATGCATCAGGTACGCAAGCGGAATGACGTTCCTGTTCTCGCACCATGAGTCGAACAGGCGCAGGCAGATAGTGTGGATATGCTCCACCGCATTTTCGCGCTCGGACAGATACGGAATCATGGCGGATAACCGGAAAGACCCATTTTGATGCTTCCGAGTCTAGGCGGCTGAGGGGTATTACACAGTCAGGAAACGCGGAAAACGGGCAGGGACATATGCTGATTTTCCTGTCAGGAAATCCTTACGCGGATGGGAAATTTGATGCAAGGATAGGCAATGACAGGGACGACCGCCCGCAAGGCAGCGCCCCGGTTGAATGCGAAAGGCGCCCCTTTACGGACTCCTTTCGCGGCTCAAGCCAGGCTCGGTTTCCGCCTTTAGACGCACGCTCAAGACGCGCCGTTAAGCGTGCCGTGAGCTTTCGTCTACAAGAGGCTCGGGCGCATTTTCCAAAGCGCTGTCGTGACGAAGCAGAAGGACCGCTGCCACGCCGATCAGCCCGGCCCCGGACAGACAGAGCAGGCCCGCTGCAAAACTGCCGGTACTGTCCTTGATCCACCCCATTGCATAGGGTCCGAAGAAGCCGGCCAGATTGCCGAGCGAGTTCACCGCGGCAATGCCGCCCGCTGCGGCCGCCCCCGAAAGAAAAGCGGCGGGCAGCGTCCAGATCACTGGCAGGCAGCCGAATATGCCAAAGCCGGCAATGGACAGCGCGATCATTTTCAGCACGGGATCATCTAGCGCTGTCGATGCCGCAATTCCGCCGGCAGCCACCAGCAGCGGGATGGCCACATGCCATTTGCGCTCCAGCTTGCGGTCAGAGCGGCGTCCCCACAGGATCATGCTGAACGCACCGACAATGTACGGCAGAGACGTCACGAGGCCCGTCTGCACGTTGCCAAGGCCAAATCCCTTGACGATCTGCGGCAGGAAGAAACTCAGGCCGTAGTTGGTCGCATTAGCGCCGAAGTAGATGAGCGCGACGGCGAGAACCCGCGGGTTGAACAAGGCTTCTCGCACGCTGAAGGAACGCACGGCCTCACGCTGCGCGCGTTCCTGGGCTTGCCGCGTGACGAGCCAGTCACGCTCTTCGGGCGCGAGCCAGGTTGCATCCGCCGGTTTGTCGGTGAGATAAAACAGGACCACGAACGACAGGAACAGGGCCGGGAGTGCTTCAATCAGATACACCCATTGCCAGCCTGCGAGGTTAGCGACTTTATCGAGGTTCAGGAGCGCACCGGAGATAGGCGCGCCTATCACGGTGGACAGCGGAATGGCCACCATGAAGTAGCCAACCACGCGAGCCCGGTACGCCGCCGGAAACCACAGCGTCAGCAAAAAGATGATGCCCGGGAAGAATCCCGCTTCAGCAATCCCGAGCAACACCCGCAAGGTATAGAACACATGCGCGGCCGAGAGTCCCGTCACCCGCGAGATCCCGGGGATGAAAGCCATGGCGCCGGCCAGGATGCCCCAGGTGAACATGATCCTGGCAATCCATCGGCGCGCACCGAACTTCTCCAGCAGCAGATTCGACGGAACCTCGAAAAAGAAATAAGCGATGAAGAAAATCCCCGCGCCGAAGCCGAAGGCGCTTGAGGACAACCCCAGGTCTTTATTCATCTGCAACGCGGCGAAACCAACGTTGACGCGGTCCAGGTACGCGATGAAATAACAGAGGATCAGGAACGGGACGAGTCGCTTCGTCACGCGTCCCAAAGTGCGGGTTTCGAGTTCCACTAGCCTTCCCCCAAAGTCAGAGTTTTAAAGGTCCATCGACATCGTGTGCGCAATGTTCACATCTGCTTACCGTAGAAAGCATAGTGCTCCTAAGACGATGCGGGAAGTAGTATGTGCCCGTGAAAGCTTGTTTAATGACGAGGTGACGCAAGACCGGCTACCGGCAGAATTGGCCGGATCATGCGCACCGTAAGTTGGATTCGGAAGAATTGTCTGCGGGTAATAACGTATGAACGACCGTAAGGAGGTCCGCTCGTTCCCGTTCTCGTGCAAGCGCAAACATATGTGCCACGACCGTGCTCCGCGCAATTGGGCATTACCCGAAAGAGCCTCGTGGCATGTCCCGGGCTTATCGCTCCGCTTCTTGAGTAGCGCGATATGTCCGTTACAGCGCGTTGTCCGCTTACCGACCAGGCTCTTAAGCCCGACCCCTGCGACATGGTCGCGCGCACACTGTATCGGTCGCAGCCCCGTAACGCAGGAGCGCGCAGGGCTTCACGCAGGTTCGAGGTCCCTCAGGAGAAGGCGCATGCGAAGCGATTGGACATCCGGCGTTCGTGCCCTGGCCGGCGCCGTCTTTATGACCGGCGTGGCCGGCCTGTCGATTACCGGCATTGCCCGCGCCCAAGCCGGCGATCCGGCGCTTGCTGCGCCGGCCGGGCCCATGCATATCCGCATCCTTCGCGTGCAGGAGGAAGTCGTTCGGGAAAGGCGCTGGGATTTTCTGATCGCGGCGCTGGACCATACGACACCCACGTACGGACCCTACGTAATCGATGCATACGCGGAGCCGATGTCAACGCAACGCGAGATCGAGGAGGTCATAATCGGCCGCCTGATCAATGTGATTGCGAGCGACCCCGGTCACCCGGACCTCAATGCGCATGCCATTCCGATTGCCATTCCTATTGACAAAGGCCTTCTGGGTTATCGGGTCGCGCTGATCCGGCGCGATCAACAAACGCGCATCAATGAAGTGAACGACATCCAGGGCCTTCGCCTGCTGAACATAGGCCAGGGTCAGGACTGGGGCGACGTGCCCGTGTACCAGTTCAACAAGATCCCTCTTGTCACGGCAAGTCGTTACGATCAATTGTTTCCGATGCTGGTTCACCGCCGGTTCGACCTGTTCCCGCGCGGTGTGCTCGAGATCACGCCCGAGCTCATTTCGTTTCGGACCCAGTACCCCGAGATGGCCATAGATACTCATCTGCTGATCCGCTATTCCTATGCGCAATTCTTTTATGTCAACAAGGCTGATCCACTTATCGCCCAACGGATCAGGGACGGCCTGGAGGCAATGCGAAAGGATGGAAGTTTTGACGCGCTCTTCCAGAGGAATTTTGGGCAGGCTGTAGCCGGCCTGCATCTGGACCGGCGAGTCTTGATCGAGTTGACCAATCCGTTTCTTCCCTCGTGGGTGCCGGTCGAGCGCAAGGATTTCTGGCTCGATCCAGTCACGGCCGGTAAACCCGGTTGAGGAAAAAGTGGTAGGACCCAAGCGGCGAAAACCCCGATCAGAATCTATATCCGACTGAAACAAACGAGATGATCGGATTGAGTTTGATCTTGGTGCTGCTGGTCACCGTGCCCAGTTTCGACTGGGTCGTCAGCGTGGCGCGTGTTGAAAGCCACATATAAGAGAGCGAGGCATCGACCGACCAATGCTGGTTGAAGTTATAAGAAAACCCCGCGTTGATGACCGGTGCAAATGAACTGCTCAGCTTGGCTGTCGTTGGTCCTTCCAGCGCCGTCCCATAGCTTGGCGAATACAGGAAACTGCCGCTGGACATCGCCGAACTCAATTTCACGCCGCTGTACCAGACATACGATCCACCGGCGCCAAGATAGGGCCGAAGCCGGCTCTGTGCGTCGTTGAAGTAATACTTCAGCAACACGGTCGGACTCCATTCATAAGCGGTCCCGATCTGCCCGAGTGACGAGAGCGTTCCGCTGCCGGACAGCTTGAACCTGGGCGGCACGCCAAGCACGGCAGTCGCTGCGATGTGATCGGTGATGAAATAGGTCGCCGTCAGGCCGAACGTATCAGCGTCGTCGACCGATGCTCCCGTACCGGTTTCGGTCGTGCTCGTGCCAAGGGCACTGACCGTCAATGGCTTGCTCGAATCCTGCGGCGCCAGATGAAACCAGCCGAGGTTCGCGACAATATCTCCTGCGCTCTGTGCATGAGCCGCCGTGCTGCTCATCAACAACGCGGCCATCACGTTCATCATGCCCAATGCTCGTTTCTGCATGCTCATGTCTCCTCCGTTTATCCGATCCTGTCAGTGGATCTGGAGAAGATTCTATGCGAACGATCGTACGAATAATTCGCTCTGGGCTGGAGAAAACCTTCTGGAATCTGGTAAGAATCCGAAACCCGAGTTGCTGCGCATTCGCCCGTAGGACGCACCTTGATAGCGCCCTTTCTGGCATCGCACGGCGCAAGTGGCGTGACTGGCGCTGGACAATGGAAGTGCAGAGAACGCATGTCATCGAGTGATGATTTACGCGGGCGGTCAGACAACCCGAGTGTCCGATGGACCGTGTTAACTATTGCTTCGAACGGCTTCATGCCGCTATCTGATGGCAGAGAACGTTTGCCAGCACGAACCGGTTAGCGGTTCGAACAGGCTCGTGTATTCGCAACCGGTAACAACCTCCCGGTCCCCGGCAAGACAAGCGTTTATCTTCGCAAGAGTTTTTCGAACTAGTCCGCTCTTACGCCTACAATAGCCCCCGGTCTAATCCGAATCCGCGTCACCGACTCCCAACCCGCCACGCGCTTTTACTGGTCCACAGCAGCATGGTCACTGAAACCTCATCCTCTGATTCCCTCGCCGTCGCCCAGCGCGTACGCGATTTAATGAATCGCCACGGCATTGGCAAGCGGCAGCAGACAGCCGAACTTTGCCGCATCCTCGATCTCAGTTTCTCGCAAGGGCACAGAAAGCTACGTGGCAACAGCCCGTGGACGCTTGCGCAGATCCGCCGCGTGGCCGACGCGTTCGGCGAGCCTGCCTTGCAACTGTTCGACGCGAAGAACGCTGACGTAGACGACACTGAAGGCACCGCCCAGGATGCCCTCCTGATGCTTGGCGCGATCGAAATCCCGTGCGTTGCGTGGATTGGCGAGGCGCTCGACCCGGGCAGCCGGCCGGATTTCATCGCGCAAAACATGAACGGCCGCTGGCTCGTGACAACGCACGAAGGCGTGTTGCTGCACGCCGCTCACGATGTCCACAAGATCGAGATCCAGCCGCGTCGCACGGACATGGACAAGCCGCTGATCGCGGTCGTGGACGACGATCATACCTCGGCCGACAACCTGCACGATTATCTTGAGCGCAGCGGTTTCGCTGCGGTTGCGCTGTATGGCCTGGAAGGGTTCTCGCAAGCGCTGCAGACGCAAGTGTTCGACGCGGTGGTGATCGACTGGCTGTTCGGAGCGCATACGTCTGCCGACGCTATCCGGGCTGTGCGCAACTCCGACAACCCGGATGCGCCCATCTTCGTGTTGACGGGCGAACTGACGACCGGCAAGGCAAGCGAGTCCGAAATCAGCGACATCATCCAGCGCTATAACGTCACCTGTTTCGAGAAACCGGCGCGCATGGCGATCCTTGTGGCGGACTTGTCGAAGCGTTTGCAGCGCGCCTGAGTGTCGACGCGCAACACCCGACGTCAACGCTCAATCGCTCAATGGATTCGCCGTGTCGCCGATAACGCCCGCGCCAAGGCGCTTTTCAGCACTTCGTAGCGCACGGGTTTGAGCAGGTAATCGAAGAACAGGATGGCGGCGCTCGGGTCGACCAGATCCGGCGCGTAGGCGCTGACCGCGATCACCGGCAAGCTCGCGCCCGCCGCCCGCCGTGCCCGGTATTCATTCACGAACGAGTACCCGTCCTTGCCCGGCATGTGCAGGTCGGCGAGGATCACATCGACTGGATTGTTCTCGAGCCAAGCGAGAGCGCTGTCCACGTCGGACATGGCCACGCTTGCATAACCCAGGTGCGCCAGCATTTCAGTCAGCGACTCGCGGATCGAATCGTGGTCGTCTATCACCAGCACGCGTGCTTTCTTCAACGGCGGCAAGTCCGCGGGCGCACGCTCGCGCTCGGGCATTCGCGCCACCGGTGCGGCGGGCAAACTCACGCGAAACGCAGCGCCCTGCCCGACATCACTCGACACGTTGACCACGCCGCCCAACAATTCGACCAGTCCGCGCACGACGGCCAAGCCCATCCCGGCGCCATCGAAACGCCGGGTGGTCGATGAATCGAGCTGCGTGAATTCCTTGAAGATCAGCGGTAACTGTTCGCGCGCAATCCCGGGACCTGTGTCGATAACAGAGATATCAAGCCGTTCAAGCGAGCGTTCGAAACGCACATCGACCGAACCGGAATCGGTGTACTTGATAGCGTTCGTCACCAGGTTCGTCACGATCTGACGCAGCCGGTGCTGGTCCGATTCCACCAGCCCCGCCGCGCCCGTGAACTGCCCGCGCAACGCCAGACCCTTGGCCATAGCCGCCGGTGTATTCGCGTCCACGATAGAGTCAAGCAGTTCCATTGGATCGAATACAGTCAGCCGCAATTCAAGCTTGCCGGCACCGAGCCTCGCGAAGTCAGTCAGGTCGCGCATCTGCGCCTCCAGATGGCGTGCACCGGTCTCGAGCCGCTGGATGATCTTGCGGTCGGCTTCACTATGCAGGTTCAGTTCGAGCAGTTCCACCGACGACACAATGGCATGCAGCGGCGTGCGCAATTCATGGCTGATCATGCCGAGGAACGCGTCCTTCGCCTGCGATGCTTCCCGCGCTGCACGGGTTGCCTGATGCTGCGCTTCGAGCGCCGCGCGCTGCTGGTGAATCAGGCGCGAACGCCGCTGGCCGTTGAGCAGCAGCATGGCGGTGGCAACCATGGACAGCAGCGCGAGCAACATGCCCGCCGCGAACAGGTAACGCCGCTTTGAAACGAAATCGCGCGCAATGTAGTCACGCTCCGCCACGTCGACCACGCGGCGCCCGTTCGCCAGTTCGTTCACTGCGTCCTGGTTCTGCCGCAATACACCAATGATCTTCAGCGTGCGCCCGGGCTCCTTCGTCAACGAATCAATATCGGGTTCGATCGACTCGAGCGCCGCTTCCAGTTGCCGAAGGATTTCCTGTTGGCGGTTTCGCAGGGAGCCGCTATCGGAGAGCATCGCGGTAGACGCGGTGACCACAGCGAGCTTCGATTCAAGCACCTCGAACCGGAGCTGGATCTCGTCGGTATCGGCGTCAATCCCGCTGCGATACAGCAGAATCTGGTTCGCAAAGCGGCCGTACGCAATCTGGAATTGCGCACCGTCCCAGTAGAAACCGTCGTATGGCATGGTGAGTTGCTGCGTGGTCTGGTTTGCCAGCAGCACGGAATACAGCACGTAGCCCACGCCGCCAAGCGGCGGCGCAATGGCTGCCGCAACCAGCATCGCCACTTTGAAACGGCGCAGCCCCGCACGCATCATTTCACAACCATCCCTTTGATCTGCCAAACGAACTTCGCTTCCGCAACCGAACCGCTCAGTTCCGAGGGATACGCGTCGCGTGGATAGATCAGGAATAACGGACCAAACTTGTTGACCGTGAGGCGCACGCCATTCCTGCTGTAAGCCAGAATCGCGCCGTAACGCTCCGCTTCCTTCGCGCTCACCGTGTAGGAATAATCGTCGATCGTGCGCAGTTCGATGGCGTCGCCGTGTGCGTCCACGAGCTTCAGCACGTCACCCAGGAGCGGCCCGGAGAAGGTGGATTTTGGCGTCCAGGTGGTCGAGGTTGTGATTGTGTGGACAGGTAGCTTGAGTAGTTGGGCTTCGCTGATGTGATAGACGCTATGGTCAACGTCGTTGGTACGCCCGATCAGTCCCTCCACGTCGAGCGTCAAAGGCGCCGCGATCGCGGCGAACGACGACAAGGCAAGCAGCGATGCTGCGAGCGTTCTCAAGACCCGCTGTTGTGTCATGGCGGCGGTCAATGCTGTTCGTCGAACGCGTGCGCAGCGCGTTCGGATGCCACCACGATCAACTTCATGGTGGCTCGCGTCGCACCGACAAAGAACTTGCGCGCGACCTGTTCGTCGAAAGTGTCGAAATCGACTTCGGTCAGGATCACGCAAGGCGCCGACTGCCCCTTGAACCGGTAGATCGACTCGAGCAGCACGTCGCCTTCCCGATACTCCGGATTCCCGAACAAATCGTAACTCCCCGTGAAGCTGCGCAAGCGATGCGGCCCGAGCTGATCGACCGACGTCAGCACCGAGCCTTCTCGCCCGCGAAAGGACAATACCGCGATGTCCTGCTTCCGGTAGCCGAGCGCCAGCGCCTGGGTGATCGCTCGCTTGGTCGCCTCGATCACTTCGTCGGGATGGCCGTTTTCGTAGGTGGAAAGACTGACTTCGGAACCGTCGAACGGACTGCCCGCGTCGAGCCGCACCTCGCGTCCGACGATCCGCCTGATGTACGCCAGCAGGTCGCGCGGACTGCGATAGTTCGTGGTCTCGCGCAGCGTGGTCCAGCCGGGCAGCGGCACGGGGTCGCGGAAATACAGGTTCTGCATCGGATCTTCGAGCCACCACCACGCACCGTCCGGCTTCAGCAAACGGGCCAGCGCGTCCACCCAGGCCGCGTGGAAATCCTGGCCTTCGTCGACAATCAATACGTCGAACTTCCAGTGCTCCGCAATCTCGACATTGGCGAAACGCTCCTCCAGCGTAGTGAACACGTTCGGCTGACTGAAATCCGGCGGGGTGCCGGCATCGCGCGTCACGCTTGCGCTGAGCTGGTGATAGTTGGCAATGCGTGCTTCGGGCGGCGCGACCAGGCGGATGTGGTCGGCAAGCGGCCGGTTGAAGCACACGTACAGCACGCTGCGGCCCTTCGCCACCGCATCGCGCATCACTTGCACCGCCAGTTGCGTCTTGCCAGAGCCGGCCGTACCAATCACGCGCAGCCTGAACGGCTGGAATTCGAGCCGGCGCGCCCACGTAGCGAGGCCTCCCGAGAGCCGGGTGACAAGCATGTCGGCCTGGCCGACCAGCGCGTTGGTATCGGGTGTGAGGGCGAGTTCGTCGGAGAGAAAGTGATGGATCCGCGCGGACGCTTCGAAACGCGGCTCATTGGGCGGCAGGATATCGAGCACGACCGACGGCAGCTTCGCCTTACGGCTGGCATCGACAATACGCGCTTCGGGCACGCCTGCAATGGACACGTCCTTCACCGTGTAATCCGGGCAATACAGCAGCTCTTCAATCCGGTAGGTACCCGCGCCGAATGCGGCGGTGAAGCGCCGGTGCAGGTTCTCGAGCGTCCGTGCAAGCTGGATCGCGACGTTGCGCTCTTTCTGCATGTAGACCTTCATCAGCCCCGCGGGCGTCTCGCGCAGGAACCCCGCCTTCTGTTCGATGACCAGCACCCGGCCCGACGGCGCGACCACCACGAAATCCGCTTCGCCGAACACCGAAAAACCTTCGTTGATGCGGGTCCAGTGAACGCCGTGATACACGGTGTAGTCGTCGGGGAGTTTTGCGAGCAGCGCCAGCGTGTCGAGTTCACGCACGGCAGCGCCGGTCGCTTCCATATTCTTCCAGTCGTCGGGGACGATTCGAGCCATGCTTCGCCTTCGGGCCAAACTGCGTGTGAATGAGCGTGTAAGAGCCGGAAAGACCCTGATTCAAGCAGGATTCCGGCAACCAGCGGCCATTGTACGCAAGCCGCGCGGCCGTCCCGGATCAGTCCGCAAAACCGTATTTTCCGCCGCGCTGCAATGCGCGCTGAAACGCCGGGCGCTCATGAATCCGTTTTACGAAAGCCGCTACATGGGGAAGCTTCTTCGCGCCCGCTCGCTGGATTCCGGCTTCGAGCGGGAAGCTCATTTGCACGTCGGCGGCGCTAAAGGAATCGCCCGCGAACCACTCAGACTTCGACAGCTCGCTCTCCATGAAACCGAAGTGCAGTTTCAATTGCGGGTCGATGAAACTGTCCCGCATGGTCTGCGCGATCCGGCGCGCGACAGGCTTGACGAAAAACGGCATGGGCGCGCTGCCGATGCGCAGCGCCACCAGCTTGAGCAATAGCGGCGGCATGGCGGAGCCTTCGGCGTAGTGCATCCAGTAGTTATAGCGAAGGCGTTCAGGCGTGGTCCCGTGCGGAGGCGCGAAACGTCCTTGCCCATAACGCTCGTTCAAATACTCGATGATCGCGCCCGACTCGGCAATCGTCTGGCCGTCGTCCGTGATGACCGGCGACTTGCCCAACGGATGCACGGCGCGCAACTCGGACGGCGCGAGCATGGTGTCGGGGTCTCGCTGATAACACTTGATTTCATACTCGACGCCCAGTTCTTCCAGCATCCAAAGCACACGTTGCGAACGGGAATTGTTGAGATGATGAACAATGAGCATGGAAGATTGCCGTGGAGGTTTAAAACCGGGGGTTAACTCCGAGGTTGCAGTCCGGGCGCAAACGCGCCAAGAATACAACATGGCTGCGTACGGGCGTTCGCATTCATACCGAGCTTATCCTCGGTTTCGTGTCGAATTCATGGGTGAGGCCCGCTTCGTGCAACTGCGATGATCGAACGCGGGTGCCGTTCGCTGCTTTTCCCTGTTCTCCCAAGTCAAAACAACGCAAAAGGACTATTCGATGACCCTGGTTATTTATCTGTTGGGCTGGCTGATCCTGATCGGCGGGGTGTCATGGGCGCTGGTCGCCATGCATGTCGCGCAGCACACCATCATGATTGTCGACGTGATCTTGCTGGGCATTGCGGTGATCACCGGCGCCACCCGCGCGCGCAACCGCGACCGGTCATAAGACCGTATAGGTGTCGTCCACGCGCAGGACAGTGCCGTCCTGCGCGTGCGCGCCGGCGGCACGGAAAAACGTTAGGACAGCACGCGCGCGCTGAGCGACTGCTGGATCAGTGTCACGAGTACGTCGGGATGCGCGGGTTTCATCATGAAGTGCTGGAACCCTTCGCCGATACTTCGCAAGCGGTATTCGTCTCCGTCGTGGCCTGTCAGGGCAATCGCTATCGACGGCGTCAGGTTGCCTCGAATCTCGTGGTCTCGCAGGCGCTGGATCAGGTAAAAACCATCCATCATCGGCAGGTCGATGTCGCAGATGACAGCGTCGGGCAACTCCCGGATGACAGTCTCGGCGCCCTCTTCGGCGTCCGCCACGGCGACGACTTCCGCGCCTTCCTCTTCCAGCAGCATTCGCAGTGACTCCCGGCTCTCCAGGTCATCTTCGATCAGCACAATCCTGGTATGTCCCAGTCTCGCTACTTCATTCATCATTATCTTTTCTAACAGCCCAAACTGGATTCTGGTGCCATGTCGCGGCTCTCGCGTCTCACTCGCTGCGGACCTGACGGCACGACGGCATGATATCCATACGGCACCGTGTAATCTGCCGCGCGCGCCGGTGTCGAACGTCGCGCGGATTGAAATTTCAACGGGCGCAGTATGCCTCATTGCTTGTTCAGCAAACTTGGAGCAAAAAACAGACCGAGCGCAGAAATTGCATGAAGAATCACCGTGAAAACTCCTCTACGCGGGGCTCTGCGCAAACCCTAATGCATTCATTTCCGTTCTGCGTCAGTGTGTGAATTGGTTGTATAACGGCTGCGTTTTGGGCAACCAGGCAGGTAATTTTTTTACCCTGTTTGCCGATTCGAAAGTTCAGACGTATCGATGCCGGCATCACGATGAAAGCTTTGCCGGCGCACGCGTTGCGGGATGAGTAACCACATGATGAGCACGCAACAGCGCGCGATATTCGGTCGGCGTCAGGCCCACGGTCGCCTTGAACTGCCGCGTGAATGCACTGTGGTCGGTGTAGCCGCATAACGCCGCTACGTCGGTGACCTTGTCGTGCGTGACAAGCAGCGCCGTAGCCGCATCGAGCCGCGTCTTGAGCAACACCTGGCGCGGTGTCAGATGAAATACCTTGTGGAAATAACGTTCCAGCTGGGCAATCGACATGTTCGCCATCGCCGCCAGATGCGGCATGTTCAACGGCTGCACGAAGTTGCTCTGGATATGCTGGACGACGGCCGCGAGCCGGCTGTAAGCCGGATGCGTCCCTTCGTCTGCCTGCAGGTCACGCGAGATGCCTGCCAGGCCGACGACCGTGCCCTGTGCATCGTGGAGCGGCTGCTTGGACGTCATGCACCAGCCTGGTTGACGCGCCGGGTACAGATGCAGTTCGAGTTGATCGATCATCGGGTTGCCCTGCGCGATGATCGACTGGTCCTGCGCCGTGTAAATGCGGCCAAAGCGTTGCGGAAAGACTTCTTCCGCTGTCTTGCCAAGCAGCCCCAGCTTGTCTTTCAGGCCGCAGCGCGAAGCCAGCGCACGGTTCACGAGGGCGTAACGCGCCTGCGCGTCCTTCACGAAGAAAACGATATCAGGCATCGCGTCGAAGACCGGCTCCAGCAGCCTGAAATGCTGCAGCATGGCCTCAAGCGTCGAAGCGCCCGCAGGGGCAGCAAGCGTGGTGTGCAAGCCGGGGGGCGCGGCGCCGTGTACGGGTTCAGCATGCGCCGGACGGTCCGTCGTAATGGTCATTCGCGTCTCGCTGGCGTCGTCGGGGTCCGCAAGTGCCGCCCATGCCACGCATACCACCCATGCCGCGTGCAGGGGCGCGCACCTCGCTGCGCCCGATTATAGAGGCGAGAAGCGTCCGTCAAAATTGGTGTTGACGGCAGGGGGACTTGAGGCCGATCAGAGAACGAATGAACGGCGGACGCGTTGCAGCGATCGGGACTCAGGCCACGGGGATACCCCAGGCGAACGGGTCCGTGCTTTCAAAGCACAGCCGGCCTTCAGCCATGATGTGCGCGTGTCCCGTGATGGTCGGAATCACCGCCTGGCCCGCGAGTTCGTCCGAGTGCCGGTAACTCGCTTCGAACACGCTGCCAATGATGCTTTCCTGCCGCCACACCTCGCCTTCTGCCAGTTTATTGTCAGCGGCGAGACACGCAACCTTCGCGCTTGTGCCTGTGCCGCACGGCGAACGGTCGTAAGCGCTGCCGGGACACAGTACGAAATTACGGCTATCGATTCCCGCGCGCGGCGAGTCCGCGAACAATTCAATGTGGTCGATCATCGCGGCGTCCGCGCCGGTAATGCCTTGCGCCTGCAATGCCTCACGAATGGCGTCGGTGAATGCCGTCAGTCGGGTCAGGTTCGTTGCAACGAGATCCTGGCCGTGATCCGCTATGAGAAAAAACCAGTTGCCGCCCCAGGCGATATCGCCCGTCAGCGGCCCATAGCCATCCACATTCATGCGGACCGCCTGCCGGTATCGATACGCCGGTACGTTGCGCACGCTCACGCTGCCGTCCGGATGCAAGGTGGCATCGACAAACCCCGCAGGGGTCTGGATCCGGTGCGAGCCCGGTTGAATCTTCCCCAAGTAAGCAAGAGACACGATCAGGCCGATCGTGCCGTGGCCGCACATGCCGAGATACCCGACGTTATTGAAGAAGATGACCGCCGCCGCACACGCGGGATCATCCGGCTCGCACAACAATGCCCCAACGATCACGTCCGAGCCGCGTGGTTCGGTGACCACGCCAGAGCGCCAGTCGTCGTGTTTCGTGCGAAGGTTTTCCAGGCGCTCGGCCAGCGTGCCGCCGCCCAGATCCGGCCCACCCGACGTGACAAGCCGGGTAGGTTCGCCGCCCGTATGGGAGTCGATGAAGTGTAGGATTTTCATGCTGACATCGTAGAAATTCGGACGCGACCCGTCTTGGTGCCGCTCAGCGAATTTGATGCCGATTTCGGCATAGATGACGTTCTTTCGGCGAACCTCCAAGCACTAGGATCACCGAAGCTAAGGGTGTCACTCCGCGACAGACAAGGCCGCTTGCTCGTAAGGTCAGGATATCCCGGCTGTGCCGAAATCGGCATCGTAACAGCGCGCAACATGCAAGACGGCCGTTTCTGCAATGCTTAGACTGCACTCAGTCTATTACTTTTAGGAGAGCCGCCATGGCGCATATCTGGGAAGGCGTAATGCCCGCCGTCACGACCAAGTTCAATGCGGATTTCAGCATAGACCGTGCTTGGACGAAGAAGAATATTGAGGCACAGATCGCGGCCGGGGTCGACGGCATTATCGTCTGCGGATCGCTTGGCGAAGCGTCGACGCTCTCGCTCGATGAGAAGCTGGACGTGCTGGATATCGGCGTCGATGCAGCCCAGGGACGCGTGCCTGTGTTGCTGACAATTGCGGAAAACAGCACGCTCGACGGTTGCCGCCAGGCCGAACTCGGCGTCAAGCACGGGGCGGCCGGTTACATGGTGCTGCCGGGTTTGCGTTATTTGTCGGACCGGCGCGAGACGCTCAACCACTTCCGTGTGGTCGCCAGTGCGAGTCCCTTGCCGATCATGGTCTACAACAACCCGCTCGCGTACGGCGTTGATGTGACACCAGCAATGTTCGCCGATCTCGCCGATGAAAAGAAGCTCGTCGCGATCAAGGAATCGGCCGGCGATGTACGCCGCTTCACGGATCTCATCAATGCGGTCGGCGACCGCTACGCGCTCTTTTGCGGCGTCGATAACCTCGCGATGGAAGCCTGCTTGATGGGCGCGCACGGCTGGGTTGCAGGGCTGGTTTGCGCGTTTCCCGAAGAGACCGTGGCAATCTTCAAGCTGCTCAAGGCCGGTCGCCTGGAAGAAGCCCGCACGATCTACCGCTGGTTCGCGCCGCTGCTGGCGCTCGATGTCTCGGCCAAGCTGGTGCAGAACATCAAGCTGGCCGAAGCCATGGTCGGTCTGGGCACCGAACCGGTCCGGCCGCCGCGCTTGCCGCTTGCCGGCGACGAACGTCTCGCGGTGGAGGCATTGATCAAGCGTTCGATCGAAACCCGGCCGGTTTTGCCGGCGTTCTAAAACGAATCTTCCCGCGGCAGCTACGGCCTTGTTCTCATTGAAACAAGTCCGCAGCCGCCGCTGTGTGTTCCTGACCGATACTGAACGGTCCCGACTCTCCCGATTCGCCAACCTTAAAAACGAGCCTCTCCTGGCTCCGCTCACCTCGTTCAGCGGCGT
>DASYLW010000382.1:0-13892 GCA_036009385.1 Caballeronia sp.
CAAGGCCGTGCAGGCCGATGTCCTGGTGAAACGGTATCCGTGGCGTGCCGTGTTGCTGGCCGGCGGCGCAGGTTTGGCGCTCGCGCTGCTATCGGGACGCGAAGCCGGCCGCCGCCTGCCCGCCGCAAACGACGAATAACACCGGCGAGACGGGTAACAGGAGTCAAGAGCGAGACCCAATTCCGAACCTGTGCGATTCGCGTGATCGCATGACCCGTGATCGCATGACCCATGACCCGTGACAGGGCAGTTTTCCGTGTCAAAAGCTTGACTGCCTCAAATCTAATCAAAATCGCGTGGCGATTTGCGATGTGCAGGCGCAGCGTCTTTGTTGCGATAGATGCAAGAATGACGCTTTCAATGAGTAAGGATGTTGGTAATCCACAACCCCAGAACTCGCCTTTGGCGGTCGGCCCGACTTAGCTGCCTCTAGCCACTGCCCGGTGTTAACTCTCTCCGAGCCATGTTCAGCGCTCCTCTTGCTTGCAACAGATACCCGCAGGTGCCTCCCGCATTGGCTCGCTTATAACAACCAATTAGTTAAAAATTAATAATATCGACCGTTTTGCACTGAACCAATTGCGCTGAAAGGAACTTTCTGACGGTAGCTCTGTCGGCGTGCTTTCACTAGGTAGCTCAGCGGCAAAAGCCTTGACAGGCTTGCCTTACAAGAGATCCCACGGTCAACCGGAAAGTGTCTTTTTTTTGAGACATGTTTTATTTTTTCAGTTCTTAAGTTTTGTAACGCTGCGTTATTCTCTGCGCCGGCAACAACGAATTTAATCCTAGCGTGGAGAACCTGATGAAACGTTTCGCACTGACTTCCCTTTCGCTGGCACTGCTCGGCACAGCTGGCGCGGCCCACGCGCAAAGCAGCGTGACCCTTTACGGCGTGATCGATGAGGCTCTCGCCTATGTTAACCACGCAAGCGGCAACAACCATCTGGTTGGCCTCTCTGCAGGTAACTTGTCTGGCGACCGTTGGGGCCTGAAGGGTTCGGAAGATTTGGGCGGCGGTTTGAAGGCAATTTTCCAATTGGAAAACGGCTTTGACGTCAACACGGGTGCATTGCGTCAAAATAGTCGCGAATTTGGTCGCCAGGCATTCGTCGGTTTGACGTCTGACAAGCTCGGTACGGTCACTCTCGGTCGTCAATACGACCCGCTGGTCGACATGGTGCAAGGCATCACGGGTGACAACTACTGGGCGTCCATCGTCGGTACGCCGGGCGACGTCGACAACTACGACAACAGCTCGCGTGTAAATAACGCTGTGAAGTACGTGTCGCCGAACTACGCTGGCCTGCAATTCGAAGGCATGTATGGTTTCAGCAACGGCGCAGGCACGACGGGTCAAGGCCAGACGTGGAGCGGTGCAGTTGCCTATAACAACGGCCCGTTGGGCCTGGCTGCCGGTTACTACTACACGAGCAATCCGAGTGCAGGCCGTTCGGCTACGGCCTGGACTAGCCCGTCGTCGGATTCGATCTTCGACAGCCCGATCAACAGCGGCTACGCGTCGGCTCACTCGATCGGCATCGCTCGTGCGGCAGCTCAGTACACTATCGGCGCGGTAACGTTCGGCGGTTCGTACAGCAATGCGAAGTATCGTCCGGACGGTTTCTCGGCATTCTCGTCGACAGAGACGTACAACATTGGCAGCGCATTCGTGAACTACCAGCTTACGCCGGCTTTCCTGATCGGCACGGGCTACACGTACGAGAAAGCGAGTGGCGACACAGGTGCTCATTACAATCAGATCGGCATCGGTGCGGATTACACGCTGTCCAAGCGCACGGATTTCTACGCACTCGGCGCTTACCAGAAAGCAAGCGGCACGCAAGCGACGTTCACCACGAACGCTGCTGGCCAGACGGTTCGCGTAAATCAACAAGCGCAAGCATCGATCGGTTCGTTCGGCTTCGCCGGTACGAGCACGCAAGAAATGGTGCTCATTGGTATCCGTCACAAGTTCTAAAGCCAGATTCGGCGTGCAGCGTTTCATTGCATAGCGCGCCGGTTCAGACTGCGGTTCAAAAACAGCCATCGGCTTCGCCGATGGCTGTTTTTTTATGCGTGTCGTGTGCAGCGCGCCGAGTTGCCGTGATCGCGATGCCCAAGCCGAAAATAGCAACGGCCCAATCGACTTACGCCGATTGGGCCGTTCTCTTAGTCCAGCTTACCTATCTTGCCGAGGCCGTAGAGCCTCTGCAACATCCAGACGCACTCAATGCTGCGACCGCCCGCTGCCGGGTTGCATCAATGTCTGAAACGGTGGCGCGGACGTATCGGGTTCTGCGCGCAGGTCGCTGCCCGTCACGCGCGGCACGTTCGACACCGTTTCGCGCGCCCGCAGCGGCACATTGGCGGGATCGGCCCAGGTCGGATTCGGGATTTCCCCGAAAATCTGCCGCAACCGGTCGCCCCACGTGCGATGAATCATCTGGAAATATTGATTGTCGTTGTCGATGGTGGAGAACCGCGTGACCTGCAATGCGTCCTTCTCATACACGAGCAGATCGAGCGGCAAACCCACCGATAAATTAGAGCGCAACGTGGAGTCCATCGACACCAGCGCGCATTTCGCCACTTCGTCCAGCGGCGTGGACGGCGTGACCACGCGATCGATGATCGGCTTGCCATACTTCGATTCGCCAATCTGGAAATACGGGCTGACCGGCGACGACTCCACGAAGTTACCCGCCGAATAGATCATGAACAGGCGCGTATTCGCGCCGCGGATCTGGCCGCCGAGGATAAAGCTGCAATTGAAGTCGACACTGAATTCCGCGAGCGTGGCTGCATCTCGCCGATGTACCTCGCGCACCGCATCGCCCACCAGCCGCGCCGCTTCCGCCATGGTGGCTACGTTGTACAGCGTGGTTTTGTCTTCGGGCGCCGGTTCCGACAGCAGTTGCATGACCGCCTGAGTCAGCGCGAGGTTGCCCGCCGCGAGGAGCACGAGGACGCGGTCGCCGGGCTGTTCGAAGACCGCCATCTTGCGAGCTGCACTCACGTGGTCGACCCCGGCATTCGTGCGGGTGTCGGACAGGAACACCAGTCCCTCGTCGACGCGCATTGCCACGCAATAAGTCATGCGTCCAATTCCTGAAAGAGGCAAATTTGTATTGTAGTCGTGTATTTGTCCGGACTGGACTGATTGCGGGACTCGTGGCCCAAGCACCATCGCCCGGCAACGGGGGTGAGGCTTGAATATCACGGCGCCGGAGGACTGCGCACGCCGCGACGTGTCGTGCGCGTAGATCGCTTTGGCTTGGCTCAGCTCACTGGTCGGCCGTGGCCTGCACCGAAACGTCCACGCTCATGCGCTCTTCCTTGCCGCCCACGCGTGAACCGCGCACAGGCGCAGCCGCTTCATAGTCGCGTGCGACCGCGAGCCGGCAGTACCGGCCACTGGCGAATGCTGCGTGCGTGACGTCCACCGACACCCAGCCGTCGTCGATCCACACATCCACCCAGGCGTGGCTCGCGGCGTGCGGGACATCGCCGGGATCGATGTAACCGCTCACATAGCGCGCCGGCAGGCCCCGGGCGCGGCAGCACGCCAACATGAGGTGAGCGTGATCCTGGCATACGCCATTGCCGAGTTGCAGCGCCTGGGCCGCCGTGCTCGTGACCTCGGTGACGCCCGCCTTGAACTGCACTTTTGCTTCGATATTCTCCGCCAGCGCAATCAGCGCCGACGGTGAATCGAGCTTCGCCACGGAGTTCGCGAGTTCGCGGATCGCCGCGTCCGGCTCGGTCAGCGCGGTCGCGCAGGTGTAGTGCTGGAGCGGAATCCGGCCGGGACCGTCGTTGAGGCGGCCGCCGTCGAGCAACGTGGTTTCCACCTGTCCGGTCACGGAAAGATGGATCTCCATATGCGGTTTCGTCAGCACCAGCGTGTGCAACGTGTTGGAGTAGGCGTCGCGGGTGACGTCGAGTTTGCCCACGGTATCAATATTCCAGCGCCGCACCATCTGCGCCGACCCATTGGCGGGCGTCATGCGCAGCTGCTGGATGGAGTACTGCACCGGCACCGCGTAACGGTAGCTTGTGTGATGACGAATGGTCAGAAGCATGATGGTTTCCTGGGCGGATGCAATACAAAGCAAATACGAATGCGTTCAGGCGAGAGGCAACATGAGGAAAGTGCGCATCACCCGAACACCGAGTTCATCGACCCGTTTCAGGAATTGCGTCAGATAGGCGTGCACTCCGGTTTCGAGAATCTGGCGGATATCCATGTACAGCACGTCCGCGCGCAGCTTGCCGGCGAAACGTTCGCACTCGTTCGAACCGTCGGTACGCAGCTTGTCGAGCGTCGCGCAGACCCCGTCCAGCGACGCCAGCAGCGAGCGTGGCATCTGCGAGTTGAGGATAAGCAGCTCCACTACCCGCGAGGGCGTCACGACATCGCGATACACCTTCCGGTAGATCTCCAGCGCGGACACCGAACTCAGGATGGAGGTCCAGTAGTAGAAGTCTTCCAGTTGACGCGCGGCTTCACGCGAGTTCGGTTCGGCATCGGCGAAACGCACGTCCAGGATCCGCGCCGTGTTGTCCGCGCGTTCCAGGTACATGCCAAGCTGGATGAACCAGAAGGCGTCGTCCTGGAGCGCGGTGCCGACCATCACGCCACGGCACAGATTCGAGCGATATTTGACCCATTCGAACAGCATGTCCGGGCTTTTTTCGAGTTCGTCCGCGGCGAGTTTCTCGCCGAATTCAAGCCATGTGAAATTGATGGTCTCCCACGCTTCCGTGGTCAGGGTTCCCCGCACGGCACGCGCGTTTTCGCGGGCCGCGTGCAGGCAGGAATTGATGCTCGACGGATTGCCGGTATCGGCGACCATGAAGTGCAGCATGTCCTCACGCGAATCCGAGCCTGGAAAACGCTCCTCGAATTTCGATTCGAGTTCCGAAATTCGCAGTACCGAGCGTTGTGCGCGGGCTGCCTGATCCGGCGTCTGCGGCAGCAGCATGCCCTTCAGGTTGATATCGAGCATGCGGGCGGTATTTTCCGCACGCTCCATGTAGCGAGCCATCCAGAAAAGGTGATCGGCTGTGCGGCTTAGCATCATGATGGCGTTCCGTTGTTGTGTGGCGCGCGCGGGCGCAGCGCTTGAAAGCGTGCCCGTGCGAACAGTCCCGGTGGGTACTTAGTCCACCATCCAGGTGTCTTTCGTGCCGCCGCCCTGCGACGAATTCACGACGAGAGAACCCTCCTTCAACGCCACGCGAGTCAGGCCGCCGGCGGCCATCGTCACTTCCTTACCCGACAGCACGAACGGCCGCAAGTCGATATGGCGCGGCGCGATACCCGACTCCACGAAGGTCGGGCATGCGGAGAGCGCCAGTGTTGGCTGGGCGATATACCCATCCGGCCGGGCAATCAGTCTTTCGCGGAATGCCTCGATTTCCGCTTTCGTCGATGCCGGTCCGACCAGCATGCCGTATCCGCCCGCGCCGTGGACTTCCTTCACGACCAGTTCGGACAGGTGCGCGAGCGTGTAGGCGAGATCGTCGGGCTTGCGGCACTGGAACGTCGGCACGTTGTTCAGGATTGGCGTTTCGCCCAGATAGAACTCGATCATGTCCGGGACGAACGGATAGATGGATTTATCGTCCGCTATGCCTGTGCCCATCGCGTTAGCCAATGCCACACGGCCCGCGCGATACGACGTCAGCAGGCCCGGCACGCCGAGCGCCGAGTCCGTGCGGAACGCAAGCGGGTCCATGAAGTCATCGTCCAGCCGCCGGTAGATCACGTCGACGCGTTTCGGCCCTTGCGTCGTGCGCATGAACACGTAGTTTTCATCGACGAAGAGGTCCTTGCCCTCCACCAGCTCCACGCCCATTTGCTGCGCGAGGAACGAGTGCTCGAAGTACGCGGAGTTGTACATGCCGGGCGTAAGCACCACCACGTTGGGGTCGTCCACACCGGCCGGGGCAATCGAGCGCAGCGTTTCGAGCAGCAGATCCGGATAGTGCGCGACCGGCGCGATGCGGTTCTGCACGAACAATTCGGGGAAGAGCCGCATCATCATCTTGCGGTTTTCGAGCATGTACGACACGCCCGACGGCACCCGGAGATTGTCTTCAAGCACGTAGAACTCGCCCGCGTCACCCGCGCGCACCACGTCCACGCCGGCCACGTGCGCGTAGACGTCGAGCGGGACGGACACGCCTTGCATCTCGGGGCGGTATTGCGCGTTCGTGTACACCTGTTCAGCGGGGATTTTCCCTGCCCGGACGATGTCGTGATCGTGGTAGACGTCGCGGATAAACATATTCAGCGCACGCACCCGCTGTCGAAGGCCGGCTTCCAGCTTGCGCCATTCGTCGCCGGGGATGATCCGCGGAATCATGTCGAAGGGAATCAGGCGCTCGGTGCCCGACAAATCACCGTTCACGGCAAACGTGATGCCGACACGCCTGAACAACAGATCGGCTTCCGCGCGCTTGCGTGCGATGGTTTCGGGGCTTTGAGTGGAAAGCCACCGGGAGAAGCGTGCGTAATGCGCCCGCACGGTCTCCTCGTGACGCATTTCGTCGTAGATCTGCATCTTGCGTCCTTTTTTGATCGCGGCCTGTAGCCGCCTGTGCGTGGAAATGCCGGCTGGATATCGCTCTTCAAGCCGGGCCACGCCTGTCCGACGCTTCGGTAGTTTCAGTATCTACAATTAAGCAACACGCGTGCCATTTTTTCCACTACTTGTTTTTACTCATTGTTCTGGCGAGTTAAGTGGAAGTTTGCTTCAAATGAGTGCGGATGGGTGAGCCGGGGTGGTTGATGGGAATGAGAGGTCGCCCGGTTTTGGTGCGAAAGGGCATCCGATCCGTGGTCTGCAGATGTCAGCGGTCTTCTCTTTATCCCTGTTTCACTCTCTTCAACTCTCTTTAACTATTAGCCGCCTCTGCGTCCCGCTGCCATCCACCGCCCAGCGCCTTATATACAGCGATCAGGTCCGTCGTCACGCTAACCGTCGACTGGGCCAGTTGTTGCCGCGTCTCAGCTAACTGCCGTTCGGCATCCAGAACGTTAATGAATGTCACCAAGCCCTTGCGATAACTGTCCGTCGCAAGCTGCAAACTGATCCGGTTCGCCTCCACCGTGCGCGTCAGCGCCTCCCGGCGGTCCTGGTCCGTCCGGTACGATACCAGCGCGTTATCAACATCCTGCAGCGCCTTCAACACCGTCGAGCGATACTGCAGCGCCGCCTGCCCCGCTTGCGCCTTCGCTATGCGCACGTTCGCCCGCAACGCCCCGCCTTCGAATATCGGCAGGGAAATACTGGGTCCAACTGTCCAGAAAAGACTCGACCAGCGTGCAAGATATTTCGCCTCGGTGGCCCGCGTACCCACATTTCCCGTCAACGATACATCCGGGTACATCTGCGCCACCGCCACGCCAATCTCAGCGGTGGCCGCATGCAGATCACTCTCCGCACGACGAATGTCCGGACGCCGCCGCGCCAACGTAGACGGCAATCCAATCGGCACGCCCGGCGGCACGGGCGGTACAGCCGCCTGCGCTTCCAGGTCCGCGTCGAGGGTCCCCGGCGCATTCCCGGTCAACACGGCAAGGCCGTTCATTGCCTGCGAAATCTGTGCATCGAATTGCGGTAGCTGGGCCTGCAGCGACCCCACCTGCGCCGTCGCGCTCTGCACGTCGCTCTGGCTCGTCAGCCCCACACGCGCCTGCTCACGCGTCAGGTCAAGTATCCGCTGCTCCGAGTCAATCTCAGCCAACGTGATCTGCTTGAGCAGTTGCGCCCCGCGCAGTTGCGAATAAGTCTGCGCAACTTCCGCCTCGAGCGAGACGAGGGCGTCGTTACGATTCTCGATAGCCGACTCCGTCTGCGCGTTCGCCGACTCTACCGAGCGCCGCACACGCCCGAATAAATCGAGTTCCCATGAGGCATCGAAACCATCCTGGAAAAGGTTCACCGGCGTCGTCAAGGAATTCAGGGCGCCGGTCACGCCGGCACTGCCGGGCCCAAGCGCGTTGACCTTGTCATACACGCCCTGCGACTGCAGCAAGCCCTTCAAGCCCAGTTGCTCGCGCTTATAACTCGCGTTGGCGCTGAGTTGCGGCAACCCCTGCGCCCCCGACACCACCGCCTGTTCGCGCGCCGCCGTAATGCGCAGCACGGCACTCTGCAAATCCAGATTGCCCGCCGCCGCGCGGTCGATCAGCGAGTCCAGCGTGGCGTCGTTGAACTGCCGCCACCAGCGGGGATCCGGATCGGCGTTGGTGTCTACCACTGACGGCGCGCTCGCATGGGGAAAGCGAACGTCGTCAGGGGGGTTTTGCGCGCGCTGCAAATCGTGCCAGTTATCCGGGGCTTTCGCGTCGGGCGGCGTGAAATCCGGACCGACTGAACACGCGCCGGCGAGCATCGAAAGCAGCAAGGGAATCAAGCGTTTGCGCATCTCAATGCCCTCCCCCGCCACCCGATGCCTTCACCGGCGAAAAGAAAAATGTGACCGGCACGAAGCACAACGCGAAGATCGCCACCGCGCCGAATACGTCAAGGTAAGCCAGGATCGTGGACTGCGAAATGAACTGCTTGTACATCAGCCCCGTCGCGGTAGTCATGGCCTGCTGCATGGTCTGTCCCATGTTCATCAGCGTGTGCGCGAGACGTTGTATCGAGTCGTTGTAGTTCGGGTTCAACGTCGTCATGTGCACGGACATATGCGCCATGTTCGCCTGCGTGCGCTCCACGATCGCGGCGGTCGCAAGCGAAATGCCTATCGATCCCGCCACGTTGCGGAACATCGTGAACAACGCGGAAGCGTCCGCATTCTCCGATGCCTTCAGCGTCAAATACGCCAGCGTGGTGATCGGTACGAACAGGAATGCGATGGCGATGGATTGCGAACTTCGCATGATCGTCAGCGTCTTGAAGTCGATGTTCGGCACCAGGTGATGCGTGTAAAACAGCGCACACGCCATCAGGAAAAAACCGAAGCTGACCAGGAAGCGGGTTTGTATGATCGGCATCAGCTTGCTGACCACTGGAATGATGGCCACGATCATCATCGCGCCGGGCGACAACACCAGGCCCGCGAGCGTCGCGGTATAACCCAGTTGCTGCTGGGCAAGTTGAGGCACGAGCACTGCGCTGCCATAGAGGATTGATGCAAAACCCACCATGCATACCGAGCCGAGCGCAAAATTCTTGTCCTTTAATACGCGCAGGTCGACCACCGGTTTCTTCGCGTAAAGCAGCCAGAAGATTGCGCCGACTATGCCGATCAACGACAGGATCGCGAAGGTCGTGATGAAGCCGGACTTGAACCAGTCGTCGTCCTCGCCGCGATCGAGGAACACTTGCAGGCAACCGAGACCCAGCGCAATCAAGCCGATGCCGACGAAGTCGAGACCCAGTTCCTTGCGATCTTTTTTTCGCTCCCACGGCGGGTCTTCGACAAATTCCATCACGGCGATGGTCGTCAGCACGCCGATCGGCACGTTGATCAGGAACACCCAGCGCCACGTGAGGTTATCGGTGATCCAGCCGCCGAGCGTCGGTCCGATCACCGGCGCCACCACGATCGCCACGGCCGAAATCGAGAATGCACGGCCGCGCTGCTCGGGCGCAAAGGTATCGAGGATGATGGACTGCTGGTTCGGTTGCAATCCGCCGCCGAAGAAGCCTTGCAAGATCCGGAACACGATCAGTTGCCACAGGTCGGTCGCCAGGCCGCACATCAGCGAGCAGACCGTGAACGCACCGATGCAAATCAGGAAATAGCGCTTGCGTCCCAGCAGTTTCGAGAAAAATGCGGAGATGGGAAGCACAATGCCGTTCGAGACAAGATACGCGGTCAGCGTCCAGGTGGCTTCGTCGTAGCTCGCGGACATCGCGCCCGAAATATGCGGCAGCGCGACGTTCACAATGGTCGTGTCGAGCACTTCCATGAACGCCGCGAGCGTGACCACCACGGCAATCAGCCAGGGGTTGGACCTCGGTTTCCAGCCGGCATGATCGCTCATTTGAACATCACCTTCGGCACCACGGAGAGTCCGAGCGGCAACGGAAGATCGGGCTGCAATCCGCTATCGATAAGAATCTTCACCGGCACGCGCTGCACGATCTTCACGAAGTTGCCGGTGGCGTTCTCAGCGGGGAAAGCCGAGAAGCGCGAGCCGCTGCCAAGCTGGATGCTGTCCACGTGGCCGTGCAGCTTCAGGTTGGGATAGGCATCAATGGATACATCCACCGAATCACCCGGACGCATGCGTTCGAGTTGCGACTCCTTGAAGTTGGCCGTGACCCAGACGGTGGTGGTCACCAGTGAAAAAATCGACGTACCCGCCTGCAGGAACGTGCCGTACTGCACGTTGCGCTTGGTGACCCAGCCGTCCGCAGGCGCTCGCAGTTCCGTGTAAGACAGGTTCAATGCAGCCGCTTCCACCTGCGCCTCGGCTTGGCGAACATCCTGCCGGCGTTCCTCCACCGTGGCCTGCGCCTGGCTGATTTGCTGCGGCACAAGGCTCGCGGTTTTCACTTGCGCCTGTGCTTGCGCGACGTTGGCCAGTGCGCTCTTTTGCTGGGCCGTCGCAGTGTCGATATTTTGCTGCGATGTCGCCCGGACATCGACCGCGCGCTGTCGTTCGTAAGCCGCGCGGGTCTGCGCCAGGTTCGCTTGCGCGGTTTGCTCCTGAGCTTTCGCCTGCGTCAGCTGGGCGGGATATTGCACGCGGGCAATACCCAGTTGCACTTGAGCCGCATTGAGTTGCGCCTGCGCCTGGCCAAGTTGGGCGTTTGCCTGGTGCAGTTGAGCCTGATAGTCGCGAGGATCGATCTTGATCAGCAGGTCGCCCTTGTGGACGAACTTGTTGTCGCCCAGGTTCATGACCACGACATAACCCGAGACCTTCGGTGCGATCGTTACGGCATCGCCATCGGTGTAGGCATCGTCGGTGCTGACCTGATTGCGGGTCGCGAACCACCAGATCAATCCGCCCAGGATCAGCAGCAACACGACGACGGCCAGGATGATCAGCGGCGTTTTGCCCGGGCCTTTCTTTTGACCGTTGGGCGGCTTGCCGGGCTTACCGTTGGACTTGCCTTCGCCGCCGTTTGTACCGCTATCGTTTTTTTTCTCGCCGCGGTTTGAGTCGTCCCTGGCTTTATCTCCGTCATGATCAGGTCGTTCGTCTTGATCTGGCATCAGGCCCTCTCTCACTCATTGAAACGCGGAATGGCACAGGGGTGTCCGGCCACTCCCCGGGTCGCAGGTCGACAGAATGGGAATCTCTTGCTCTTGAACTTCTTTCTTCTATGCGTGCATCAGGTCAGCGTAAGGGCACAGCTTAAGCAAACCACGTGCCGTCACCATCGGGTGACCGACTAGCCGCTTTCAGTTTGTGTTCAGAGGGTTATGCCAACGCCCGAGCCCGTCTACTTTGCCAGGCGACATAGGCGTTGTGATCGCGCTGTCCTTGTCGTGGCGTGAAAACCGTATGGGTTTCACACCTCATATGCTTGGGCCAGACCCACCTCGTCATTGCGCGCGTTGCAGGTAAATGCCCGCGTAAATGTGACATTGACAGCGCGCTTCCTACCCGCGCTTTTATCCGGCATCGGTGTTGCTTTCCGTTAGCAGGGTGGCCACCTTTCAGGACCGCCACTTTTTCTTCGAAGGATCTCGTCATGCTGACCGACCAGGAAATTTCATTGCTTCAAGACGTGGTGCCGCGGCTTCTCAGCGAAGCTAAAACGGCTTCGGCCGATAACGTCGATTTCATCTTCACCATGGAACTCGAAACGCATCTTCAGCCCGGGCTCCGCATACGCGCGCCGGAGTCTTCCACCGATTCCACCCCGCCGTTTCCACTGAATCTGTTCGTCGGCATTCCGATAGGCGAACTGCGCACGCTCGCTCACGCCAATCCCGGCCAACGCGATCGGCTCATCGCGCACTTCGGCGCGACCTTCTCGCCTCGTCTCCTGCGCGCGATCCATCACTTCGATGCGCATACCATCGACTATGAAGCGGGCTGCCAAAGCGAAGCCGGTACGTCGACGGTGATCCTCGAAGACTCGGTCTGAGCAATACCGCGCTACGCTTAGGGGCCGCAAGAACCCGGAACAGAGTACGAACAGAATCGCTGTTTGCACGTCGTCGGTCACGCTCGAACGTCGCCGCCGTTCAATCCCGCCTCTGAAGAAACAGGCAAAAAAATGGCCGATCCCCTCACGGAAACCGGCCATTTTTTTTCGACTACGGTTCGCCTCTACTCCTGCGCTGCCATAGTCCTTCGATACTGTTGCGTCAGCTTACGCTGCGGCGTCCTTCAACTTCTTCAACGCACGTGCCTTGATACGCACGCTCGCCGGCTTTGCATCGAACCAACGGTCTTCGCCCGAGAACGGGTCCTTGCCGAAGCGCCTTTTCTTCGCCGGCACGACTTGCGCCGAAATCTTCAAGAGGCCGGACAGCGTGAACTCGCCTGCGCCCTTCTTGTGAACCGCACCCAGGATGGTGTCCTCGAGTGCCGACAGGACGGCCTTTACCGCTTTCAGGTCGACAGTCGCACGGTCCGACAGATGCGCGGCGAGCGATGCCTTCGTGAACGTGTCCTTGATCGGCGACAGCGTTGCCGTTGTCTTCACAGCTGCTTTCTTCGCCACAGTAGCCGGCGTGGATGCAGCCTTCTTGGCAGCGACCTTCTTGACGGGCGCTGCTGCGGTCTTGGTTGCAGCCTTGGGAGCAGCTTTGGTCGCAGCTTTCTTGGCAGCGGTTTTTGCGGAAGTCGGCATGTTTCTCCTACCTGTTGAGGTCAGTGTTTTTAGAATACGGTCGCGTGAATGCATCCGTATCAACGCCGGATTCTACAAGCGGCATTGAACTTCGTGCGAGTCTTTTTGTGTTTTTGAGCCTTTTTTTAAGGGGTTTTCGTTACAAGCGTCTTTTTTAACCCGACAAGGATAGCTGTCGATCAACGCTTGGTGATCCGACGCCGCCCTCGCCCAATCGAACTTCAATGCGCATCGACCCGCACGAGACGCTCGCCCTGATGCACCCGGACGCGGTCCAAAGCGAACAACGGACAAGTATGTTGGAAAGATTTGGCGGGTTCACACGCTCGAGCGCGTGATGTGCGCAGGGTCCTTCAGCAAGACGGCGATCGCTTCGTTCATGCGGTGGCGTTCGCTGATTTCCCGTCCGACCCCTCGGGTTCGCAGCCGGGATGCTCGGCGAGCAGCGTGTCGCCCATTAACCGCAAAGCGCTCCAGATGTGCGGATCGCCGTTTGCATCGACCGCAATAGTGCATTCAATGCGGAGCATCGTCGACCGATTGCGGAGATCCGCCGATCCGGCCAGCATCAGATCGTCATCGTTCACCGTCAGTTTGCTGTGCACGTTGGGTGCGCGTTGGGTGCGCGTTGGGTGCACATTTGCGCAACCCGTTTTGAGCTCCGGCACACTCGACGACATCAAGCGAATACCGGTCATGCACCTCCGCTCGCCTGGAGCAATTCGTGCGGCCGCTCGCGCAGCGCGTCCATTGTCATCTCCTGGAGCCTGCGTGCGCTGATGCAATACCTCCATTTGATGTTTGCCATCCTAGCTTGTTGAGCGGCAAGCACTCGCGCTCGAACACGCAAAGCATCGAGAAATCGCACCCGAGAATGCAAATGCGAAGCTTTTTTCGGGTTGCCGCAACTTCATGGAGAAAGTCGCCGAGCGCATCGGCGTAGACCTCGCCTGCACCTTCACACACGCGTGATCGCCGCCCGAAGGACACGAAAATAATCCGGGCCATCGATCAGCGAACTAAAACAATCAGCATGCCGAACGCTGTCGCGATGACGGCCGGTTGGAAAAACGCTTCGGTGCTCACACGGCCACCGTTTCAAAAGGATGC
>DASYLW010000383.1:0-30531 GCA_036009385.1 Caballeronia sp.
CGCCGATCACATAGCCTGCGATGACGTTCGCGGCCAGCGTCCCGAGCGGGAGATTGGGGAACAACGCGTTCAGGCGCAGGCCGAGGACCCATCGAAACAGGGAACCGAGCGCGCCGCCAATACCTACAGCCAGAATCGACAAATACATGAGCGAAGGATGAAGGTCAGAGAGAAACGAGCGTCAGGCGCTCGACAAGATGATCACGGCTTGCCGCGACGATGATCTCGCCGGACGCCGAAAGCCGCGCAATCCAGGTGCCGTCGCGCCGTTGTTCCCAGCCACCGCATTCGTGACCGTCCAGCAGCAGGGAGCCCCGCATCGCCAGTTGGGGATCGGTGGGATCGAGAACGGTGTCGTCGTTGTGTTCCAGCTTGACGGTTCGCATAGGGTTGCGCTCGCGCGCGGGAATGCATGAAGCCGTAATCATAATGGAGCGCATCGGGAACCCGGCATAGAAAGCGAGCAAGCAAGAAAGCACGACGCCGCCTTTCATGCACAATACGGATCGCTTCGTTTGTCGTAGCCAAGTTCGCCTTTTTAGGTCCCACACTGCCCGTATGAATTTGAATCTGGACGATCTGATAGACACTGTTGCAGACACCGTGCAGCAGCACTACCCCACCCACCATTGGGCGCAATTCGCGCTCGGCATGTTGATGCTCGTTCTGGCCGCGCTGTTCGCGCAGTGGGTGGTCGCGCGCATCGTGCTGTATTTCGCGCACCGTCTGCTCGTGCTGACCGAGCGCGAAGCGTGGGACAAGTCGCTCGCCCGGCATCGCGCGTATCACCAGCTTTGGTACGCCGTGCCATTCGCGGCGGTCGCCATCGGAATTGGCGAGGTGCCGTACATTGGTCACATGGCGGACGTGATCGAGCGGCTCGCGCATGCGGGCGCGTGGGTCTGCGTCTTCTTCGCGATGGGCGGCGCGCTGAGCGCATGGCAAGACGTCTATGCGGCCAGCATGCAGGCGCAGACACGTTCAATCAAAGGCTACATACAGATCGGCAAGCTCGCGCTCGCTTTGATATGCGGCGTGCTGGTGCTGTCGATCGTGATCGACCGCTCGCCGCTCTGGATGCTGTCCGGGCTCGGTGCGCTGTCGGCCGTATTGTTGCTTGTGTTCAAGGACACATTGCTGTCGCTGGTGGCCAGTACGCAGCTCACATCGAATGACATGCTGCGCATAGGCGACTGGATCGAGATGCCGCAATCCAACGCCGATGGTTTCGTGAAAGACATCGCGCTGCATACCGTGAAGGTGCAGAACTGGGACAACACGGTGACTACCGTGCCCACCTACAAGCTCTTCTCCGAGAGTTATAGGAACTATCGGCAGATGTTCGAATCGGGCGGCAGGCGCATCAAGCGCACGTTAAGAATAGATGCCACGTGTGTGCGTTTTCTCACCGGTGAAGAAACCGCGCGCCTCAAGCAATTCCGCTTGCTGCACGACTACCTGGAAGAAAAGCAGCTCGAAGTCGACCAGGCGAACAAGAATCTTGGTGAGCTCGCGAGCGAGCCGGCCAACCGGCGGCGGCTGACGAATATCGGCACCTTCCGCGCATATGGGCTCGCGTATCTGCAGCGGCATCCGGAGATCAGGCAGGACATGGCGATGATGGTGCGCATGATGGAACCGCAATCGGAAGGCATTCCGGTCGAGGTCTATTGTTTCACCGCCGTCACTGCATGGACACAATACGAACGCATCCAGGGCGATGTGTTCGACCATCTGCTGTCTATCCTGCCGGAGATGGGCCTGCGGCTCTATCAAGCGCCGTCCGGTGCAGACATGAGCGGATTGGTGAGCAGGGCGACTGGAGGTAGCGCAATCGGCGCAATCGGCGCAAGCAGTGCAATCGGCCCAAGCGCCATGGGCGGCGCGGACAGCGGCCGTTTGCGCGGCGAGTTCCCCACGCTCTAGCTGGAGAAGCAGGCAAGAATCTGCGACTTTTATGTATTCACGCGAACCGTCCCGATGCCTAAAGTGTGAACCTTGCCGGCATTCCTTCTGCATCAACCGAAGGTGCCCGCCGGTCATCGCATTCATCGCTTCTACAGGAAAACTCCCGTGACCGATCGCGTTCATGCTATGCGTGTTTTCATCCGTGTCGTCGATACCAACAGCTTCTCGCGCGCCGCCGAATCTCTCGGCATGCCGCGTGCAAGCGTCTCGACGACCATTCAACAACTCGAGGCGCTGCTCGGCGTGCAACTGCTCGCACGCACCACGCGGCGTCTCAATCTCACGGCCGAAGGGGCCGAGTGTTACGAGCGCTGCTTGCGCATTCTCGCGGATATCGACGATCTGGAAGCGGGCTTTCACGGTCGCGACGAGCGTCTGCGCGGCCGTCTGCGCATTGAGTTGCCCGATACTGTCGCCACCGCGCTAGTCGTGCCCGCGCTGCCCGATTTCCATGCGCGGTATCCGCATATCGAGTTGTCGATCGGTATCTGCAATCGCGCCGTCGACCTGGTTGGCGAAGGCGTGGATTGCAGCGTGCAGCTTGGCGAATTGCCCGATTCCGGGCTGATCGCGCGGCGCCTCGGCAGCTTCGAGCACGTGACCTGTGCGACGCCCGCGTATCTGGAAGCGCACGGCACGCCGAAGACCCTCGACGAACTCGCGCAGCACATCGCGGTGAACTGCGTGTCGCCTCGCACGGGCCGGCCGTGTGATTTCGACTTCGAAGTGGATGGTGAAGCGGTGACCGTGAAAATGGCGGGATTTGTTCAGGTCACCGACGAACATGCCTATCTCGCGTGCGGCCTGCAAGGGCTCGGGCTGATTCAACCGCCACGAATTGCCGCGTTACCGTACCTGCGTTCCGGGCAACTGCGGGAAGTGCTGCCGCAATGGAAGTCAATGCCGATGAATGTATCGGTGGCATTCGTCAAGAGCCGGCAAGCCGCGCCGAGGGTTAGCGCGTTCGTGGACTGGCTCGCGGAATTGTTCGAGCGCTCGCAGGAAATGGACGATACGCTCACGCGCCTGTTCAGCACGGCTCGCCGCCCGGCGGTCGCATCGGCTTCCGCATCCGCGTCCGCGAGGGCCGCGACTCCAAGGCCTGCTGCAGCCCGCGACGAGGACGCGCACGAAGAAACCACCAGCGAGTCATGAGGCGCCGCATGCATGACCGCTACCCGGGCGGAGGCGCTCACGTCGGCCTGACCGGCTGAGCGGCCCCCTCGCCCGCCACCGTATTCCACTTGCGCACTTCCCAGCGCGTGACCAACCCCTCGGTCACATACGGATCGGCCCGCGCGAACGCCTCCACCACGGCGGGCGAATCCGCCTCGAACAGCAGCATCGCCCGGTCGATGGGCGCCTCCAGCGCCCCGCCCAGCAACAATTCCCCACGCTCCACCGATACCCACGCCGCCCTCAGATGGCGGTCACGAAACGCTGCCCGGCGTTCGAGATAATCGGCGCTCAATTCGTACATCAATAGAAAGTGCATAAGCCTGTCTCCCATTGCAGGCGACGCTGAGCGCGTCGCGGTCGTTTGAAATCGAATGAAATGGAATTAAACAGCACGATCGTGCCGTTTATAGGCACTGTAATACGGATGTGTAGGACTTCGCATGTAAGAATTCGTAGCTACGTCAAACTGTATGCCTGAGGCCGTCTGTGCGATCATGGCGGCACTTTCGACTTTTACCTTCGCGCAGATTCGCGAATTACCCGCGACGCTCAATATTCCGGCAGCGTCGGACATACTCCGGAGCATGCCTGTTCCGCGGCTTTTTCGCCTCCTGGTTCCCCGGTTGAAGGGTTAATCACCTGGATTAGTCATTCTCGCCGCGCTTGGGTTTCGCCGTTACTCCTCTTCGACATCCGGCCGCACGCTGATCGTCGAAGTTTAAATTCACCCGGCGCCCGTCATACGTGTTTCGCCGCCCGTTTCAAGGGGCAAGTTTGAATAACATCGGTTTCGCGCTCGTCGTAGCGCTGCTTCGCGCGCTCGCTCGCCTGCCTTACGGTCTGGTCGCGCGATTCGGCAGCGGCCTCGGTGCATTGCTTTATGCCATTCCGAGCCGTCGAAAACATATTGTGCAGGTCAATCTGCAATTGTGCTTTCCCGGAAAGACCGCCGCCGAATACGAATTGCTCGGACGTTCGCATTTTCGTCACGTTGTGCGCAGTTATGTAGAGCGCGGCGTGCAGTGGTTCGGCTCGGCTCGCGCTATCGAAAAACTCGTGCAGCTTGAGAGCCGCATCGATCTCGACGACGAAAACGCACAGCCCACCATTTTCATGGGGTTTCACTTCGTCGCCATTGAAGTGGGCTGCATGCTGTACTCCATGAAGCTGCCCATCACCGCGCTTTATACGCCGATGTCCAGCAAGCGGCTCAACACGCTGGCAGTAGAACAACGAGGCCGTTTCGGCGCCGACATGGTGATGCGCGCCGACAGCGCCCGCCGCATTCTGAAACTGCTGCGCCAGGGCGGCTCCGTCATGCTGGCTGCCGACATGGATCATGGAATTGAAAACTCGGTATTCGTGCCGTTCTTCGGCGTACAGGCCTGCACGCTGACCTCTGTGTCGCGGCTGGCCCGGCTTGGGGGCGCGCGCGTGGTGCCGTTCGTGACCGAAGTACTGCCTGACTACAAGGGCTACAAGATGACGATCTTCGAGCCTCTTGCCGACTTTCCCTCGGCAAGTGATGAAACCGATGCCCGCCGGATGAACGAATTCCTGGAATCGCAAATAGTGCGTTTTCCGGAACAATACTACTGGGTGCATCGCCGTTTCAAACACCGGCCGGAAGGCGTGGCCGGCGTCTATTGAACCTGTCCTGCATGTGCCTCAGGCGTGTCAAGATCAACGTCAGCGTCGCGATCAGTCGGGCTTGCGGAAGTCGTTGTCCGCCCAGGCCTGCGCGCTGGTCTTGCTGAGCTTGAATCCCGCGGACACTCGCACGTGGGCAAGCAGGGCGCCGAACGAATCGAGCGCCTTCAGGTCTGCGTAGGGATCGTCCTCGTCGGGCACGATATCCAGTGACACCGTCACATCCTCGCCGTCCGCGCGAACCGTAAAATCCTTATGAAGCATGGCATGACGCTGTTGCTCGTGCCGGCGCAATACTTCGGACGCCGTCTTGATCAGCGTGCGGAACGCGTTCGGATCGAGCGGCTTGGGGTTCTTCTTGTCGCGGCCCATGGTCCAGGGACCGGTGAGCGCCGGTTCGGCTTCGCCGTCCTTGATCATCTCGACCGCCCAGCCGTCGTCATCCTCGTTCTTGATCACCCTCGCGGTCCAGCCGTCGTCGCGCCATAGGCGAGCTTCGTGGAGCGTGGTGTCTTCGGCGGTGTGGAGATCGGGGTCTGAATCGGTCATGGGAATAAGAAGCTCGAGTTGCATGAAACGGTGTGGGAGCACGCGGGTGTTGCAGAGTGCCTAAGCGACGAATTTTAACCTGCAAGAAGCCGTGGCATCGTCGAAAATGCCCACACGCTGGCCGATCGGTCTACCCGACGGGCACATCGTACGCCGCCCGCCGTTTTTGTTGCAGGCGTGTCGCGCGCCTGTGCGCCGGCGCGCGCCCGGATATCCCGGGCGTTTCGCCAACTTTCGCCAACACTTCGGAGGAATCTTCATGCTTTCACTTATCGGCACCATTATCATCGGCGGCATCATTGGCTTGATTGCGCGAGCGATCAAACCAGGCGACGACAGCATGGGCTGGATCATGACCATCCTGCTGGGCATTGCCGGCTCACTCGTGGCAGGCTACGCCGGACGCGCGCTCGGCTGGTATCACGAAGGACAGGCTGCAGGGTGGATTGCCTCGGTGGTCGGCGCTATCGTCCTGCTGTTCATCTGGGGGCTGGTCGTTCGCCGCCGGGCCTGAAACCTGTGAGACCCGATTTGCACGGTTGAGCTTTCCGGGTTGAATGGAAGAGGCTGTTTCAACGAAGGTTGGAACAGCCTTTTTCGTCTCGTCGGCGGCGCTACGAAGCAGGGAAAAACCGCGACGCTCTACAATAACGGCTGCTGAATCAGACGCAACCCAGCCGCAACATGAAGCCCATCCAATTTTTTCTGCGATACACCCTGGTCCCATTCGTGGCGATCGTACTCGTTGCGTCATGGGCGATCACCAAGGAATCAACCGAGATCGACGCGCGCCAGTATGCGTCTCTCGCCGAGGCTTATCCGCAATTGCCGCAGGGCATCAAGCACGAACTCAGCGAGTCGATGAAAGAAGACAAGATCAGTAAATCGCGTTACGCCACCCTCACGCGCGAAGCCCTGAACAGCGGCGTTATTCTCGACTGGCCGCAAACGCCGCAAAGCGTGACGGAGGAGCGCGCCAAGCTGAAAGCCCTGATCGAAGCGAGCCGCGACTAGAGACCTGAGGCGCTGATGATCACGCGCTCATCCCCGACTTCAGGAACAACACATGGCGGGGCGCGAAGTGAGCGTACAACGGCAGGATTGCGCCGCCCATCGCGCGAGCATCGGCGCCAATCTCGCCTTCAACCAGTCTGGGGCGCACCATCCCCTGCCAGTCGAAAGCGTCGAGCGCGGTATCGGTCCGGCTTAATACCTCCCGCAACAACTGGCGATCCAGTTCGCCGTCGATCACGATCGCGTCGACGTCGACCAGCGCCGCTGCCGTTGCAATGGCTGTCGCGAGCGCCGGGCAAGCGACATCGAGCCATGCCTCGCACAGAGGCCACAACTCCGATGACAACGCACGTTGATCGTGAGCGGCGGCGGCGGGAAAACCGGCATCGGTGAAGCGCTTTTCCAGCACATACACCGACGCCACATTGAGCAACTGCTGCGACTGCGGCGTACCTTCGCTCGTCAGCGGAAACGATCCGATAGCGCCAGCATTGCCCTTCGGCCCGGCATGCAGCCGTCCGTCGATGACCAGCCCGCCGCCAATGAACGTGCCGATAAACACATATAAAAAGTCGCCCAATCCGCGCCCTTGCCCCATCAGCAATTCAGCGGCGCAGGCCGCGGTCGTGTCCTTCGCGAATTCCACCGGCAACGCGGTCAGCGCCTGGACCCGCGCGCAGATATCGATCTCGTTCCATGCGGCGAAGACATCCGGCGGTGTATCGAAGAAATTGCGCCAGCCGCCAAGCCATAGCGGAGCCGCCACGCCAATTCCAACTACCTTTGCGGCGTTCTTGCCGAGCGCGGCCATCATCTGGTCAATCTTCTTGCTGAGCAATGCGAACACTGTGCGCGGATCGGGATACGCATACTCGATCACATCACGCGCGTGCACCTGACCCGCGAAATCCATGGTCAGCACGTCAAGACTTCGGCGCCCCACTTTCACGCCGATGGAAAACGCCCCGTCCGCGCGCAGCGAGATTGGCACCGATGGCTGCCCCATGCGTCCTTGCACGCGCGTCCTGGCTTCCCGGGCGAGCAGACCGTCGTCTATCAACCGGTCCACGATCAGCGACGTGGTCTGCGTGCTCAAATGCGTCAGGCGCGCGATCTCGGACTTGGGGCATGGACCGTGGACGCGCACTGCCTGAAGCACGATGCGCTCGTTCATCTGCCGAATGCCGGCCGGCTTCGGCGCTGCCGTGCTTGCTGACATCGAAGGCGTCATAGGAAATCAGGCGATCGCCTGCACGTCGGCCTGCTTCGCACCGGTCATGATGGCCACGGCTTCCGACATATGGATGTCTTTTGTCTTGACGAGCGCGGCGCGGCGCCCGAGCCGCTGGATATGAATGCGGTCGGCGATCTCGAACACATGCGGCATGTTGTGGCTGATGAGGATCACGGGCAGCCCGCGATCGCGCACGCGCCGGATCAACTCCAGCACCATGTTCGATTCCTTCACGCCGAGCGCGGCGGTCGGTTCATCGAGGATCACCACATGCCGTGCGAACGCCGCGCTGCGCGCCACCGCCACGCCCTGGCGCTGACCACCGGACAGTGTTTCGACAGCCTGCTTCATTGAACGGATGCCGATCTGCAAACCCTCCATATGTGCGATGGCTTCCTGCAGCATGCGCCGCTTGTCGATCATCATGAACACTGAGCCAAGGATGCCAGGACGCCTTAGCTCACGCCCAAGAAACAGGTTCTCCGCGATGCTCATCGCGGGCGCGACCGCCAGGTCCTGATAGACGGTTTCAATACCTTGCGAGCGCGCATCGAGCGGGCTGCGAAAATGCACGGGTTTTCCATCCAGCAGGATCTCGCCTTCGTCGGGAACCAGCGCGCCGGAAAGTGCCTTGATCAGCGACGACTTGCCTGCGCCGTTATCGCCGATCACCGCCATGATCTCGCCGGGCAGCAGTTCGAAATCGACGCCGTCGAGTGCGGTCACGGAGCCATAGCGCTTGATGACGCCGCGTGCTTCCAGAACGGGTTTGATTGTGTCGTTCATGAGCTTGGCTCCTCAGGCGCGGGGACGCGCGAGTTTATCGGCGGCGACCGCGAGAATCACCAGGATGCCGGTGATCAGAATCTGATAAACCGACGACACGCCGATCAGCGTCAGGCCATTGCGAAACACGCCGACAATCAATGCGCCCAGCAAAGTCCCGACAATCGTCCCGCGTCCGCCAAACAGACTGGTGCCGCCGAGCACGACGGCCGTGATGCTGTCGAGGTTCTCTGTCTGGCCCGCCTGTGGATCGCCCACACCGGTTCGCGCCACCGACAATAGCGCTGCGATGCCGTAGAAAAAACCCGCCAGCGTGTAGACGGTGATCAGGATCTTCTGCGACGAAAGTCCCATCAGCCGTGCGGCTTCGGCGTTGTTACCGAGTGCGTAGAGATGACGGCCGGGCACGGTATCGCGCAACACGAACCACACCACGAGGTACATCAGCAGGGTCAGCACGGTGCCATACGTGACTTCCGCGCCGCCGAGATGGAAGGTGTTGCCGAAGAACATCATGGCGTCCGGCAGGTTCGAGATGCTCTCGGCATTTGAGTACACCTGCGTCAGCGCGAACGCTATGTTGAGCGTCCCCAGCGTGACGATAAACGCGGGCAGCTTGATCTTGGTAATGAGCGCACCATTCAGCAATCCGAACAATGTGCTGGCGGCCACGCCGCAGATGATGGCGAGCACAGGCGGCACGCCCATGGTGACGGCGAACTTCGTCATCACGATAGAACCGAATGCCATCAACATGCCGCACGACAAATCAATTCCGCCGGTCAGTACGATCAGCGTCTGGCCGATCGCGATCACCGCCACGACCATGGTCTGCTGAAGAATCAGCGAGAGATTTTGTATCGATAAAAACCGGTTGCTTTGCCAGATGAAGAAAGCGCACGCGATCACAAGCGCCGCTAGCGGACCGATATCGGCAAGCGACGGCAGACGATCAGAGAACGTCGCGCGGCCGGCCGTGGGGGAGGTGGATTGCGTCATGACGGGGACCTCGACAGCAACATCGAAAAAATGCGCCGCTCGCGCGGCCCGGGCTTGAAATGCCTTGAGGCTCAAGTCCGGGCCATGCGTTCAAGTGCGGGTTCGCATACGGATACGGCGCGACGGCTTACTTGTTGCCCCAGCAGTTATCCAGCCCGAACTTCGTGTCCTTGGCCGTGACGCCGGACATGGGTTTGTCGGTGATAAGCGTGACGCCGGTGTCGTGATAGCCGCTTGCCTTCTTGCCCGTCTTCGCGTATTCGATCCCCGCCTGCACGCCTTGTGCTGCCATCACGAGCGGGTATTGCTGCGAGGTCGCGGCGAAGCTGCCGGCCTTCACGTTGCGCACGCCTTCACAGCCGCCGTCGATGGACACGATCATCACGTCCTTATCCTTGCCTGCTGCTTTGAGCGCGCGATACGCACCGGCCGCCGCGGGTTCGTTGATCGTATAAACGAGGTTGATATCGGGGACCTTCTGCAGGCAGTTTTCCATTGCCGTCTGGCCCTTCGACTGGTCCCCGCGGGTATCCTGGCTGCACACGACGGACGGGTCGCCCTCTTTCACGCCGAAACCCTGCAGGAAGCCGTTATGGCGCAGGACGCCGACGGTCACGCCGGGCGCGAGATCGAGCGTGGCGATCTTCGCCGGCTTGCCGGCGAACGCGGCTTTTGCGTATTCGCCTATCAGTACGCCGGCCTTGAAGTTATCGGTTGCGAACAGTGCATCGGTGGCGTCTTGGGGATCGGTCGGCGTGTCGAGTGCGATCACGAGGATGCCTGCCGCGCGCGCTTTCTTGAGCGTTGGAACAATGGCCTTGGTATCGCTTGGCGTGATGAGGATGGCTTTCACACCGGCTGTCATCATGTTCTCGACCGCGGTCACTTGAGTGGCGTTGTCGCCGTCGAACTTGCCGGCGGCGGTGATCAGTTTGACGCCGCCTTTCGCGGCTGCTTCTTCGGCGCCCTGTTTCATCTTGACGAAGAACGGATTGGTATCGGTCTTGGTGATCAGGCCGATCGCGACCTGGTCAGCCGCCATTGCCGCGCCTGAACCCACCAGCGACGCCGCTGCAAGTCCGAGGAAGGACGCACGTGCGACAGCACGCCGAAGATTTTTCATGTCTCGCTCCATAGGTTTTTATTCGCCCGCAGCTTCGAGAGGAAGCGTACCGGACGCGTTCGCCGACTAAATCAATTGACTTTATTTAGTACAGCAGCCACATGGAGACAAGTCAAGAAATGAAGTGAGACCCAAACGGTGCAGCGCAGCATGACGGCGATTAAATCGCTTTGAACATCAATGGATGTTGTGCAAATGAAGATTGTTGCGATGCGTCTACGTAAAAACACTGAGGGCTTGGAAATAACTAAAAAGCGCCGAATTGAATTGTTTTTTGGATTTTTATCCGGTTATGGTTTACCAGCATTTTTGCCCACCTCTCATTCCGGTCACCTGCACCATGAGCGCACTTGAAGCCCTTCACGCGGTTATTACCAACGAAGATTCGCCGCAGATCATCCGCGATCACATTGTGGATTCGCTGCAGTTTGCATTGCGCAACCAGCCTGGTTTTTTCACGACGAAGGAAGTGCAGTGGCTTGCGCAATGGGATGACACGCGCATTCCGATTGCAGCAACCAAGATCCTGAACGAGATGAAACCAAGCTGAGCCGTCGGATTTCGGCTCGAAACCGCGCAAAACAATCGCGCGGACTGCGCTGCTGATCCACTGAGCAGCAAAGCGTTAGAGACGCATGGGGCCGTGCGGATGTCTTGGCAAGGGTGCTTGCCCGAGAGCGTACGGGGCGAAGCGTGTTCGTGTCAGGATTCGCGAGAAGGAGGGTTTCACACATTCGTGGCTCTGGCGAGCACCGTGCTTTTGGGGCACCTATGAATTGGAACTGCACGCTGTGGACACTTAAGGGTAGAGCGGTGAAAGCGTTTTCTTTGCTTCGTTTCTTTGTCGCTTTGGACAAAGAAATGACGTGCCGCCACGCACAGTGGCTAACAGTGATAGAGAAAACATCTAACCCACGCAGGCCACCAACACCGAAAGCAGCAACCCGGCATTGACTCCGACCGCTAACCCCGGAACCTGGCAACCTGGCATCAACCCCGACCACTAACCCAAACCTAACCAGACCAGACCAGACCAGAGCCCCCGACCAAGTGCGAACGAAAAATCCGTCGCTAATAGTCAACTCCCGGTCGCAACCGGTCGCCTCCCCACCATTATGCGGCGTTACTTTTACGCACGGTCGGTCACATCCGAACGCGTCTGTCGCACACGAAAAATCACCGGAACAGGAAGCCACGCCATGACATCACTCCCGACAACGAAAAAGCTGCTCGCCTGTCTGTTTCTAGCGTTGACCTCCTTCGGCGCATCCGCCCAAAGCAAGGAAGACGCAACTTGCCGCACCGTTCGATTCGTCGATATCGGCTGGACCGACATCACCTCGACCACCGCGCTCGCCTCCGTCGTATTCCAGGGCCTCGGCTACGACCCGAAGATCACCCAGGCCTCAGTGCCAATCTCGCTCGCCGGCCTGAAGACCAAGCAGATCGACGTATCACTGGGCTACTGGTGGCCCGTGCAGGAAAAATCGGTCCAGCCATTCATCGACGCAAAGCAGATCGAGAAGCTAGATCCGCCAAACCTGTCAGGCGCTAAAGCCACGCTCGCCGTGCCGAGCTATGAATACGATGCAGGTCTGAAGACCTTCCAGGATATAGCCAAGCATAAAGACGAACTCGACGGCAAGATCTACGGCATCGAACCGGGCAGCAGTGCAAACGCCCAGATCCAGAAGATGATCGATACCAATCAGTACGGCCTGGGCGGGTTCAAGCTCGTGCAATCAAGTGAAGCCGGCATGCTCGTCACGGTCGACCGTGCTGTGCGCGACAAGAAGTGGGTCGTATTCCTCGGCTGGGAGCCGCATCCGATGAACATCCAGATCAAGATGAACTACCTCTCCGGCGGCGACGCGGTGTTCGGTCCGAACTACGGCGAAGCACGGGTCTATACGCTGACCAACCCCGACTTCCTGGCGCGCTGCCCGAACGCCGGCAAGCTGGTGTCGAACCTGCGGTTCACCACGCAACTGGAGAACCAATTGATGATCCCCGTCATGGCGAAAGTGCGCCCCGCCGATGCAGCCAAGGATTATCTGAAGAAAAATCCGCAAGTGCTGGATGCCTGGCTCGCGGGTGTAAAGACAGTGGACGGCAAGGATGGTTTGCCGGCAGTCAAGCAATATCTTGGTCTTTGAAAGGACGACGCAATATGAACTATGAAGTGATCGTGACTTGCGCGGTAACAGGCGCAGGCGACACCACGAGCAAACATCCGGCCATTCCAGTGACGCCCAAGCAGATCGCGGAGGCGGCCATCGAAGCCGCGCGAGCAGGCGCAACCGTTGCGCATTGCCACGTCCGTGATCCGCGCACAGGCCGCGGCAGCCGCGACCCCGCGTTGTACCGCGAGGTGGTGGATCGCATCCGTTCATCGGACGTGGACGTCATCATCAACCTGACCGCGGGCATGGGCGGAGACCTGGAAATTGGCGCGGGCGAAGCGCCCATGCAGTTCGGCGCGGGTACCGACCTGGTCGGTGGTCTGACCCGGCTCACACATGTGGAAGAGTTGCTGCCGGAGATCTGCACGCTGGACTGCGGCACCCTGAACTTCGGCGATGGCGACACGATCTACGTATCAACCCCCGCGCAACTTCGAGCAGGCGCGAAGCGCATACAAGAGCTGGGCGTGAAGCCGGAACTCGAGATCTTCGATACAGGCCATTTGTGGTTCGCGAAGCAGATGCAGAAGGAGGGCTTGCTTGATGACGCTCCCTTGTTCCAGTTATGCATGGGTATTCCCTGGGGGGCGCCGGCTGACGTAGGCACGCTCAAGTCGATGGTCGATAACATGCCCGCGGGTGCCCAGTGGGCAGGGTTCGGCATCGGCCGCATGCAAATGCCGATGGTCGCGCAGGCAATGCTATTAGGCGGCCATGTGCGCGTGGGTCTTGAAGACAATCTGTATCTGGACCGTGGAGTGCACGCAAGCAACGGGACGCTGGTACAGCGGGCAGTGGAGATCATCGAGCGTCTGGGCGGTCGCGCGCTGACGCCGGCTGAGGGCAGAAAGAAGTTGAACCTGCCAGCACGCGGTGAACGTTTGCTTGACCGCCGCAAGATCGAGCAATTCGCGTAAGAGCAGGCACGCCACAAACCTGAACCCCGCCCACGCAGGCCGTGCGAAAGCGGGGGCTCAGGTTAAAAAACAAGCGCAAGACACTGAAGCATCAAAGCAAGTAAAAAGCCAAATTAATAAGGAATCCGGTATATGCAAGTCAAGACGTTTGCTGCGTTGGGCGTAGGGGTAATTGGAAGCGGCTGGGTATCGCGAGCGTTAGCGCATGGACTTGACGTTGTAGCGTGGGACCCGGCGCCGGGCGCCGAGCAGCAACTTCGGGCGAACGTCGCCAACGCATGGCCGGCGCTCGAACGAGTGGGCTTGGCGAAGGGTGCATCGCAGGAAAGATTGCGCTTCGTTGCGACTATCGAGGAATGCGTCGCCGATGCCGACTTCATACAGGAGAGCGCGCCAGAGCGTGAAGACCTGAAGCTGACGCTGCATGAGAAAGCATCGAGGGCGGCAAAGCCGGAAGCCATCATCGCGTCGTCGACATCGGGCTTGCTCCCGACAGATTTTTACGCGAGCGCCAAAGACGCGTCGCGCTGCATCGTGGGCCATCCGTTCAATCCGGTCTATTTGCTGCCACTGGTCGAAGTCGTCGGCGGCGAGAAGACTTCGGAAGCAACGTTGCAAGCAGCATCGGCATTTTATGAATCGATAGGCATGCGTGCGCTGAGAGTGCGCAAAGAGGTTCCCGGTTTTATCGCGGACCGCTTGCTGGAAGCGCTCTGGCGCGAAGCACTTCACCTGGTCAACGAAGGCGTGGCGACCACCGGCGAAATCGACGATGCCATTCGTTTTGGCGCAGGCATTCGCTGGTCGTTCATGGGCACGTTCCTGACCTATACGCTCGCAGGCGGCGAGGCCGGCATGCGTCATTTCATGCAGCAATTCGGCCCGGCGCTAGAATTACCGTGGACCAAGCTGGTTGCGCCAAAACTCACGGACGAACTCATCGACCGGGTGGTGGACGGCACGACGGATCAGCAAGGCACGCACTCCATCAAGCAACTGGAACGCTACCGCGACGACTGCATCACGAGCGTGATGACTGCCATAGCGCAAGCGAAATCCCGTCACGGCATAGTGGACTAGAGAAGGCATACGAGTGACGCACAATCGAACGATCCATCGCGACACGGTCAGGCCCGAATGGGTCGACTACAACGGCCATCTCCGTGACGCGTTCTACATGCTGATCTTCAGCCTCGCCACCGATGCGTTCATGGACCGCATCGGCCTGGACGATGCCGCACGCACCTCGCGCGGCCGCTCGCTTTTCACGCTCGAGGCGCACATCAACTATCTGCACGAGATCAAGGAAGGCACGGCGGTTCGCGTGGAGGCATCGGTACTTGCGTTCGATGCAAAGCGCGTCCACTTGTACATGGAGATGTTCGCGGGCGAGGGAACCGGGCCCATCGCGGCGAGCGAACAAATGCTGCTTCACGTCGATACAACCAACTGCGCGAAATCGGCGACCTTCGATGCGGATATCGCTGGCCGCATCGAAGCGATGTTTCGTGATACGCCCAACGAAGCGCCGAAAGAAGCCCGTTACGCGGGCCGTGTGATCGGCTTGCCGTCGGGACCGCGGGCGGTGGCATCTGCTTCGACCGGCGTCAAGCCAGCTTGAGCACGCCACGTCCGCAGCAGCAACGCGTTTGTCACCACGCTCACGCTTGAGAACGCCATGGCTGCGCCTGCGAGCATCGGATTGAGCAGTCCGAACGCGGCGAGCGGAATGCCGATCAGGTTGTACACGAACGCCCAGAACAGGTTCTGCTGGATCTTGCGATACGTGCGCCGCGCGATATCGATGGCATCCGCCACCAAGGCCGGATCGCCGTGCATCAGCGTGATGCCGGCGGCTTCCATGGCGACGTCGGTGCCGGTCGCCATCGCGATGCCGATATCGGCGGCGGCGAGCGCGGGGGCGTCGTTGATACCGTCGCCGGCCATCGCCACCGCGCCTTGTGCCGATGCCTTCAGTTCCGCGATCACACGCGCCTTGTCGGCGGGGAGCATGTGCGCGTGAACCGCGTCGGGTGCGATGCCGAGCGATTTCGCGACGCCGGCCGCGCTGCCGGCGTTATCGCCGGTGAGCAGGACGCTCTTGATGCCCATCGCCTTCAGCCGTTCGATAGCAGCGCGCGCGCCGGGTTTCAGCGAGTCGCCGAACGCGAGCAGGGCGAGCACGCGCGGTTCATCGGGCATCCGTGGCGCAGCGCTTGACCGGCCCTCCCCGCCCAGATCCACCAGCCACGACACCGTATTGCCAAGCTGTTCGAGTTCCGCCGCCCGCGTAGCCAACCGTTCCGGCGCGGTGAGCTGCAACTCATCGAGCCAGCGATCGCTGGCTATCGCCAGATGACGCTCGCCCACCCGCGCCTCGACGCCGCGTCCAGCCACCGCTTTCGCATCGGTTGCGGTCACGGTAACGGTAACGGCTTCAGTCCGCTCGGCATCGGCGGCAGCGACGACCGCGCGCGCCAGCGGGTGATCGCTGAGCCGCTGCACGGCCGCCGCCAATCCCAAAGCCTCTGTCCGGTCCGCGCCTTCAGCCGCCTCAAACACGGTCATGGAAGGCTTGCCGATAGTCAGCGTGCCGGTTTTATCGAAGGCGACAATCCTGATCCGATGCGCCATTTCCAGCGCCCGCGGGTCCTTGATCAACACGCCGTGCCGCGCCGCTACGCCGGTTCCGGCCATGATCGCAGCGGGTGTCGCCAGCCCGAGCGCGCAAGGGCACGCGATCACGAGCACTGCTACCGCATTCAGCACAGCGGTTTCCACGCCCGCGCCCATCAACAGCCAGCCGACCAGCGTCACCAGTGCAATCACCAGGATGACTGGCACGAATATCCCCGATACCCGGTCCACCAGCCGCTGAATAGGCGCCTTCTCGGCCTGTGCCGATTCAACCAGCCGGATGATCCGGGCAAGCGTGGTCTCGGCGCCGGTCGCGGTTGTTTCCACGGCGATGACTCCTTCGCCGTTGATCGACCCCGCCGTTACGCGCGCCCCGATTTCCTTCGCCACGGGCAGGCTCTCGCCAGTAATCAGCGATTCATCCACGTGCGTGCGGCCTTCGCGAATCAGGCCGTCGACCGGCAGCCGTTCACCCGGCCGGATGATTGCCATATCCCCGTTGCGCACATCCGCCAGCGCGACGTCGCGTTCGCTCCCGGTCGCCGCATCGCGAATCCGCGCGCGCTCCGGGCGCAGTGCGTCGAGTGCGCGAATCGCGTCGGTGGTTTGCCGCTTGGCGCGGGCTTCGAGCCATTTGCCGAAGCGCACGAGCGTGATTACCACTGCCGCTGCCTCGAAGTACAGATGGGCAGACATGCCGGGATGCGCGAACAGTTCGTACACGCTCAAGCCCCACGCAGCCGAGGTTCCGAGCGCCACGAGCAAGTCCATGTTGCCTTCGCCAGAACGTGCCGCCTTGAAGCCGCCGACGTAAAAGCGCGCGCCGAGCACAAATTGCACGATGCTGGCGAGCGCCAGCGACACCCAGATGCCAAGACGCAGGTTCAGCCCAAGCATGGGCAGCACCAGCGGCAAGGTCAGCAGCGCTGACACGGTCACCGCTACAAGTTCACCCGTGCGAGCGGGCGCGGCGACTGGCGTGGCTTCCGGTTCGATGAAAGTCGCTTCGTAGCCGGCCTTGGTCACGGCGGCGACAAGCTGCTCGCGCGAGACCGCCGTGCCGGCTTGAACGGTCGCTTTTTCGGTCGCCAGGTTGACCGACACTTGTCCCACGCCCGGCACCTTCGCCAGCGCCTTTTCGACGCGCCGCACGCATGACGCGCACGTCATCCCGCCGATAGCGAGCTCGGCGGTAGTGGACGCAACAGCGCCAGCAGCAGGATTAGCAGTTAAAACAGACGGTACGGACATGACAAGGCTTCCCGGTTCACTGCGAGCCATTCAATTCAGCTCGATGAAACCAGTATCGACATTCCAATGATTGGAAGGTCAAGGTGTATTTTCAATAGGAGCTGCGTTGAACATTGCGTCGGCGAGCGCTGTCGCGGCGTCGCGGCGTCGGTTTCGCGCTGACGCGCGCCGTTGATCGCGCCGACGCGGTCGGCCGCCGTTTCGTCCCCTCAGCTTCGCTTTGCCCACGAGTCGCTGAAATCCGGCGGGGCATCGCCCATTTTCCACGGCACCGCTTCGCCGGCTTCCATTTTCCGGGTAAGGCACGCGACCACGCCGCGCACGAATGCCTCGTCATCGCGGATCGCGATCCGGCCGCGCGCGTGCACGACCGGATAGTTATAAGTCGGTACTGCCGATGGGTTTCCTGTTTGGCCGGATAAAAAGTTGGCGATATATAACCTGACGTGCCCTGGAAAAAATCAGCGCGTCAGAGCCGCTCTCAATCTCCTTACAGATCGGATTTTCCCGCGCCACATGCACGCGTAAAATGCCGTGCTGACCCTGGCTTGCGTCGAACTCGAATGGCACGTGGTTCGCATCGAGACCGTTTGAGCCATGCGTGACAAGGGCCGCAAGCGGATCGTCAGCCATTAGCCGATGTAAAACCTCTGGGCGTGTTTCTTCGAAGCAGGCGGGCGCGTACATCGGCGGCTTGTGGAGGGATTAGAAAGAACTGGCTAAAAAAATCGAAAAAAATCATGTTACGCGATGCTCCCGCCGGTCTGGATTTCCTGAAACCCCGGTGAGGGTGTTCAAAGGCTGTTACGCGCTCCTTGCCTATCGCCATTGGATAAGATAAAAACCGTTTTCAAGATAGATTAAGCGCCGCGGCGCGGATTGGCAGAAGACCGGAAGACGAGGACCGGCCCGCGCACTCGACGAACGAAGTGAAAGCCTTAAACAGATCCTTAAATCGAATGAAAAATAATCGACGTTGGGCAGTTTCGTTGTACACGGCGCTGTGGGTGGCCGCGGGTTTGAGCAGTTTGGCAGTACTTGGCGGGTGCGCGACCCAGGCGCCCGTTGTGACCAGCGGGGATGGCTGGCGTAAGGATCAGGTCGCGGATGCTTATGTGTTTGGATATCCGCTGGTGGTGTCGGATCTTGCACGGGAGAAAGCCACGGGCGGCGATGCGTCACGGCCTGGCCAGGCGCCCGTAAATACGCTGCGGCATGCCACGGCGCTGCCGCCGGTGGGCGCGTCGGGGCGGCCCAGCGTGGATACGCTGGAATCGAGCGCGTGGCTGGATGTCGCGAGCGGACCGGTGCTGGTATCGCTTCCGAATAGACCGAATCCTCCTCGCGGCCGTTATTACGACGCTCGCGCCTTCGATGCCTGGACGAACGTGATCTATTCCAGCATCACACGCGGCGCGGATCAGGCAGCGCCGGCGAAAAAGCTGAGCGGGAAAGCGGCGCGAGCGGCCAGGCTGGCGGCGCAACAGGCCGGTGTGATTGCGTTCGTCCCGGCGGGTTATACAGGAACGCTGCCTGACGGCGTGACGCGGGTTGAAACGCCTACACGCTATGTGTGGCTGTCGATTCGAGTGCGCGTGAACGGCCAGCGCGACGTGCGTGAAGCCCGCAAGCTGCAGACGGCGATGAGCATCGAAGCACCTTCCGCCGATAAAACCAGTGCAGCGACAGCGGGGAGTGCCTGGCCGAACGTGACGGCCAGCACGCCGACGGTGGTAACGGGCGGCGGTGGCGACAAAGCCGATTCGCTCGATGCCACTGCCTTTTTCACGCGTCTGGCGAAGGCGTTGCAGGACAATCCGCCGGCGCCGAATGATCCGCATGCCGTCAGTTTGCTGGGGGACCTTGGCGTGAAGGCGGGCGAGCCGGTGCAGTTCCGTCCTGCTGATGCCGATTTGCTGGCGACTGGTCTTGCCGATGGCCGTTCGCGGGTGGACACGGTGCCGTCGAATGCGATCAGCCGTAACGGCTGGGTATGGTTCGGCGATGGCGCGGGCAGTTACGACACCGACTACACGTTGCGCGCGTTCCTGGCGCGGCGTCAGCCGGGCACGGGCACGAAGGATGACGAGGTGAAGCCGGTGGCCACCTCCGACAGCGACGCTCACGCGCTGAATGGTGCAAATGAGTACGTGCTGCATTTCGCGCCGAACCAGTTGCCGCCGGTGCGCGGGTTCTGGACATTGACGGCGTACACGAAGGACGGTGCGTTGATTGACGATAAGGTGCCGCGCCTCTCGCTGAATGACCGGGACCGGTTGAAAAAGAACCGCGATGGTTCCGTCGATATTTCCGTGTCGGCTGCGGCGCCTGCGAAGGCGCGCGCGTCGAATTGGCTCCCTGCGCCGGATGGTGATTTTCAGTTGGTGTTCCGGCTTTATGCGCCGAAGCCTGAAGCGTCGAATGGGACGTGGGCGCCACCAGCAATCGAGCGGCAATAATTTTTCAGGTTTTTCGCTCGCGCTGGTGCACCGGTGGCGGGGCTGGCGTGGGTTTGGTGTTTGGGTGCCAGGTTCTGGCGTTAGCGGTCGGGGTCAGTGCCGGGTTGCTGCTTTCTGGGTTAGTGGTCTGCGTGCGTCGGATGTTTTCTTTATCACTATTAGCCACTGCGCGTGGCGGCGCGTCATTTCTTTTTCCAAAGCGAAAAAGAAACGAAGCAAAGAAAACGCTTTCACCGCTCTACCCTAAGTGTCCACAGCGTGCAGTTTTTATTCATAGGCGCCCCAAAAGCACGGTGCTCGCCAGAGCCACGGATGTGTGAAACCCTCCTTCTCCGAACACCGATACCCACACGCTTCGCCACCAGTGACTGAACCTGCCCAAGGTTCACCCCGCGCTATCCGCGAATAACCGCACTCCAATGCGGACTTAGCTGTACCACTTCGTCAACCTCAAGCTTTCAGATATTGCTCACGCGCACCCAGCCACCGCGCCAGATGGTCCGTGACCGCCTCGGGGAACTCGGCCAACATCTGATCCGCCGCCAGCCGCGCCGGTTCAATCAGCCAGCCATCGTTTTCCAGGCTGGCAAAACGCAGCATCGCCGCACCCGACTGGCGCGCACCAAGAAACTCGCCAGGACCGCGAATCTCCAGGTCGCGACGGGCAATCTCGAAGCCATCGGTCGTTTCGCGCATCGTCTGCAAACGAGCACGCGCCGTCTGCGACAACGGCCCGGCATACATCAGCACGCACACGGAAGCCGCCGTGCCCCGCCCCACACGGCCACGCAACTGGTGAAGCTGAGCCAGACCAAATCGCTCCGCATGTTCGATCACCATCAACGATGCGTTCGGCACGTCCACCCCGACTTCAATCACCGTCGTCGCCACCAGCAACTGCACCTCGGCGCGCGTGAATGCATCCATGACAGCGGCTTTCTCCGCCGGCGGCAAACGCCCATGCACAAGCCCAATGCGCAACTCAGGCAGCGCGGCGACAAGCGTCTCGTACGTCTCCACCGCCGTCTGCAATTGCAACGTCTCGCTTTCCTCAATCAGCGGACACACCCAATACACTTGCCGACCAGTCAGCGCCGCCTCGCGCACACGGGCAATCACCTCCTCCCGGCGGTTATCGGCGACGAGTTTGGTCAGGATCGGCGTGCGCCCCGGCGGCAATTCATCAATAGTCGATACATCCAGATCCGCGTAATAGGTCATGGCGAGCGTGCGCGGAATCGGCGTGGCCGACATCATGAGTTGATGCGGCTGGAAATTGTGCACGCCATCGGCGGCGTTATGCGCCTTGGCCCGCAACGCCAGCCGCTGCGCGACACCAAACCGGTGCTGTTCATCGACGATCACAAACCCAAGGCGCGCGAATTCCACCGCTTCCTGAATGATCGCGTGCGTGCCAATCACCAGTTGCGCCGCGCCCGATGCCGCCGCCTCCAGCGCCGCGCGTTTCTCCTTCGCCTTCAAACTGCCGGCAAGCCATGCCACCGTCACGCCCAACGGCTCAAGCCATGCACGCAGCTTGCGCGCATGCTGTTCGGCGAGGATCTCAGTCGGCGCCATCAATGCGGCCTGATAACCGGCATCAATAGCTTGCGCGGCTGCAAGCGCCGCCACAATCGTCTTGCCGCTGCCCACATCGCCCTGCAACAGACGCTGCATGGGATGCGGCAACATGAGTTCGCCGGATATCTCGGCGCGTACCCGTTGCTGGGCGCCCGTCAGCTTGAACGGCAACGTAGCCAGGAACCGCGCGACCAGCGATTCAGGCACATCCTGTAACCGCGGCATAACCGGCGCGGCGCGCGTGCGGCGCTCCTCGTGCGCACGTTTGAGCGACAACTGCTGCGCGAGCAATTCCTCGAACTTGATGCGCGTCCACGCCGGATGCGTGCCGTCGATCAACGCGTTTTCATCGGAGTCAGCGTGCGGGTGATGCAACGTTTTCACGGCATCGAGCAACGCGGGCACGTTCAGCGGCTTCAGATGCGCCCGGGCGATTTTCTCTGGCAGCAACTCCGGCAGATGAACCCGCGACAACGCGCTGTCGATCGCCTTGCGCAAATACGCCTGCGATACGCCGGCCGTGCTCGGATATACCGGCGTCAACGCCTGCGGCAGCGGCGTGTCTTCGTCCACCGGACGCACCGCCGGATGCACCATCTCCATGCCGAAAAAGCCGCCGCGCACGTCGCCTCGCACCCGCAAGCGCACGCCGATTGCCATTTGCTTGACTTGCGAGCCGTAGAAATTGAGAAAACGCAGCGTGAGTTCGTCGCCAGTGTCGTCGTGGATCTTGACCAGCAATTGGCGGCGCGGCCGGTACGCAATCTCGTTGTCGAACACCACGCCCTCGGTCTGCGTGTTGTCGCCGGGAATCAGATGAGCGATCGGCGTGATGCTGGTTTCGTCCTCGTAACGCATCGGCAGATGCAGCACGAGATCAATATCGGATTTCAGACCGAGCTTGGCGAGTTTATCGGCGGGTTTGGGCGGGGCAGCAGCCGGTTTCAGTGGCTGGACCTTGTCCGCAGCAATTTCCAGGTTGGCGAGCGTCTTCACGCCGCCCGAGCGCGTGCGCTTACGCTTTTGAACAGGCGCGTCGGGTTCACCGGCTGCATCGGGAGCGTCTTCTGCGTCGGGAGCAACTGGCAAACGGCGGTCGGACAAGGGCATCTAATCTCTTCAAAGTACAATATCGGCTTCGTTCGGCACAGCGATGCAGTCATCATCCGCTCGCCGCGCGGCACGCGCGGGTTCTTTACAGCGCCTGAACATGCGGCTGGCGACGGGTTTTGCCCATCGGCCGGCACGGACTTACCCCGGAAACCATGGTTTCCGGAAAACCCGGTCCGCAAGCGGCCAGATGGCCGCGAAAGGCCGCTATTTGAAGCCGTCGCAACGGTCAATCAGCGAGCCCGTCCGCGAAACCCGAATTAACTGAACCCGCGCCTACCCGCGCCGCCTTGCCCAGCGCCTGGCCAAAACAACGCGCGTTTCATCGCGCATCGACTTGCTTTCTCCATGTTCACGCTTTCTGACTTCGATTTTAATCTGCCGCCCGAGCTGATCGCGCAAACGGCGCTCACCGAGCGCAGCGCGAGCCGTTTGCTCGACGTGGATAACCGCACCGCGACGGCCGCCTTTACCGATCGCCATTTCACCGACCTGCCCAACCTGCTCGAACCCGGCGACCTGCTGGTGTTCAACGATACCAAAGTCCTGAAGGCACGGTTCCTCGGCCAAAAGGCCAGCGGTGGCCGTATCGAGGTGCTGATCGAGCGCCTGACGGGCGCAACCACTGCGCTGGCGCAGATCCGGGCTAGCAAAAGTCCGTTGCCCGGCACGAATCTCGTTCTCGCCGATGCATTCGAAGTTACGGTCGGCGAGCGCGTGGAACCGTTCTACACGCTGCATTTTCCCGCCGATTGCCTGACGCTGATCGAGCAATATGGCCGCTTGCCGTTGCCGCCCTACATAGAACACGATCCCGATTCCTTCGATGAAACCCGCTACCAGACCGTCTACGCCGCGAACCCCGGCGCGGTCGCGGCGCCCACGGCGGGCCTGCACTTCGACCCGGTGCTCTTCGCGGCGCTCGACGCACGCGGTGTGGAGCGCGCAACGCTGACGCTGCACGTGGGCGCGGGCACGTTCCAGCCGGTGCGCGTGGAGAATCTCGCGGAACACAAGATGCATAGCGAATGGTATCGGCTGCCGCAGGAACTGGCGGACAAGATCACGGCGACGAAAGCGCGGGGAAATCGGGTCATTGCAGTCGGCACGACTTCGCTGCGTGCGCTCGAAGCCGCCGCTCGCGACGCTGCCGAAGCGGGCCGGCCTCTCGCGGAAACGAGCGCCGAGACGGATATTTTCATCACGCCGGGGTATCAGTTCCGCGTGGTCGACCGGCTTGTGACGAACTTCCATTTGCCGAAGTCGACGCTGATGATGCTGGTTTCGGCGTTCGCCGGCATGGACGCGATCCGCTCGGCGTATGTGCACGCGATTGAGGAGCGGTATCGATTTTTCAGTTACGGCGACGCCATGCTGCTTACGCGGCAAACGGGAGCTTGAAGAACGCTGCAGGCCAAGCGGGAAACCTTGAAGCAAGAATAATTAAACGCGGCACGTATGATCCTGCCCACGACGAAACTCACGACCACCTTACCCATTTGCGCCGGACTGTTTTCCGGTGGCACAGGAGCTTTTGAATGACCGAAGCAAGCAACACCTCCGATACGATCGAAGCACCGGCCCGCCCAGGGAACGGCCTCACTTTCGAGCTGATCACCACCGACGGCCAGGCGCGACGCGGCCGCGTCACGTTGAACCACGGTGTCGTCGAAACACCGATCTTCATGCCCGTCGGCACGTACGGAACGGTCAAGGCCGTTGCGCCGCGCGAGCTCGAGGAAATGCACGCGCAGATCATCCTCGGCAACACGTTCCACCTATGGTTGCGCCCTGGACTGGAAACCATTGCGGCGCACGGCGGCTTGCATCGATTCATGAACTGGCAGCGTCCAATCCTCACCGACTCCGGCGGTTTCCAGGTCTTTTCGCTCGGCGATCTGCGCAAGATCACCGAGGATGGCGTCACGTTCGCGTCGCCCATCAATGGCGACAAGCTGTTTTTATCGCCGGAAATCTCGATGCAGATCCAGAAGGTGCTGAACTCGGACATCGTCATGCAGTTCGACGAGTGCACACCGTACGCAACCAACGACGTGCCCACGCCGCATCAGGACGCAGCCGATTCCATGCGCATGTCGATGCGCTGGGCCAAGCGTTCCGTCGATGAATTCGCCAAGGGCGAAAATCCGAACGCGCTGTTCGGCATCGTGCAAGGCGGCATGTTCGAGGACTTGCGCGATGAATCGCTGGCAGGCCTCGCGGACATCGGTTTCCACGGCTTCGCGATCGGCGGCCTGTCCGTCGGCGAACCGAAGGAAGACATGATGCGCGTGCTGGAACACATCGGCCCGAAGCTTCCCGCCGGCAAACCGCATTACCTGATGGGCGTCGGCACACCGGAAGACCTGGTGGCGGGCGTGGCGTCGGGCGTCGACATGTTCGACTGCGTGATGCCGACCCGCAACGCACGCAACGGCTGGCTGTTCACGCGTTTTGGCGACGTCAAGATCCGCAACGCCGCGCACAAGAACTCGCTCAAGCCACTCGATGAAACCTGCGGCTGCTACACCTGCCGCAATTTCACGCGGGGTTACCTGCATCACTTGCACCGCGTGGGCGAAATTCTCGGCTCGCAACTCAACACGATTCACAACCTGCACTACTACTTGCAGCTCATGCAGGAGATCCGCGATTCGATCGAAAATCACGCGTTTGACGCATTCGTGAAGCAGTTTAAAGAGGATCGGGCGCGTGGAATTGACTGACCGGATGGCTAACGTCCGACTATCGAATCGGTCATCCGCCGAAGAAACATTACAATTGCTTTACGCAACGCTTTAACAGCTTGATCACAAAGCGCATTCCGCGCTTGGCTTGCGTAGCCCGGTGATAGAATAGCGGGCTAATTTTCTGATCGTTATAACGGAGAGACCGACGTGGATTTCATTTCAAAAGCATTCGGCGGCGGCGCAGATGGCGCCCAGTCGAGCATCATGAGTTTTTTGCCGCTCATTCTGATGTTTGCGGTGCTGTATTTCATCATGATTCGTCCGCAAATGAAGCGTCAGAAGGAACATCGCAATATGCTGTCTGCCATGGCTAAAGGCGACGAAGTAGTAACGAACGGCGGTATTGTCGGTAAGGTCACGAAGGTGACGGATGCGTACGTCGGCGTCGAAATCTCGGAAGGTACGGAAATTACCATCCAGAAGGCTGCTGTCACGACTATCCTCCCGAAAGGCACGATCAAGTCGCTCTAAGGCCAATTTCTCGCGTCCGGCGCGGCCAGCGTGAGCCGGCCTGCGTGGCCCAGCCTCAGTGGCGTGGCTCCCGTGGCCCCCACGGCCAGTTGCCCGCTCATCGCCGGACGCATCGCATACCCCTCCTCGCCAACTCTCCTGTTCGGCCATCCCCATGAATCGCTACCCACTTTGGAAATATGCCGTGATGCTGGTGGCGCTAGTCATCGGCCTCGTCTATACACTGCCCAATTTTTTCGGCGAAGCGCCGGCGGTGCAGGTATCGAGCGGCAAGGCAACGGTCAAGCTGGATTCAGCAACGCTTGCCAATATCGAAAGCGCGCTGGCCGCCGACAAGGTGACGCCGGATGAAGTGACGTTCGACAATTCGTCGCTGAACGCCAACATCCGCGTGCGCCTGAAAGACACCGACACGCAATTGCGCGTGAAGGATCTGTTGCAGAAAACGCTCAACAGCGACCCGAGCGACCCGCAATACGTGGTCGCGCTGAATCTGCAGGCAGCCTCTCCGCGCTGGCTCTCCGCGCTGCACGCACTGCCGATGTACCTCGGCCTCGACTTGCGCGGCGGTGTCCACTTCCTGTTGCAAGTAGACATGGCGGGTGCGCTCAACAAGAAGCTCGACTCGAATGCCGCGGACGCCCGCGCGCTGTTACGCGATAAAAACATCCGCGATGGCGGTGTGAATCGCGTGAATCAGTCAGTCGTGGTGAATTTCGCTGACAAGGCAGCAGCCGATGCCGCGCGCACCACGCTCTCCTCTGGCCTGAGCGAACTGCAATGGGCAGCGGGTCCGGGCGGTGACGGTTACCAGGTGGTCGGCACGTTCACGCCGGCGGCGCAAAAGGCGGCGGAAGACGGAGCGCTCAAGCAGAACATCGTCACACTGCATAACCGCGTGAACGAACTCGGCGTGGCCGAGCCGGTGATCCAGCAACAGGGCTCCGACCGGATCGTGGTCGAATTGCCGGGTGTACAGGACACGGCGAAGGCCAAGGACATCATCGGCCGGACGGCGACGCTTGAATCCCGCCTCGCCGATCCGACCAACACCCATCCCGGTCCGAACGACCCGGTTCCTCCTGGCGACGAACTCTTCACGCAGGGCAATAACGGCCCGACGCTCGTGAGAAAGCAGGTGATCTTTACGGGCGACCGGATCATCGACGCATCGGCGGGCTTTGACGAACATCAGCGTCCGTCGGTGAACATCCGCCTCGACGCAGCCGGCGGCCGTGCGGTGAGCAGCGTGTCGCGCGACAACATCGGCAAGCCGATGGCCATGATTCTGTTCGAAAAGGGCAAGGGCGAAGTGCTGACGGTCGCGACCATTCAGTCCGAACTCGGCGACCGCTTCCAGATCACCGGCCAGCCGTCGCCGCAAGCAGCCGCCGACCTGGCCCTGCTGCTGCGCGCCGGCTCGCTGGCAGCGCCCATGGACATCATCGAAGAACGCACGATCGGCCCGAGCCTGGGCGCGGACAACATCAGGAAGGGCTTCGATTCCGTGCAGTACGGTTTCGCCGCGATCGCGGTTTTCATGATCGCGTACTACATGCTGTTCGGCCTGATCTCCATGTTGTCGCTCTCGGTGAACCTGTTGCTGCTCGTCGCCATTCTCTCCATGCTGCAAGCCACGCTGACGCTGCCAGGTATTGCAGCTATCGCACTGGCGCTCGGTATGGCCATTGACGCAAACGTGCTGATCAACGAACGGATCCGCGAGGAATTGCGTCACGGCGCGCCGCCGCAGCTTGCTATCCAGAACGGCTTCGCGCATGCATGGGCCACGATTGTTGACTCGAACGTGACCACGCTGATAGCAGGTCTCGCGCTGCTGGCGTTCGGCTCCGGTCCGGTGCGCGGATTTGCGGTCGTGCACGTTATCGGCATCCTGACGTCAATGTTCTCGGCCGTGTTCTTCTCGCGCGGTCTTGTGAACCTCTGGTACGGCGGCAAGAAGAAACTGCAGTCGCTCGCTATCGGTCAGGTCTGGCGGCCAGCCGGCAGCGACACGGCTGCGGCCACCGCCGCCTATCTGGCAAACGAGCGTGGCGACGAAACCGCTGTCGATCAAGTCGTGCTGCCTTCTGCACGCCCCAAAGCACCGGTTCCGGCCCGTTCGCAAAAGCAGGCCGCACCTCCCGTGCGCACCGGCAAGCCGGTTGTGCGTCGTCGCTCGGGCCCCGGTATTGAACCGAAAAAACCCGGCTCGTCCAACTGAGTCCCGGAGAATAAATCATGGAATTCTTTCGTATTCACCGCGACTTGCCGCTAATGCAGCGCGCGTTGATCTTCAACGCGGTCTCACTCATCACGTTCTTGGCGGCTGTGTTTTTCCTCGTGCATCGCGGGCTGCATCTGTCGGTGGAGTTCACCGGCGGGACGGTGGTGGAAGTGCAATATCCACAAGCCGTGCCGCTTGAGCCGGTGCGTGGCACCTTGGGTGCGCTCGGTTATCCCGATGCTCAGGTGCAGAACTTCGGCACGTCACGTGATGTACTGATTCGCCTGCCGTTGAAGCAGGGTTTGACGTCGGCACAGCAGAGCGATCAGGTGATGACGGCGTTGAAGAACCAGAATGCGCAAGTGCAGTTGCAGCGCGTTGAGTTCGTGGGTCCGCAGGTCGGTAAAGAGCTCGTGACCAACGGCTTGCTCGCGCTGGCGTGCGTGGTGATCGGTATCGTGATCTACCTGTCGTTCCGCTTCGAATGGAAATACGCGGTGGCCGGCGTGATCGCCAACTTGCACGACGTGGTGATCATTCTGGGCTTCTTCGCGTTCTTCCAGTGGGAGTTTTCGCTCTCGGTGCTGGCGGCCATTCTCGCGGTGCTCGGGTATTCGGTGAACGAGTCGGTCGTTATCTTCGACCGGATTCGTGAAACCTTCCGCAAGCAGCGCAAGATGACCGTGGTCGAGGTAATCAACCACGCCATTACCAGCACGATGTCGCGGACCATCATCACCCACGGTTGTACGGAAATGATGGTGCTGTCCATGTTCCTGTTCGGCGGCGCGACGCTGCATTACTTCGCGCTGGCGCTGACGGTCGGGATCTTGTTCGGTATCTACTCGTCGGTGTTTGTCGCGGCCGCGCTGGCTATGTGGCTGGGTGTAAAGCGCGAAGACCTGCTGAAGGACAAGAAGCCGAAGTACGATCCCACCGATCCGAATGCAGGCGCAGAGGTTTGATAGCAGGCGTCATAATGTGACGTTCGAACGCTGAAATTCAGGGTTCGACAGTACGAAAGGCCGATTCCCGCGAATCGGCCTTTTTTGCTTTTGAGCTGGCAATTGCAACATTTCGTGGATGAAGTCGTCGCGCTCCCACTGCATGCGCGCTGCAAATTAGTGCCTTAACTCCGTACATTGTATGTACAATCGTAAATACAGATGGTCGTATGCAATTCGAGTGGGACGAAGTGAAGAATCGAAGCAACATCCGCAAGCATGGCATCGACTTCACTGACGCAGTCGAAATTTTCAAGCATACGGTGTTGACCGCGGCGGACGCCAGGGAAGAGTTTGGAGAGGATCGCTGGATTGCGCTCGGGTGGATGCAGTTGATCGTAGCCGTGGTCGTATACGTCGAGCGCAGCGGCGACACCATCCGGATCATTTCGGCCCGCAAAGCAACCCGGCCCGAAATAAAGCGCTACGGACAAGCGCTTGTATATTGAACCGCTTTATTGAACCACTTTACTGCCGCCTCGCGGCAACAAAGGTAGGAGCACATATCATGAGCAAAGCCACGAAGACGGATTGGAAACGCCTGCAGGCCATGCCGGATTCCAGTATCGACACCAGCGAGATGCCCGAACTGGGCGACGACTTCTTCCAGCGCGCCGAGCTGCACACGCCGCCCAAGCAAGCGGTGACCATGCGTCTGGACGCTGACGTCCTGGCCTGGTTCAAGGAACAAGGCCAAGGGTATCAGACGCGGATCAACAAACTTCTGCGCGCCTACATGCTGGCGCAGCAAAAGCATCGCTCGTAAAACCACGGGGGAACGGCTCGGTGCAAACAGGGACCACGCGCCCGCACAACACGGTCACGTCAGGTGAACCCCAGCCGTTTGCGCGCCGCCATCAACGCGATCAGGCTTACCACCGCGGCAAAAATCAAATAGAAGCTAGGCGCGGCTTTCGATCCCGTCGATGCAATCAGCCACGTGATGATGAACGGCCCGAATCCGCCGAACACCGTGACCGCGATGTTATAAGCCAGCGACATCCCTGTTGTGCGCGTGGCAACCGGAAACATCTCCGATAACAACCCCGGCAACGCCGCGAAATACCCGGTCATCAACACGCCGAGCACCGCTTGAACGACCAGCAGCGTGCCGAAGGCCGGATGGCCAACCAGCCACGTGAACAGCGGATAGATCAACACGAGCAACAGTACCGCCGAGATCAGCATGATGCGCGTGCGGCCGTGGGTATCGGAGAGATGACCTACAAATGGTGAGAGCACCATCTGGATCGCGCCCGTGAGCAGGATGGCCGTGAACGCCACCGATGGCGCGAGCCCCAGCTGCCGGATTGCATACGTCGGCATGAAGAGCACGAGGTAGGTCGCCACCGTGCCCAGTACCACCGTTCCGATGGCGATCAGCAAGCGTTCCTTGTTCAACGCGAAGGTGTCGCGCAAAGGGGTAGTCGTAGTGATGG
>DASYLW010000384.1:0-4874 GCA_036009385.1 Caballeronia sp.
TGCTCGCCTTCTTTGAGCGCGGCGTGGAACGGCTCGCGCAGTTCTATCAGCGGCTGCTCGGCTGGTCGCTCAGGCATCGCATCACGACCCTCTCGGTCGCGGCCGCCACCTTTTTGGGCAGCCTGTTGCTCGTCCCGCTGATCGGCACCGAGTTCGTACCCAATGCCGATTTTTCCACTACGCAGATTGGCTTGAACACGCCCGTGGGAACGTCGCTGGAAGCGACCGCCGACAAAGTCCGCCAGGTCGAAGCGGCACTCGCGTCATACCCCGAGGTGCGCTATAGCTACGCCACGATCAACTCCGGCAACGCGCAGGGCAAGAACAACGCACTGGTCACCGTGCGCCTGAAAGAGCGGCGCGACCGTACCCGTGGCGTGCTGGAATTGAACCAGGTGTTCCGCACGCGCTTGCAGAGCATTGCCGGAATCGTGGTGACCGAGATCGGCATGCCCGACGGCGCCGGGTCGAGCAAGGCTGTGCAGTTCAGCCTGCAAGGCGACAACCTGGACCAACTCCGGCGTCTGTCCGCCGAGGCGCAGCAGCGCTTGCGGAAGATTCCCGGCCTCGTCGACCTTGACGCGAGCCTGAAGGATGACAAGCCCATTGTTGCCATCGACATCCGTCGCCAACTCGCTTCGGACCTGGGCGTAGGCGTAGCCGAAATCGGTCAGGCGCTGCGCCCGCTGCTGTCCGGCGACGCGATCAGCACATGGCGCGCGCCCGACGATCAGGATTACGACGTGAGCGTGCGCTTGCCCTCGGCACAACGCCGAAACGTTGATGACCTGTCAAAGCTGATGATCGCCACCAGCCGCACCGACGCCAACGGTGCGCCGCTACTCGTGCCGTTGCGACAGGTCGCCGCGATCACCGAGACGACCGGACCGGACGTGATCAGCCGGCGGGATTTGTCGCGGGAGGTCGAGATTTCGGCAAACGTCATGGGACGCTCACCGGGCGAAGTCGCCGCCGACGTGAAGAAAACCCTCGACGAAATGCACCTTCCCGCAGGCTACCGATACCGTTTCGGCGGCTCCACAAAAAGCATGAACGAGTCGTTCATCTACGCGGTGGAGGCGCTGGTGCTCGCCGTGATCTTCATCTACATGATCCTCGCGTCGCAATTCGGCAGCTTCTTGCAACCGCTCGCGATCATGACGTCCCTGCCGCTCACGCTGGTCGGCGTGTTGCTCGCGTTGCTGCTGTCTGGCAGCACGCTCAACATGTTCTCGATCATCGGTTTCATCATGCTCATGGGTCTTGTCACGAAGAACGCAATCCTCCTCGTCGACTTCGCGAATCAGGCACGGCGCGGCACCCTGCTCGACGCGACGGGCAAAGGCCATCCGATGACCCGCACTGACGCGTTGCTGGAAGCGGCACGCGTGAGGCTGCGGCCCATCCTGATGACCACGCTCGCGATGATCTTCGGCATGCTGCCGCTCGCGCTCGGCCTGGGCGAAGGCGGCGAGCAACGGGGGCCGCTCGGCCAGACGGTCATTGGCGGTGTGATCACCTCGTCTTTGCTGACGCTGGTGGTCGTGCCCGTGGCTTATACGGTCCTCGATGATTTCGGCGCATGGGTGACGAGAAAATGGAGGCGCGGAGCGAAGGCGAAGACACTCACCGCGCCGCCCGAACGTTCCCGCGATATTGCCGCCGAGGTGGACCGCGTGCCGTGACGCGATTGCGGGACGCGTAAGCTCGCTTTACGCGCGCGGTCACGCTCGAGGTTGCGTTCGAGGTTGCGTTATTAACCCCGGGCTATTTCTTGGCGGGCGCGGCACCTTCCTCACCTTCCTCGCTTTCCACCTTGATCTTCCGGGGCCGTCCGCCACGCGCCCCGTTCGCGCGAGCCGCAGCCGCTTTGGATTCACTGCGGCTTGCCCCTCCTTGCTTGCCCAGACGCCTGGCCATGAACGATCGCGAACCCAGCACACCGGCCAGCAACGGCGCGACGAGAATGTCGGCGTCGACAATGGGGAAATACAGACCCGTGCCAGACGCCGTGATTTCGATCACGTTCAGGTCGCTGTCCGAGGCATTTTCCAAACCCTGAATAATCCGCGCGGGAATCGCAAACAACGCGCCATTCGACAGTTCGATAGCCACCCTGCCGTCCGCCGGATTAAACGAGACAGACACGGCGACCGGATGTTCGGCAACGTGCTTGATCATCCGCTCTTCGGCTTCGCGCATCTGGTGTTCGGTGATATCAACAAAAGCAGTCATGAAGTGTTTTCCATTCAGTGCACAGCGAGCCGACTACGTTTTGCATCCGGCGAGCGAAGGTATTTGCATCAACATGCGAAAAGCCGTGATTCTTTTGCAAGGTCGGCGGTCCAGCCGGACAGTGCAGGTTGAAGATGGCGTGTTGCTTGCCATCAAGGACATGCACGTGGGCAGGTTGATGGTCGTTTAAATAAATCACGACGCGAGCAGCGCCGATGCGGAAAATCGTTGGCATGTAGTCACTCTATCCGTTAGCTTCGAGCAAGTAAAACCCAAACGCTTGGGTTTACTTGCAACTGTTGTTTTCCGCCGCAAAATACTGTCTGCAGGGACCCACCAAGCTTAGGCAGGAAGCAGTAGCGGCGCTATCAGCCGAATGGCCGAGGAGCCCGCTTTATCAAGCGCTACGCGCGCCGCTTCGAGTATTTATTACTTTGCTGGCTTAGAATGACAGCCACTTTTGGGCAAGTTGCATCAGGTGCTTCATTGCGGCCGTCAGCACGGCAATACCGCAACGTCACGGTGCAAGCGGACCGCTCGCCTCGCCGCATTCGCGCTGTGGGCAGCACGCCCGTCCTTGCCCGTTTTGCTGCCCATTTTGTAGCCCGCCAAGCCACCGGTTTTCTCGACATCATGCCCATCACTTCGCCTCAGTTCGTGCCTATCGCCCAACTCGCCGCCGCGCTTCATGACGGTAAAACCACCAGCCGCACGTTGGTGGAACAGGCGCTCGAACGTATTGCAGACCCTTCGGGGCAGGGAGCGGTTTCCTTCCTGCACGTCGATGCAGAGCGCGCTCGCGCCGCCGCCGACGCCCACGACGCATTGCGCCGCGCGGGCACCGTCCTCTCGCCGCTGGCGGGCATTCCGGTGTCGATCAAGGATCTCTTCGATATCGAAGGCCAGGTGACACGCGCCGGTTCCCGGGTACTGGCCGACGCGCTGCCCGCCAAGGCCGACGCACTCGCCGTTGCCAGGCTGCGGCGGGCGGGCGGCGTGATCGTCGGGCGCACGAACATGAGCGAATTCGCGTTCTCCGGGCTCGGGCTGAACCCGCACTACGGAACGCCGCACTCGCCGTATCGAAGCAATGTGGCGGGTGACGAGCGGATTGCCGGCGGATCGTCATCAGGCGCTGCGGCGTCGGTGGCCGACGGCATGGCAGCCATCGCGCTCGGCACCGATACCGGTGGCTCCATCCGCATCCCGGCGGCGCTCTGCGGACTCACCGGCTTCAAGCCGACCGCTGCCCGCGTGCCGACGCAAGGCGGCGTGCCGCTTTCCACCACGCTCGACTCGTTCGGGCCTATCGGGTCGTCGGTGGCGTGCTGCGCGCTCGTCGACCGCATCCTGGCGGGCCGGGATTCCGGCGTGCCCCCGACCCGGCCACTGGACGGCGTGCGTCTTGGCGTGCTGACGAACTACGTCATGGAAGGTGTCGACGAAACGGTCGCGAGCGCCTACTTCGCGGCAATCGGGCATCTGTCGGCTGCCGGTGCGCTGGTGGAAGACGTGCGTTTTGCGCCGCTCGAACGGCTCGCCGAGGTCAATCGATTCAGCTTCGCGTCAATCGAGGCTTACGCATGGCATCGGCCGCTATTGCAGGCACACGCCGATGAATACGATCCCCGCGTGCGCGTGCGGATCCTGAAAGGCCAGCCTGCCAGCGCGGCTGATTACATCGACTTGTTGCAGGCGCGCGCCGTAATGATCGAGCAGGCGCGCGCGCTGTGGCAGCGGTTCGACGCCATTCTGTGTCCGACCGTACCAGTCGTGCCGCCGCGCGTGGCCGACCTCGAACACGACGACGAAGCGTTCGGCCGGACCAACGCGCTGATCCTGCGCAACCCCTCCGTTTTCAATTTCCTCGATAGTTGCGCGTTGTCGCTGCCGTGTCATCCGCGGGGCCAAGCACCGGTCGGCCTCATGCTGGCCGGAGCGCCGTTCGGCGACGACGCGCTGCTCTCCATCGGTCGCGCGGTGGAAGCCGTACTCGAAACCACGCGCTGAGCCGACTACGCCGCTCACACCGCTCCTGAAACCGCCCGGCGACTGCGATCGCGATAGAATTCCGTCGCCGGATGTGCCCCTTCAGGTGCTTTTTTCTCGAACAATTCGGAAAATATGAACAACTCCTTGAATCACTTCACCATGCACCACGACGAGCGCGGAATTCGTCGCGAACGACGATTGCTGGTCTTGCTCGCTGTGATCTCTCTTGGGCTCGTTGGCGGAGCGCTCTATCTCCAGTTCGTCAAAGGTGAAGATCCCTGCCCGCTCTGCATCATTCAACGCTACTTTTTCGTGCTGATCGCGGTGTTTGCGTTGCTCGGCGCTTCGTTCCGGGGATGGCGCGGGATCGCGTTGCTCGAAACGCTGGTTGCGCTGTCCGCTCTCGGGGGCATGGCAGCTGCCGGACGGCACGTTTATGTGCAGGCGCATCCGGGGTTCAGTTGCGGGTTCGATGCCCTTCAGCCCGTCGTGGATTCGCTTCCGCCCGCGCAGTGGTTGCCTCAGGTCTTCAAGGTTGCGGGGCTTTGCGAGACGCCCTATCCGCCCATTTTCGGACTCTCGCTTCCGCAATGGGGCCTTATCGCGTTTGCGGTGATCTTCCTGTTCGTCGCCGGCAGTTTGTGGGG
>DASYLW010000385.1:0-12111 GCA_036009385.1 Caballeronia sp.
CGCTCCACGCCGCCGCGACCGAACGGAACACCCTGCACGGTCATCGCGGCTTCGACGCCGCCGAGACATCCAAGGATCATCGCGGCGTTAATGTCGCCGAGATGGCCGATACGAAATGCGCGTCCCGCAAGCGGCCCCAGACCTCCGGCAATCGCAACCTCGAAGCGCTCGCGTGCAACGCTGCGGATTGCTTCCGGATCGATACCCTCGCTCACCTCGATAGTCGTCACCGACACCGAGCGCGCCGACGGCACCTCGCAGAAAAAGCGCAATGCGCCCGGCTCGCTCCAGCACTCCACGGCCGCTTGCACTGCCTCCGCGATTCGTCGATGACGTTCCAGCACCTCGGGCAAGCCTTCCCGGAAGATCAGCGCGAGCGACGCCTCCAATCCGGCGATCAGGCTTTGCGGCGGCGTGCCGCAAAACTTGCGATACGACAGCGTGCTTTTGCGCCGCTCCCAATCCCAGTAGAAACGCGGCGTGCAATTGCGGCGCGAGACTTCCATGGCCGTTGCGTCGACCGCGACGAACGCGAGTCCCGGCGGCACCATCAACGCCTTCTGACTGGCGCCCAGAACCACGTTGATGCGCGTTGCGTCCATGGCGAACGGCGCGGCTGCGAGCGATGCAACCACGTCGACCACGAGCAGCGCCGGGTGATCGGCCCGGTCGATCGCCGCCCGCATGGCCGGCAGATCGTTGGTGATGCCGCTGGCGGTATCTGTGTGAACGATGAACACCGCCACAATCTCGCGCTTCACATCGTCCCGCAGCACGGCTTCCACGTCGGCTGGATCGATCGGACGGCCCTGAACCCAAGGGGTACGAATCACCCGGCCGCCCATTGCCTCGGCCTGCACCGCCCACGATTCCGAGAAGTGGCCCGTGCCTGCCACCAGCACCGCCTGACCCGGCGCAACCACGTTGGCGATGACTGCCTCCCACGCACCATGCCCGTTCGCGGCATAGAGGAAGACGTCCGCTTGCTCTGTCTGAAGAACGCGCTTCAGGCCTGCTTCACACGCGGCAATACAGCGGTCCAGTCGCGGGTCAGCCAGGTCCATCGGCTGACGGCTCATTGCGTGCAGGACTTCATCCGGCACACGGCTAGGGCCCGGCGAATGCAGGAAGCGGTGGCCGGGCAAACGAGTGGAGTCGTTCATGCGATGAGGATTCGAAACGGGTAATTGCCGCTGGAGTGGGCGCGTGCTTGTGCTGTGTCGTGAGTCAGTCTCATTGCAACCCTGGCTAGTTGTTGGCCAAAAGATTCTACAGGGCTGTACCGGAGGATGCACATCGATTCGCTTACCCGGAATTCAGGAATGGGATCTTGTCGACCATGTTTCTGAAGGCCAACGAACGTCGGGCAACGGGCAGCGCGCGACGCCCGACGGGCACGTGATCGATTCCTAAAGTCTGTTCGGCACTAGTCACCCTGCCGACGCAGGGCGCATACAATGCCAGCAGATTCGTCGTCCGCGGCTATACCGAGGCGTTGCGCATGGAACTAGAACTGGAACTGGAGGGCGTGACTGTGTGTGCTAGCTGTGTTCACCCGGGCGGTGTTGCGACCAACATCGCCACTTACCAGGTCTACGTACTGCGCTTTCATCGCAAGAAGCAAAAACGCAGTGCGGACAAATCGCATGCTGTACGGTCGGCCCAAGCCGCTGCTTCCACGCACAGGGACATTGCATGACTTCTGCTAACCACTCCAGCGGCCCGTCGCCCTCATCGCACGCCGGAATTGACTATGACGTGCTCATCGTGGGCGCCGGTTTATCCGGTGTGGCCGCGGCGCATCATCTGCGCGAGCGCTGCCCGTCCGCCCGCTTCGCCATACTCGAGAGCCGCTCCGCGATGGGCGGCACATGGGACCTATTCCGTTATCCCGGCGTGCGCTCCGACTCCGACATGTTCACGCTCGGCTACAGCTTTCGCCCATGGCATGGCGACAAAGCGATATCCGGCGGCCAGACAATCCTCGACTACATCCGGGAAACGGCCGAAGCATCCGGCATCGACAAGAGCATCAAGTTCGCTCACAAAGTGACGGGCGCGAACTGGGATTCGCAGGCCGCATGCTGGACGGTGCAAGTTCAGCGTACCGACGGCAATGTTGAAATGGAAACGCGCTACACCTGCAAGTTCCTCTACATGTGCAGCGGTTATTACGACTACGACGAAGGTCACGCACCGCGTTGGCCCGACACGGAGAAGTTCAAAGGCCGCGTAGTCCATCCACAGCATTGGCCTGCAGACCTGGCCTGCACGGACAAGCGCGTTATTGTGATCGGCAGCGGCGCTACGGCGGTGACCCTGGTGCCCGCAATCGCAGAAACGGCGAGACACGTGACCATGCTGCAGCGCTCGCCCACCTACATTTTTTCACTGCCGGCGCGCGACAAGATCGCAAACACGCTGCGTAAATGGCTACCGTCAACGCTCGCGCACAAGCTTATCCGCAGCAAGAATGTGCTGCTGACCATGTACTTGTATAGCCGCGCACGGCGCAAGCCGGAAGAGACCAAACAGGTGCTCATCAGAGCAGCAGGCAAGCAGCTGGGACCGGGATTCGACGTCGACAAACACATGACGCCCCGATACAACCCGTGGGACCAGCGCCTGTGTCTTGTCCCGAATGGAGACTTGTTCAAGGCGGTGCGCGCCGGCCGCGCATCGATCGCCACCGACGAAATCGAACGCTTCACCGAGACCGGCGTGCGGCTGCGAAGCGGCCAGCATCTCGACGCCGACGTGGTAATTACCGCCACCGGATTAAAGCTAAAGATGCTCGGTGGATCGGTGATCTCCATTGACGGGCGCAAGATCTCCCTCGCAGACACAGTGTCCTACAAGGGCATGATGTACAGCGATATACCGAATCTTGCATCGTCGTTCGGCTATACCAACGCTTCATGGACGCTGAAGGCCGAGTTGATCGCGCAGTATGTCTGCCGGCTCGTGAACCACATGAAGGCCGACCACTACGATGTTTGCGTACCCCGGCTCAGGAATAACGAAATGGGTTCGCTGCCTGCCGTCGACCTCACGTCCGGCTACATCCAGAGGGCGTCGGAGATCCTGCCCAAGCAGGGGCTTCACAAGCCGTGGAAGTACCATCAGAACTATCTGCTTGATCTCGCGTCGCTCAGGTTCGGCGCCTTGAGCGACGGTGTGATGCAGTTCGAGCGACGCCCCATCACATCAGTCGTCTCCAAGCGCGAAGCGCATGAGCACGCATGAACGCAGAGCCTCCCATCGCTTTAGAGGTATCTCCCCATGAGCATGGGGCCTGCTGCGTTGCCGCGGCTAAAGCAGCGAGTGTTACAGGACGCATCCGTCGTACCCCGTCGCGCGTCAATTCGGCGCACAAGCTGCCAATTGATATGGTTTGGCGACCCGCGGTTCTACCCGTGCAGATCGTCCGCGCGCGCACGTTGAGCGACCGCTCGGATCCCGGCTAGCGCAATCGTGGAATAGAGATCGGCGACTTCGTCGAGGGGTTTGAGGCCCGTCTGCATGACCTCTACCGCGCCGGACAGGGCAGCGAGCAGCATGCGGGTTGCGGCTTCCGCGACCGTAGCGTGGAGGCCGGTTTCAGTGGCAATCATCGCGGCCCAATCGGCAACCGCGGTGTTCAGGACGGTGCTCGCGTAGTGCTCATGCGGTCCCTCGCAACAAAGCAAGCGGCGCAACAACGGACCGCGCTCGGCGATTGTCGCCAGCCACAAGCGCGTATTGACACGCAAGCGTTCTTCGAAACTCGTGATCACCGGAAGCTCTTGATGAACACGTTGCCTCATGACCTCGAACTCACGTTCGACGAGTGCCCCTATGAGATCGTCGCGATTCGTGAAGTATCGATAACCCAGCCGCTTGTCGACGTTGGAGCGCGACGCCACGGACTCCATGGTCACCGCCGACAGCCCGCTCTCGACAATGATTTCCGCCGCCATGTCGAGAAAGCGTTCTCGCCGCGCGGCGCCGCTCAGGCGACTACGAGGCACCCGCTCTGGATCGGTCTTGGTTTTCACATCGGTTGCCATCGTTGAGTTTTCCAGCTGGACAGTGTGGGGCGCCATCTGCAGCGATAGTGCGTTGCGTGGCTGCCTGCGCTTCGTTGGCTCACGCGAACGCGTCAGTTCAGCGGCGCTAATGCACGCGCTCGACTGCATCCTGTTCATCAGTACACCAAACATGATCTATTCAGTCTTTGCCTTGTCCAGCGGAAAACCGTCTATGCGTTCCCTGTTTTCATCGCCCCAGGCACAGAGAGGCATGAGCGCTTTCGCCAGCGTCTTGCCGAACTCCGTCATTTCATAATCGACCCTTGGCGGCACCTCACGGTAGTCACGCCGCACGATAATGCCATCCTCGGCCAACTCGCGAACCTGCTGGATCAGGACCTTTTCACTAATGCCGGCGACAAGACGTTTCAATTCGCCGAACCGGCGCGGCCCACTGTTCAGATGAAACAGCACGATCGGCTTCCACTTCCCGCCGACAACCGAGAGAGCTACTTCGAGTCCGCAACTAAACGCCCGGTTTTCCATAAAAAAGATCTCCACACATACCTTTAGGTAGGTACTAGCGTAACAGAATGTACCCGACCATAATGATTCTTCGAACTCGACCAGGAGATTTCAGATGGGTAAGCTCAGCGGAAAAGTGGCAGTGGTAACGGGTGCGAATAGCGGCATTGGCCTCGCTACGGCAAAGCGTTTTGCGCAGGAAGGTGCGCGCGTTTTCATGAGTGGCCGACGTCAAAAGGAACTCGATGCGGCGGTTGCCGAGGTTGGCGAAAATGCTCGCGGCATTCAGGGCGATGTGTCCAGCCTCGCCGACCTGGACCGCCTTTTTGCCATCGTAAAAGATGAAGCAGGAACAATCGATGTCCTGTTCGCCAACGCCGGCGGTGGCGAATTTGCAGCGCTCGGCGAGATCACCGAGGAACACTTCGATAAAACCTTTGCGACCAATGTAAAGGGCACGCTATTCACGGTGCAGAAGGCGCTCCCGCTGCTCAAGGACGGCTCGTCGGTCATTCTCACCGGCTCGACTACCGAAGTCACTGGCACCCCGTCATTCAGCGTCTACAGCGCGAGCAAGGCAGCGATCCGCAACTTCGCGCGAAGCTGGATCCTCGATCTCGCGCCGCGCAAGATCCGCGTCAATGTACTTGTTCCGGGCGCAACCTCTACTCCGGGCTGGCATGGCCTTGCCACCTCGGAAGAAGCGAGCAAGGAGATGATCCGGTTCGTGCAGACCACGACGCCGCTTGGCCGGCTTGGCGATCCCGCGGAGACGGCGAGTGCGGCACTGTTCCTGGCTTCCGATGACAGCAGCTTTGTCAACGGAAGCGAACTGTTCGTGGATGGCGGGTCCGCGCAGATCTAGGGAATACCTGGGCCGCTAGTGGCTTACTACGCCCAGGGCTCGCGCCTCAAACTCCCTCGAGCCGTAAGCAGATAACCGTTGCCAGCTATCGCGGCATGGGACGATTTTCGAACGACCGATCATCCATGTCGAAAATACTCAGTAAAATCGATGCCGCACGGGCAACGCCAACCTGCCGCCCATCCTGGATATTCCCGCCATAGTGACAAGCACACTCGAACAACTTCGCGCCGGACAACTAGCCGGTACGCAACGACTGACGCTGAGCTGCGGCCTGACCGAATTTCCACGCGAAATATTCGATCTCTCCGATACGCTTGAAATTCTCGACCTGTCCGGCAATGCTCTTTCGTCGCTGCCCGACGACTTGCCGCGCTTGACGAATCTCCACACGATCTTCTGTTCGAACAACCAGTTCACAGAGCTGCCCGAAGTCCTCGGGCAGTGCGCGCAATTGAGCATGGCCGGGTTCAAGGCAAACCGCATCCGCAAGATATCAGGTGCGTCATTGCCGCCCAAACTTCGCTGGCTGATCCTGACGGACAACGAAGTCGAGGCGCTACCGCCCGAGATCGGCAACTGCACCCAGCTACAAAAGCTGATGCTGGCCGGCAACCGGTTGCGCGAATTGCCCGTGGCGTTGGCAGCATGCTCTCGCCTGGAATTGATCCGGCTGGCAGCTAATCGGCTTGCCGAATTGCCGGTTTGGGTAGCGTCCTTGCCGCGGCTGTCGTGGTTGGCCTACGCGGGGAATCCATTCAATGAAAGAATGGAAGCCAGCGCAATGACGAATACGCCCGTCGCCGATATTCCATGGCAGGCGCTGGACCTGCAGCATCGGCTGGGCGAAGGGGCATCGGGGGTTATTCATCGCGCAGAACATCGTGCGGTGAACGACGACATCCGGCGCGTCGCAGTCAAGCTATTCAAGGGCGCAGTGACCAGCGATGGTCTGCCGCACTGCGAGATGGCCGCGTGCATGGCTGCGGGCGCCCATCCTAATCTGATTCCGGTCCTCGGCAAAATCAAGGACCATCCCGCCAACGTCGATGGCCTCGTGATGAAGCTGATCGACCCGCAGCTCAGGAACCTTGCCGGACCACCAAGCCTGGCGTCGTGCACGCGCGATATCTATGACATCGATACCCGCTTCGACCTGACTTCGGCGCTAAACGTCGCGCATGGAATCGCATCGGCGGCGGCGCATTTGCATCGTCAAGGCATCATGCATGGCGACCTGTACGCCCACAACATTCTGCATGGCGCTCAGGGCTACGCGCTAATGGGAGATTTTGGCGCGGCCTCTTTTTATGCGGCCGACGATCAAACGCTGGCCCCCGCGCTCCAGCGCCTGGAAGTAAGAGCCTTTGGCTGCCTGCTCGAAGAACTGATCGATCGATGCGATGCCCAAGGGGCCATGCAAAGCAGCATGGCGACGCTGATCAAGCTGAAAGATAGCTGCCTGAGCCAGCAAGCCGGCGAGCGGCCTTTGTTTGGCGAAATAGTCAATACCTTGTCTGCGCTGAGGGATTCGCATTGGAGCGGGCCAACTTCAGCTTAAATTCAGGCGCGTTAAACCGTATACTCATTCTCCCGTTCCCGTAGCGAGAGAGAAACGTGCCAGTGATTACCTGCATCGAGGATTTGCGCGTGCTCGCGCAGCGGCGCGTCCCGCGCATGTTCTACGATTACGCCGATAGCGGCTCGTGGACCGAGAGCACCTACCGGGCCAACGAAAGCGACTTCCAGCGCATCAAGCTGCGTCAGCGCGTAGCGGTCAACATGGCGGGCCGCAGCACACGCACGGAAATGGTTGGTCAGGAAGCCGCCATGCCGGTGGCGCTTGCCCCGACGGGATTGACCGGCATGCAACATGCCGACGGTGAGATCCTGGCCGCGCGTGCAGCGGAGAAGTTCGGTGTCCCGTTCACCTTGTCCACCATGAGCATCTGCTCGATCGAGGACGTGGCGGCACACACCAGCAAACCATTCTGGTTCCAGCTTTACATGATGCGCGACCGCGACTTCATCGTGCGGCTGATCGAGCGCGCCCGGGCCGCGAAGTGCAGCGCGCTGATGCTCACGCTCGACTTGCAGATCCTCGGTCAGCGCCACAAGGACATCAAGAACGGGCTGTCGGCGCCGCCCAAGCTGACGTTGCCCAACCTCATGAACCTCGCGACAAAACCACGCTGGTGCCTCGGCATGCTCGGCACCAGGCGGCGCAGTTTCGGCAACATCGTCGGTCATGCAAAGGGCGTGGGGGATCTCTCGTCCCTGAGCTCGTGGACCGCCGAACAATTCGATCCGGGCTTGAGCTGGGCAGATGTCGAGTGGGTCAAGAAGCTGTGGGGCGGCAAGCTCATCCTTAAGGGCATCATGGATGTGGAAGACGCGCGCCTTGCCGCCGACAGCGGGGCCGACGCAATGATCGTCTCCAACCACGGCGGCCGCCAGCTCGACGGCGCGCCCTCGTCCATCTCCGCACTACCCGCGATTGCGAGCGAGGTGGGCAATCGCATTGAAGTATGGGTGGATGGCGGCATCCGCAGTGGACAGGACGTGCTGAAAGCCGTGGCGCTCGGTGCGAAGGGCACGCTGATCGGCCGCAGTTTCCTGTACGGGCTGGGCGCAATGGGCGAAGCAGGTGTCGAGCGATGCCTGCAGGTCATCCACAAGGAACTCGACACCACCATGGCCTTTTGCGGGCACACCGACATCCGGCGCGTAAACGACCGGATCCTGCTTCCTGGGACCTTTTGAAAACCTGGTGCGATTACCGGGTGTGTTGGCGTACAGCGGATAAATTGGCCGCTGGACACCTCGGGACAATATTTTCCATACACGCGGCAATAGCCTGTGACGACCCGGTGTTTTTCAACGCTGACATCTGACTGCGCCGAGATGCGCACCAAGTTGGAAGTGAACGACCGCGCAGTGGGATTGAGAATGGCGAACGGAGGAGGACAAGCAGCCCGATCAAGCGGCGCGTCAGGCTGAATGTGCGGCGAAGCTGATTTTGGTCCATCGCCAATCCTTCGTCGGATATTGCATTGATCGCGTGCTTCAACGGTCTTGATGAACTGACGATGAAGCACGTCGGCTCATCAATGAAATAAATCAGCAGCTAGTTCAGGCTTATTCCGGGCTTGGCCAGGCGGCGGATGTGAGAGCTGTCTCACTCAATACATGACTTGATTTTCTTGCATCATTTTCACTTGCCAATGCCTTTGCGACGTCTTTTCAAGCATCTTCCAGCATCTGATCAGTTGTCGGTAGACCGCGATCGCCTGATGGAAAGTATGCTGCCGTGTCGAGGCACGACAAATTTTTTTCTTGCGCAACTATTTCGTATCCCTTATTGATTAAAAGGGATTCTTATGGTCAACAAGCCATTCACCCTGGCATCGGCATTTCGCTGCACGAGTACCGGCACGGACCGGCGAACGCCCGCTCTCCCAGGGCATCAAGCGCGGTCGCGGCAAGAATCCCGCACATAAGCAGGAGCGCCTTGCCGCATGCGACCGCAATCCGCTACTTCAGCTCATATAGCCAAGATGCTCGGCCAGTATCACCGAGCCGATGACAACCAGAACGACCCCGCCCGCAATCTCCGCCCGCTGCCCGACTGCCTTGCCGAGAAAACGCCCGACCATCACGCCGAGGGTCACCATGATCAGCGTCGCGAGTCCGATGGTCGCGGCCGTCGACAAAATATTCACATCGATGAAAGCGAGTCCCGCGCCGACCGCCATTGCGTCGATACTCGTCGCGAGTCCGGTGAGCGCCAGCAGCCAGAAACCGTGGCTGTTGGGCTTCTCGACTTCCGGCGTGGGCGTACGCAGGCCCGAGCTGATCATGCGTACGCCGAGCACGAGCAGCAGGCTGAACGCGATCCAGTGATCCCATGAGGCCACATACGGCGCAGCGGCCTTGCCGAGCGCCCAGCCGACCAGCGGCGTGATGGCTTCAATCACGCCGAAGATCAGGCCGGTACGAAGCGCCTCGCGCATTCGCGGACGATGTAGCGTGGCGCCCTTGCCAACAGCAGCGGCGAAGGCGTCCGTCGACATGGCGAAGGCGAGCAGGAGAGTAGAAGCGATATTCATGGAAATGTGGGGTTGTTGTTAAGGCATTCAGGTCGGGCGAGAACATGCGATGCAGCGGTGAGCCCGACCGGTCTCCCCGACACATCGATGGTCTTGCCAACCAAAAGCTGAACGGTTGCTCATGCCACGGTTCGATCGAACCAAGCGTGTTGACATGAGCGCTTCCAGTAAATGGAAGCCGGCTACTCCCCAAAGACGGATGGAGACTACCACGACTGAAATGATTTTGTAATATTTCCCAGGCGACACGAAGGGACACTTCCGAACCGCTTCAGTGATCCCCAATGCGCGGATCAAGCATGGATAAAGCATGGATCAAGGGTCCGCACCGCTCCACATCGCCAACTCACCTGGCTGGTCCTGCCAGGCGAATCGCACGAGAACGAAAGTTCGAGCCGATACAATGCGGCCAGCAAGCCAGACGTGGCTCGCCTCCTGATCCAAGCTGCCGCGCGATGCCAAACCCGAAATCCATGCCGTCGTCTGACAGTGCGCGCCCAGCGCCGCACTGCGCCCCGTGCTGCCTGTCGTGCCGTGGTTCGCTCGGCTCATGCTTGACGGGCTTCCCGCGATGAATGCTGACGCTCCGCCCGCCACGGTTTTGAGGAAGCGCCGCATCCGGTCGCGCTGGACCGCTGTCGGCATGGCGAGCACGCTGTCCCACCATCCGCTGCTCGCGGGCGTGGCCGGTACCGTGGCCGCGGTATTGATGGCGAGCCTGTCCCTCGTTACGTTGTATCAGGGGCGCCAGGGCGTGCTCGACCACGCCCACGAAACATCGGCGAATCTGGTCGCAATTTTGAGCAGCGACCTCGCCCGCAATGTCGAAATCTACAATCTGTCTCTCAACGCCATGGTCGAGGGAGCGCAGAACCCCGCCATGATGGGACTGTCGCCCGCCCTGCGCCGCCAGATCCTCTTTGACCACGCGACCGCCGCGGCCTACATCACCGGCGCCTACGTGCTGGACGCGCACGGCAAGGTCACGGCGGTAAGCAAGGACGTCCCCTTCCCGGCGGGCTCTTTCGCCGACCGCGAATATTTCTACGCCCAGCAACGCAGCCCCTCGATTGGCCTGTTCTTCTCGCATCCGTTTGCGTCGCGTTTGCGCGGCACCCCGACGATCGGCTTGAGCCGGCGCGTCAACGCACCCGACGGTTCGTTCGCCGGCATCGCGCTGCTCGCGCTGAACGTCGCCTATTTCAACTCGCTGCTGGACAAGCTCAACGTGGGCGCCAAGGGGTCGGTCTTCATCGTCCATCAGGACGGCACGATGATCGCCCGCAAGCCTTTCCGCAACGACGTGGTCGGGCGCAGCGTCGCCAGTTCGCCCACCTTCTCGCGCATGGTGAATACCGCTTCGGGATCGTACGTGGCGACCTCCCCGGTCGATGGCGTGCGCCGGCTCTACACGTTCTCACACATGCCGGGGACACCGTTCATCGCCGCCGTGGCCCCGGCGGAAGACGAAATACTGGAGCCGTGGCGCAAACGCAGCCGGATCGTCGGCGCGCTGACGCTGCTGTCGGGCTTGAGTTTCGTCGCGGTGTCGTGGCTGCTTGCGCTGTCGCTGCGCGAACGCGCTCGCGCGCAGGAGGAGCTCGTCCGGCTGGCCGGCACCGATGCGCTCACCGGCCTGCCGAACCGGCGCGCCTTCGACGAACGCATGGACGATGAATGGCGCCGCGCGCGCCGTGCAGGCACGCCGTTGTCGGTGTTGTTCATCGACGTGGATTATTTCAAGGCCTACAACGACACCTACGGCCACGCACTCGGCGACGATGCACTCGCCACCGTCGCACACAGCATTGCCACGGCCGTGCGCCGTCCGGGCGATGTCCCCGCGCGCTACGGCGGCGAAGAATTCGTCCTGCTGCTGCCCGATACGCCCCTGGAAGGCGCGCAGCATATTGCCGAAGCCATCCGGCAGCATGTGCAAGCCTGCGCGATCCCCCATCGGGCAAGCGCGCTCGGCCTGGTAACGGTGAGCATAGGCTGCGCAACGGCGTCGCCGCCAGGTCTCGCCGGCGCGTACGGGCTGCTCGGCGCCGCCGACCAGCAACTCTACAAAGCCAAGGCCGCAGGACGCGACTGCGTCCGGCCGCTCGCGCACGCGGCAGCGCCGGTAGCGAGTCCCTGAGCACGCCGGCAAGTCCGGCAACGAGTCTGGTAATTGCTGGCCGAACGCGCCCAGACCCGCTCCCGCGACCCGGCAAACGCATGATTTGCAAGGATTTTTCTCGTCTGTATAATGCGACCTTCCCTTCCAAGGCCACTTCCCATGAGCAGACTTCTTTGGCTTGCTGCGCTGACGCTTGGCGCAACGCTAGGACCGATGCAAGGCGCGGTGGCCCAGGAACGCACTCCGGAGGCCGCCCACCAAGATGCCGCGGCCAGTGACGCCACCGTCGAAGCTACTCATCAGGTCTCCCGGCTGATCTCCGAAAAGTTTGGTGTCGCACGCGCAAAAGCAGAGCAGATTTCAGCCGCGGTCATGTCGGCTGCATCGAAATACTCGCTTCCTCCCGCCCTCCTCCTCGCCATCATCTCCGTTGAATCCCGTTTCAAGGAAAAGGCCCGCGGCTCCAATGGCGCAACCGGG
>DASYLW010000386.1:0-3148 GCA_036009385.1 Caballeronia sp.
CACACGAACGATTTCATGGATGTTATCCCTGAAGTTCGGGCTCTTTTCGTAGCTGATAAAGCCAGCGTCCGCGACGGCGGACAAGGTCAGCAACGCGAAAGCGATGCGCTCGACGATCATGAAGCGGCGGGGCATTTCCAAGGTTTCCTCGAATTTTTAACTTTGGGGGATTATAAGGGTTTTCACCTATTTTTTGCCAACCGAAATTGGGGCCCCGGTGATGGAAACGATACCTGTCGACGTCCTGTTCAGGGAAATAGAAATGACGCGCCGCCACGCGCAGTGGCTAACAGTGATAAAGAAAACATCTAACGCACGCAGACCACTAACACCGAAAGCAACAACCCGGCATTGACCCAGCCCGCCAACGCCAAAACCTGGCAACCCAGCACCAACCCCGACCGCCACCCCAGAACCCACCCCATCAAAACCTAAACAACCGACGCAACGAACGCATCGATCTCCGCCGCATCCGGCGACGTTGCAGGTCCATGCCGCGTCACGGCGATCGCCGCCGCAGCGTTCGCGCGCCGCGCAGCCGTTCGTGCATCGCCACCAGTTGCAAGAGTCGCCAGAAACACACCGGCATGAGCATCACCGGCGCCATTGCTGTCGACCGCTTTTACCGCGAAGCCCGGTACATGGTCGCGTATTTCGCCCACGCCAAGATGGCACCCGGATGCGCTATCGCGCACGATGGCAAGTGCGCCGGTTCTTAACCGCGCGATGATCGAATTGAACGCTGCATCGAAATTATCGGTATTGGCGAAGCGCAATGCCTCCACGCGGTTGCTCGTCCAGATTGATACGACGGCCAGCACGCGTGCAAGCAACGCTGGATCGATAGCATCAACCAGCGGTCCCGGATCGAAAACCACGCGCGTTTCAGCAGACAGATGCTCAAGCCAGTCGGCAAGTACCGCGCCCTTGTCCGCGAGCATCAGGCTATAGCCACTCACATAAACAATGTCTCGCGCGGTCACCGCAAGCGCGTCGAGCACATGCCGCTCAAGCACGCTTTCCGCGCCCATGTGCGAGACGAACGTGCGCTCGGCGGAAGCATCGACAATGGCAACACACAAGCCCGTATCCTGATCCGCGACTTCGGGACCCGCAATCTCCACGCCTTCCTGCGCTAACACCTGACGCGCCATGTCGCCGAAACGCCCATGCCCATGACCGCCCGCATACACCACGCGCATGCCGCTGCGCCGCGCGGCAGCCATCACATTGAAACCGCCGCCTACTTCGAAGCTCGCGTTGTGCGCGAGCACGTCGCCACCGGGCGCGGGCAGCGTATCGATCTGCATGACCAGATCGACAATCACCTGTCCCGTATGAATCAATCGCGATGCCTGCCGTGAATCTGCTTGCGTCATGCTGTCTTCCAACGTTTGGTCGCGCCGCGCGCCCCGCCCAGCAGAGCATATACGCCTGCGGCCACCACGAATGTCACGATCCATCCGAGGCCATTGCGTCCAAACCACGAGTCCGCAAATATGCCGTGGATAGCGCCTGTGGAGAGGAAGCAAAAACCAAGCACGATCGCCAGCGCCCACGCACCGAAGGCACGCCATTCAATGCCGCCTTTGTACCAGTACGCGCTACGCGGAGAGACATCGAGCAAGTCGGTCGGGGAGTATTCCTGGCGATGGATCAGATCCACCACGAAGATACCCACCCACGCCGTGATAGGCACTGCCAGCAGAGAAATAAAGCCGATGAACGGACCGTAGAAACTCCCCGCAATCAGCATGAAATAGATCGAGCCCGTGAAGATCACGACGACATCGACCACCACGGCCTGCACGCGCTTCACCTTCAGGCCAAGCGTGAGTGTCGTCAAGCCAGCCGAATACACGGACAGGTAATTGGACAGCAGCAAACCGCCGAATGCCGTGATCAGGTACGGAATAGCCATCCACGTCGGCAACATTTCACGAATCGCGGCGATGGGGTCCGTAGCCGACGCGAGATGATCGTTACCCACCGAGAGCAACGCGCCAAGCGTGACGAGAAGAATCAATGGGATGCCCGCGCCGAATGCAGCCGATGCCACCAGCGCCGGACCCTTGACCATTGGTGCCTGATAGCGCGACATATCGGCGCCCGCGTTAGCCCAGCCAATTCCGGTACCCGCTGCAATCGTGCCAATACCGATGATAACGGCGCTCAACGGCGCAGGCGCTGCGTTGAAAACCGCATGCCAGTCGATCGCCGTCACGAGAAAGCCTGCTACCACCAAGTTGAGCACGCCGAAGACGTACGTCGACCATTTCTGGATCACGAGCAGCGTGGCGTGACCAAGCCCCGACACGATCAACGTCAGCACCACGAACACGGCGATGAACACCAGCGTGAGCACCGGCGCATTCCTGGCTTCCGCGGGCGTGCCGAACACAATGGTTGCAAGCGACAGCAACACGTACGCGGCGGTGGTCGTGTTGACCGTCTCCCAGCCGAGCCGCGACAACAGCGAGACGATGGTCGGTCCAATGTTGCCGCGCACGCCGAAGATTGCGCGTGAAAGCGTGAGACTCGGCGCATGTCCGCGCCGACCGGCGATCGAGATCACGCCGACGATCGCGAACGATCCCGCCGCGCCGATCACCGCGACAAGCGCCGCCTGCCAGATCGCAAGATGCTGGAACGCAACCAGCGTCGCGCCAAGCGGCAGTCCAAGGATGCTGATGTTAGCGGCGAACCAGACCCAGAAAAGCTGCAGCGGATGCCCATGACATTCGGCTTCCGGCACAGGTTCGATACCACGCGTCTCGACTCGGCGAGCGCTGTTTGACGTGCGTGACGAAGCCATCTGAGTCTGATCTCCAGATTAAAGAGGACAGCGGAAAATGCGGCGAAAAATGCGTTAAGCGCGTCAGGAAGTGGCGGCGCGCAGTCCAAGCAAACGGTCGACCAGCGGTTCGAGATCGAGCGAGTTCACACGTCGAATAGTCTCGATGGGACCCGCCGGCAGAGCCTCGTAGCCCGCGCACGCGCCAAGGATCGCGCCGAGCATGGCGGCGATCGTGTCGGTGTCGCCACCCAGGCTCGCTGCAGCCCCCAGGGCGGCTTCGATCGTGCTGTCGCGTGTATCCAGATCAAAGGCCAGCGCGAACGTCGCCACCACCGATTCCTGCGATGCCAC
>DASYLW010000387.1:0-6455 GCA_036009385.1 Caballeronia sp.
CGTCTGCTCGTGGCCGCGCTGGTCGCGACAGCGGTTTCGGCGCATGCGGAAGACCAGTTGGCGAAGGTCAGGAAGGCTGGCGAACTGGTCGTCGGAACCGAGATGCAGTTTGCACCGTTCGACTTCCTGGAAAACGGTCAGCAACAAGGCTTTAATAAGGACTTCTTCGCTGAGTTGTCAAAGGAGATGGGTGTGAAAGTACGCTCCATCGACCTGCCGTGGCCAAGCGTGCTGCCCGGTCTTGAAGCCGGCAAGTTCGATATTGTCAGCGGCCCGGTAACGATCACCAAGGCGCGCATGGAGCGTTACGAGTTCACCCTGCCAATTGCCGACGGCACGGTTGCATTGCTCAAACGCGCCAACGATACCAGCATCAAGACGAACGCCGACGTTGCCGGCAAGACGGTTGGCGGCGGCAAGGCCACCGCGCAGCTCGACCAGTTGAAGCAGTACGTTGCCACGCTGCCAGGCAAGACGAGCGTGCGTGAATACATCGACAACAACCAGGCCTATGCCGACCTCGCCGCCGGCCGGATTGTTGCCGTGGGCAATTCGTTGCCGAACATCGCTTACGTGGCACGCCAGCGTCCGGACACCTTCGCGGTCGTGCAGCCGCCGTTCGGCACGAAGGTGTATTTCGCTTATCTCGGCCGCAAGGACGCGGACAGCAAGCCACTTCTCGACGCGATCAATCAGGCCATCGTCAAGATGCACGGCGATGGCCGTCTTGCGGCGCTGCAGAAGAAGTGGTTCGGCGTCACGATGGACACGCCCACCACCATGCCTTCGCCAAACTATTGAACTGCCGGATCAGCGAACCATTGATGCCCTGCAAGGCGCCTTGGCGCCTTGCTCCTTGCCGGACAGCCCATGTTCAGCCTCCACGCGTTGCTCGACGCCCTTCCGTACCTGATCAAGGCCGCGCAAGCCACGGTCCTGATTTCGCTCGTCGGGCTCGCGGCCGGCTTCATTATTGCGATCGCCGTGTGCAGCGCACGGCTCTCGAAGAACCTCTTCGTCTCGAAGCTGGGCGGCGCGTATGTCGCCTTCTTTCGCGGCGTGCCGTTGCTCGTGCAGCTTCTGCTTACTTACTATTTTTTGCCCTTCATCGGCATCAACGTGCCGCCGCTCGTCGCCGCCGCGGCCGCCGTTTCGCTATGCGAAGCCGCTTATCTCGCCGAGATTCTGCGGGGCGGATTTATCGGCATTGCGCATGGGCAACTCGAAGCGGCGCAGTTGCTGGGCTTATCGCGGCTGCATGCCGTGCTGCGCATCCAGGTGCCTCAGGCGCTGCGCACGACGATGCCCTCGCTCGTCAATGAGATGGTCATGCTGGTGAAAGCGTCATCGCTGATTTCAGTGGTGGGTGTCGCCGATATCACGCGCACCGCGCAGAATATTGCCGCCAGCACGTATCGGCCGCTGGAGGCGTATGTTGCCGCCGGGCTGGTGTACCTGGTCATCAACGGGGCGTTGTCGCTGGCCGGGCATCGCGCAGAACGCCGCATGGAACGGGCATAAGCCAAGCATACCCCATGGCCATTCAATTCGACCCCACTGTCCTGACCGACTCCCTGCCCGCTCTCGCCGAGGGATTTGCGATCACCATCGGCGTGTGGATGGGCGGCGTGTTGATCGGCATGGCGATCGGTTTCGCCGTCGCCTTGCTGCAGATTTTCTGCGGGAAATGGGTGCGCGGATTCTTGCGTGCTTACATAGAAGTGTTCCGGGGAACACCGTTTCTCGTGCAGCTTTTCGTGCTGTATTACGGTGGACCTTCGCTTGGGCTTTCGCTTGAACCACTGACAGCCGGCATTGTTGGACTGGGGCTCTATGGCAGTGCGTATTTCGCGGAGGCATTCCGCTCCGGCTTTACGTCGGTGCCGCGCGGTCACATAGAAGCGGCCGAGTGCCTCGGCTTCACGCGGCTCCAGGTCATCATGCGCGTACAGTTGCCGCAGATGCTCGTCATCATCGTGCCGGCGCTGACCAACCTGATCATTGTGTTGAGCAAGGAAACCGCGGTGCTGTCGGTCGTCACCGTGCCGGAGCTGACATTCGTGCTGACCGGTATCGGTTCGGAGCGGTTTGCGTTCGTCGAAACCCTGCTCGCGCTGTGCGTGTGTTACCTCGTGCTCGTGGAAGTGGCGTCGCGAGCCGGACAGTGGGTCGAGATCCGCGTAGGCCGTTTCCTCACGCGGTGACACGCATTGCGTCCCATCAAACTGAGCGCTGAATCATGAAGAAACCCATCTCTGGCAACACGCTGACGCCCCCCGAATATCTTGTCGATGCACGGCATGTCGGAAAGCATTTCGGCGCGCTGAAAGTGCTCGACGACGTCTCGCTCGCCGTGCGCAAGTCGGAGGTGACTTGCATCATCGGCCCGTCGGGTTCGGGGAAAAGCACCCTGCTGCGTTCGCTTGCGTTCCTCGAGGAATACAGCGAAGGCGAGATTTATATTGAAGGCGAATTGATCGGCTATGTCACCGATCGCAACGGCCGGCGCGTGCGGGCGCCGCAAGCCGAGATCAACCGCGTGCGGCGCAACGTGGGCATGGTGTTCCAGCAGTTCAACCTATGGCCTCATATGACGGCCGTGGAGAACGTGGCCGAGGCGCTGGTGCGGGTGCGCAAGCTTCCCAAGGCCGAGGCTCGCAAACGGGCGCTGGCCATGCTCGACAAGGTCGGTCTCGCCGACCGCGCGGACAATCATCCGGCGCGCCTCTCCGGCGGGCAGCAGCAACGTGTGGCGATTGCCCGGGCACTGGCGATGGAACCGCACATCATGCTGTTCGACGAACCCACCTCCGCACTCGACCCCGAGCTGGTCGGCGAAGTGCTGCAAGTGATGAAGAATCTCGCGAACGATGGTATGACGATGGTGATCGTCACGCATGAAATGGGCTTTGCGGCGCAAGTCGCGGATACGGTCGTCTTCATCGATCATGGCAAAATCGAGGCACAAGGGTCCCCCGAGGACGTGTTCCACAACGCGCGGCAGCCGAGGCTTAAACAGTTTCTGCAGAACTATCTCGACCGGAACGCGTTCTGGGCCCGACGCGAGGAGCCGTCGGCGAGTGCGGTTCAAGTAAGTGCCGAATCAGCGGGATATAACGAAACCTGAGCTATACCTGAGCCATCCCAGAGCGAGACATGAATACAACCAGCCTTTCGAATCCGGCATCCGCCGCCGCGCCGCTCGCGCGCTACGAGCGTGTGAAGGAACATATCCGCACGCGCATCCTCTCCGGCGAATGGCGGCCCGGTGACCGGATTCCATCGGAGATGACCCTGGTCGGCGAGTTGGGCGTGTCGCGCATGACGATCAATCGCGCCTTGCGCGAACTCACGGAGCAAGGCGTGCTGACGCGCTTCTCAGGCGTGGGGACGTTTATCGCGGAAGAAAAACCGCAGTCGACGCTGCTGATGATCGCGCACATAGGCGATGAAATTCGCGCACGCGGACACGAGTACGGTTACGCGATCGTGCACGCCGCACGTGAGGCGGCGGCCAGTGATGTATCGGCGGCACTCGGACTCGCGCCGGGTGCGTCGGTATTTCATGTGGTCTGCGTCCATCGCGAGAACGGTGTGCCGGTGCAACTCGAAGACCGTTATGTGAACCCCGATGTCGCGCCACATTTTCTCGAGCAGGATTTCGCAACAGTGCGGCCTTCGGAGTATCTCTTCAATACCGTACCGGCGCACGAGGTCGAGCACGTGGTTGACGCGATGCTGCCCTCGCGTGCGGATGCGAAACTGCTTGAGATCGGTCCGGACCAGCCGTGTCTCACGCTCGTGCGGCGGACCTGGGCGAATAACGTCGCCGTGACGTTTGCGCGCTTCGTGCATCCGGGAACGCGGTATCGGCTGGGATGCAGGTTCAGCGCCGACAACATGCAGCGGCAAAGTTGATCGCCGCTGCTGTCAGTCGCGTTTAAGCGCGTCTACGATGAATCAACCGATGCCGGATGCGCGTAGGTCTTGCTCTCCGATGCGAGCGCCGCCGCTGTCACGCTATTCACTCCTGTCTATACCGCAGCATTCCCGAGGACCCGCGCTCAACGCCGCATAGAGCCGCTAGCCACCTTGGATAATCAACCACCCGGCGTGCCCGCATAACGACGGCTCGCCAAGTGGCTGTTGCTCCAACGCCTTCAGATACCCGCTTTATGCGCCGTGAAAATCAATCGCAGGCCCAGCGCAGTAATGGCGCCCGCAGCAATCCGATCAATCCATTTCTTGGCGCGCAAGTACAGCTCGCGCGGACGGCGGCTGGAGAAACATAAGGCGACAATGGTGTACCACCCTGCTTCGATCGTGAAGATCATGGGAGGCAGGATGAGGTAACACCAGAGCGGCGGATGTTGCGGCAAAAGGGCGGCAAAAATACTGCCGTACCAGATGGCAGTCTTCGGATTGCTGAGTTGCGTCGTGAGCCCGATCCAGAATGATTTACGCGGATTATGGTTCTGAGCGCCGACCCCGTTTTCCACAACCAGAGGACTGGACGCGCCACGCCAGATCTTCGAAGCGATGTAGATCAGGTAGAGCCCACCGGCCACCTTCAGGCCGACATAAAGCCATTCCACCGCGGATAACAGCGTATAGAGCCCCGCAAGCGCGATGCCGCTAAAGAACACGCCGCCCACGCCCATGCCGAGCGCGGTAGCCAATCCGTCCGTCCGCGACAACCCGATTGCATTGCGCGCGACCAGCACGAAGCTTGGACCGGGGCTCATCGCCCCCATTAATAACGCGGCAAGTATCGCGGCAACAGCGGCAAAGGCGGTCATCGGCGTTCTCCTGGAAGTAGGGTTATAGGATGCGTTTTGCAGAAAATAACACGAGCGGACCCGCGCCGCATGGGCGGATCAAGCGGATTGCTACGTGAGCCGATATAAGTGAGCCGATATAACCGCGACCCTCGCGCCGAGACTTGCTGACCTACTGCGCGTATGAAGACCCTTCGTCATCGAGTATGGCTTTCAACTCGCCGAGATGCTGGTCCGCGAAACCGTCGTAGTCCGGGTGATAGCGGGCAGGCTTTCGGAGGCGGTTTGCACAAGCGCGGCCAATTCAATTTACTGAGCCATAAATCGCGCACTTGATGTTTCGCGACACCGGCGCGCGTGTCTTGTCGCGAGCAATGAATGCGTGCATCGAGACACGTCGCCGGAATGCAAGCGTGCGTCGCTTTGGTGTTGATGACCGGGGAGGCGCTTATTCACAATGACATCTCCTGAGCCCTGACCGACAAAAATCCAGCATGAACTCACGAGAGAAATCCTCTGCCGCTTTCGAAGATCTTTCATCGACCATTCCACTCGTCGACCTGACGGACCGCAAAACGACGGCGCTGGTCGTCATCGACGTTCAATACAGCGATGCGGCGCCAGACCGCGGCTGGGTAAAGGCATGCGAAGCGGTGGAACCCGGTTCGATGCGTTATTACCTCGAGCGTCTGGAGCAGACCACGATCCCGTCCATTCGCCAGTTGCTTGGTGCCTTCCGCGCAGCCGGAATGCCGGTCGTGCATATTTCAACCGGCTCCGCTTACCGCGACATGCGCGATTGCCCATCGCGGTTTCGTGACTGGACGCGCAGGCTGGAACAGGCCGCGGGTATCGACGACCTGTGGTGGACCGGAAACCCCGACTTCGCATTTCGCGAAGAGGTCGCGCCGCTGGGAGGCGAAACCGTGATCCGCAAGACAACGCAGGGCGCGTTCAATGGCAGCGAGATCCAGAACGTGCTGGACCGTGCGGGGTTCCGGAATCTGGTGTTCGCAGGCGTGGTGACAAGCTGCTGTGTGGAAACTACGGCGCGGGATGCTGCGGATCGCGGCTTTGGTTGCATGCTGGTATCGGACGCATGTGCCGATTGCAGCCCGTCCATGCACGACGCCGCCATGAAGAACTTCGGACTCTATTTCGGGCAGGTTGTGCAGAGCGCGGACGAGGTAGTGCGGGCAATCAGCGTGGGAGCTACGTGATCCGAGGGCTACACGACTACCAAGGCGACGACTTCGCCAGATGCGTCCGGTACCGGCTCAATAGCACCGCCCTCGCCCCCGGATACCGCTCGCCGGTTTCATCGGCCGAGGTGATCCTGTCTGTCCGAAAACTACGGAAGTCCTGGCGCTTTTCACACCACGCGCCAAGAATCCGGACGTTGTCGAGGAAACCCGGCACGACCGGCCAGACGACACGATCCGACGGCTCGCCTTGCACGTCCAGATACCCGATCCGCAGTCTGCACTGGCCACGAATGGCTGCACGCAGGCTAGTGAGCGGCACGGCATTAATCGGAAAGTCCGGCACCGGCGGGCCGGAATGGACGGTCGGGGCGCGCATCGCGTCCTTGCCCGAGGCGTTCAATACCGCATCGATCTTCGCTAGCGCCTGAGCGGCGGCCTTACGCAAAACATCATCGCCGCGCTGGTCGACATA
>DASYLW010000388.1:0-4341 GCA_036009385.1 Caballeronia sp.
CCGTCATCCGCGACAATCTAACGCAGGCGCAGGACGGTGTGCCCGCTCCGGAAGATCAAGCCGAGCAGTCGAAGCTGCTCACGCGCGAACTGGATTCAATGGTGGTTGGCGCTGAGCGCGCCGAAGATATCCCGGTCGATGCCGTTCAGGATCTGAAACTGCTCGCGCATCAGTGCAAGCAAATGTTGACGGCGTCGCTCTTGATTCGCAAGGATGCGAGCCTCATCAACCTGCCAGAGTGATGGCGTGGCAGCCCGCCCCTTCTCACAACGCGATGCGTAAGCGGCAAAGCGTTATTGGGAAGCTCCCGCTGCAGGCGCTGCGGGAATGGTAGCGCTCGCTGCTTCCGGCGGATTCTCCCTTTCGTACTCACGCCTGTCTCGGATCGCGTTGAAAAACAATGTGCCGATCACCAGCAGCACGACGACCACGATAAGAATGCTGATCGCGAAGGTGGGGTTCTTCCGCGTCGGGGCCTTTTTGCGGCGGTCATCGGTCATGAAATTGAAGCTCTAGTGGGATTGAACGAAGCGCACGATCTTACCCGACATGGATTTCAGAAGGGTTGCGGTGGCCTTTCCTTCCAACCCGCAGAACGCGTTCCACCTCGACCGCAAAAAATCAGTTCCCCGTGACCCCGAGCGGCGACCGTACCGGCAGCGCGGTGGAGTATTTAAGCTGTTCCATCGCGAAACTTGAACTCACGTCGTAAAGTGGAACGGCGCGAATCAGCGATTTGTAGACACGATCGTAATCGTCGATATCCGACACCACCACGCGCATCAGATAGTCCGTTTCCCCGCTCATTCGATACACCTCGACCACTTCGGGAATGTCGCGCACCGCGCGCGTGAAATCCTCCGCCCAGGTCTGCGTGTGCTGGTTGGTCTTCACCGCGACAAATACCGTTGTCCCGACCCCCAGCTTGCGCGGATCGCAGAGCGCGACCTGAGCGCGGATCACGCCGGTTTCCTTCAGCCGCTGCACGCGCTTCCAGCATGGAGTCTGCGAGAGATTGACGCGCGTCGCCAGTTCGGCAATCGGCATTGTCACGTCTTCCTGCAACAGCTCCAGCAACTTGCGATCGATAAGGTCCATGCCCACAGCCCACCCCTTGTAGGAAATTATTCTACTTTTCCATGTCTTGGCGAAATTATATGGAAACTTTTTCCACCTGCAAACCGGTATAAAAGAAGCTCGGCTTTCCGCTCCTTTCTGCCCGATTCCACCTCTCTGACGAGCCTCGCCATGACCTCTGCCCTTGACACAAAGTCGCCGCTTGCGCGGCTGTCCCATGCCCTAGATCGAGCCTGTTGTCTCGATCCGTCGTCGGCGGAATTCGCGCTTGGCGTACGGTCGGCTCTCAATGAAGTGTCCGGGCAAGCCGGCCTTTTGACCGATGCCCAGCGCGAAGGCGCCCTGGGTTGTTATCGGCGACATTTGCTGGTTGCTGATCCGCTCGGCCGCTACGCCGTCGCCGCGCTCGTCTGGCAAGCCGGTCAGGCGAGCCCGGTACACGGCCATCACACCTGGTGCGCTTATTCGGTTATCGAAGGAACGCTGTCCGAGACGCTCTTCGCATGGGATGCCGACTCGAACCGGGCAGTTCAGACGCGCCGCCACGACAGGGCGCGTGGCGCGGTGTCGTTTGTCGGCCCGGGGCGTGGCGCAATTCACCAGTTGGGCAATACATCGGCGACGGGACGCATCGCGGTCTCGCTCCACGTCTATGGCGTGCCCGGAGCGCGCATCTCGACCCATGTCAATGATTTCGTCACGGTTGCGGCTTAGCACGCATCGGCAGCGGCAGCGGCTTAATCGGGTCAGCCGGCTCACACCGGGACGAAAACCGCAGCGCGGAACGGTCCTGCCCTCGCCTACGCTTTCCCCGGTTCAGACGCCGTAGGAATCTGCGGCGGCACTTGCGCGGATTGATCCGTGGGCGGCGGTGCGGGCTGTGGCTTATGTGAAACATCGCGGGCCATCGCTGCCGCGCTGCGCTCCACCGGCGACAATGGAGCCGCTTCTGTCAGTTCTTCCAGATCGTTCAAATCGGTATCCATGCCCCCGGATTCGCGCGACATCCGAAGTTGCATCTGCGGCACCGGAACGTCCATGCCGATCTCGTCCATCTTGCGCTTGACCCTGACGTTAAACGCCCGCGCGACACTCCATTGCTTCAGCGGCAGGGTCTTGATCTGTCCCTTCACGACCATCCAGTTGGGGTCGAAACGATCCAGCCCCCACACTTCGATGGGCCCAAGCATTTCGCGCCGGTACAGAAAATCGGCCATCAACTCCGCACCGACTTCACGAATCATCTGGGTGATCTGGTCGACGTCGGCGGAAAACGGCACCCGCACTTCGAACACGGCATAAGCAAAATCGCGCGACAGGTTCTTCACCACCTTGATCTGCGAAAACGGGATGGCGTGAATCGCGCCCTGCCCATCGCGCAGTCGCACGGTACGGATGGTCAGCGATTCCACCACGCCGGCGTGACCGCCATCGACCTCAATGGAATCACCAACCGAAATGGTGTCCTCGATGATGATGAAAAGTCCCGTGATCAGATCAGCCACCAGCGACTGCGCACCAAAGCCCACCGCCAGCCCGATCACACCGGCGCCAGCAAGCAATGGCGTCACGTTCAGCCCGAGATTCGCAGCGGTAATGATCGCGGCAACGCTCAGCAGTCCCACGAACACCACATTGCGGATCAGCGGCAGCATGGTGCGCGCGCGCATGCTCGGACCACGCCCCTTGCCGCGCGGTGTGTTCGGATTGAGCGCCTCTTGAATCCCGGTATCGATCAGGATCCACACCAGCCACGCGATAAGGATAGTTAGCAGGATTGCGCTCACCGCATGCGTGATGCCGCGTGCAGCTACGCTTTCCTCAGCCAGTCTGGTGAGCGAAAAACCCCAGAAACGCGAAGCGAGTTCGAGGAAAGCCAGCCAGATCGCCAGCACGACCATGCGGCCGAAGAACTTGAAAAGCCGTCGTACATAGGCCGATTGCCGGCGCGTCTTGCGTTGCGGCAGTCGCGTGACCCGCAGCACAACGGCGCTGAGAAACAGTCCGACCACCAGCAGGCCAGCCGTTGCGATCGCCATTTGCAGAACGTTCTCGGAGGTGCCAATACCCGCAAGCGTCGCGATCACCGAAGCTGATGCAAGCAGCAGCATTGGCACCTGCCAGAGCGAGCCGACCACCTCGAACGTTTCGGTCGCAGCCTTGTGCTGGCTGCGCTGCTCATACGAACGGCTACGGATCAGATGGGACACCGGACGCCTGAACGCGAGCGTGAAATAGCCGGTGAGGATCGCCGCCCCCATGTTCGCGACCGTTGAGAGGAGCCCCGCCAAATTCGTGCCGAGTTGTTGCGCCACGTCGTAATTCGACGCGGCATCGCCGAGTGCGCCGAGCGTGCCGATGAGAAATATCAGGCGACGCGCATGCAGAATCAGCAGATGCACCGCCACCCGGCGATGCGCCGAGCCGAACAGCGAGAACATGATCAGGCAGATCGATGAAAACACGGCGCCCGCGACAATCGCGTACGCGGTCACCATCGCGAGCGTGCGGCCAAGCGACACGGGCATTAGCCGCACAAAAGTCAGCGCCGCGACAAACGCGAACAGGTACGGCCCGACCCGTCGCAACGCGAAGATCAGCAGTTCGCTGGTGGTCGGGTTGGCACGCAGGCCGAAATGAACGTTGTAACGCTTATGCAGGTACCGCTGAAGATAGACCAGCAGGAAAGCGCAAACGCCCCAGCCAGCCAACGTCAGGCAATAGTTGAACAGCGTGTGGCCAAAACTCTCGCGGCTCTGGCCCGAGACAATGGTGAACAGCTCGTTGCCCGCGGCGTTGAAGCGACCGCCCCAATAATTAAACGGCGTTCGGCCACGGCTGAAGTCGGCCTCCACGCTCGACAGCCCCGACGCGATCGCCCCGAGCAGCCCCGTTTTGGGTGTGATCGCAGCGACGACCGAGGACGCGGCCGTCGTCGCCGTCGTTGAGCTCGCCGACGAGGCCGCCGCCACCTGCGGTAGCACTGCCGCACCGGAACCGTCGGATGCAGCAGATGAGCGAGCCGGTTGCGTGGCGGCTTCGGTCTCGTGCTTGGCGTCGCGAAGCTTCTTCAACTGTGCGACCAGCGCCGTGCGTTCCCGGTCGTTATCCAGCGTGGAGATGACCGTGTCGAGCGAGCGCGTCAAATTCGCGTCGCTGGCCGGACTGGCAGCATTCGGTGTACCGGAAGCCGCCGCGGTCGCCGAGCCGGGGTCGGATGCCACCGGTTTGTTGATGAGTTCCTGAAACGACGGCAATGTGAGC
>DASYLW010000389.1:0-1547 GCA_036009385.1 Caballeronia sp.
GGCGTGGATCGCGTATTCACCATCGGCGGCGCGCAGGCGATCGGCGCGATGGCCTATGGGACGCAATCCATTCCCGCCGTCGATAAAATCTGCGGCCCGGGCAACGCGTACGTGGCATCGGCGAAACGGCGCGTGTTCGGCACCGTGGGTATCGACATGATCGCGGGACCGTCGGAAATCCTGGTCATTTGCGATGCCACCACGGACCCGCGCTGGGTCGCGATGGACCTGTTCTCACAAGCCGAACACGACGAACTTGCGCAATCCATCTTGCTGTGCCCCGACGCCGCGTTCATCCAGCGCGTGGAAGACGCGATCAACGAATTGCTGCCCACGTTGCCCCGTCGCGATGTGATCCAGCGCTCGCTCGAAGATCGCGGTGCGCTGATCAAGGTCGCGGACATGAACGAAGCCTGCGCGATCGCCAACGACATCGCGCCGGAGCACCTCGAAATTTCCGCGCTCGATCCGCATCACTGGGCGGCGCAGATCCGTCACGCGGGCGCTATCTTCCTTGGGCGCTACACGAGCGAAAGCCTCGGCGATTACTGCGCGGGACCGAACCACGTGCTGCCGACATCGCGTACTGCGCGGTTTTCATCGCCGCTGGGCGTGTACGACTTCATGAAGCGCTCGAGCGTGATTGAAGTCAGCGCGGAAGGCGCGCAGACGCTCGGCGAGATTGCAGCCGAGCTGGCGTATGGCGAAGGCTTGCAGGCGCATGCGCGCAGCGCCGAATACCGGATGAAAAATACGTCGCAGTAACAACCCGAAGACGCAAAGCTGAATCAAACACCGAGGCGGCCTTAGAGCCGCCCAATGTCCGGCGCTGGAGTCCGGCAATACTCATGACACGACCACAAGACATTCTGCGCCCCGACGTCCTCGCGATGACGTGTTATCCCGTGCCGAATTCAACCGGCCTCGTGAAGCTCGATGCGATGGAAAATCCGTATCGATTGCCGGCGAAACTGGCTGCTCAGTTGGGCGAACGACTGGCGGACGTTGCGTTGAACCGATACCCCGAACCCCGCCCGACCGCGTTGATCGAGAAGATCAAGCGCGTCATGCAGGTGCCTGCCGCGTGCGAATTGCTGCTCGGCAACGGTTCTGATGAATTGATCAGCATGATGTCGATGGCGTGCGCAAAACCCGGCGCTGCAGTCGTTGCGCCGGTTCCCGGCTTCGTGATGTATGCAATGTCGGCGAAGTTCGCGGGGCTTGAGTTTATCGGCGTGCCGTTGAACGACGATTTCACGCTCGATGTCGACGCGCTGATCGCCGCGATCGAAACGCATAACCCGGCGCTGGTGTATCTCGCGTATCCGAACAATCCGACCGGCACGCTGTACGACGACGCGGACATTGAATGCGTGATCGCGGCGGCATCGAATAGCCTGGTTGTCATCGATGAAGCGTATCAGCCGTTCGCGCAGCAAAGCTGGCTGCCCCGGGCCGCTGATTTCGACAACGTCGTTGTAATGCGGACGATGTCGAAGCTCGGTCTGGCGGGTATTCGCCTGGGTTATCTGGCGGGCAAGGCGTCG
>DASYLW010000390.1:0-6745 GCA_036009385.1 Caballeronia sp.
TTCGGCGGCGGCACGTGATCCCACCAGCCGCCGTTCTCGTCGTGCGTGATGATCACGACCGTGCTTTCCCATTGCGGCCCGCGCTGGATTCGCTCGACTATGTTGGCGAGATGCCGGTCACCCGATTCGACATCGGCGTAACCCGCATGCATATTCAAGTTGCCTTGCGGTTTATAGAAGGTCACAGCCGGCAGGCGTCCCGCGTCAATATCCGCAATGAGTTTGTTCGTCGACGGATCGTCGCCCAGACCCGCGTCGCGCAGATGTTGCGTGCGAGCCTGCGTGCCGGGAGCGAAGCTTCGGAAATAATTGAACGGTTGATGGTGATACTGGAAGTCGGGAACCATGCCGGTGTCGCGATGCGTCAGCGCATAGTCCCAGCCGCCGCTATACCACGCCCAGTCGACGCCTTTGTCCGACAACCGGTCACCAACGGTGGCGTAAGTCTGCGCGGGCAGCACGCGATAGTTCGATGGGTCCGCCAGCGCCGGATCGCCGCCTTCCGCCGGGCGGACGTTGCTTGGCTGATATGGTGGCGCCATTGTGTTGACGGCGTAGCCGTCGGCTGTGAGCGCGCCGTCGCTGACGTAGGACGGAGGGCCGTCCAGCGCCGATGCCGGCGAATCAGGCGCGAGTTTCAGCCGCGTGCCAAGCGGATCGTCCCCGTCCACAACGGACAGGAGCTTTTTCGCCGGGCCGTTCTGTGCGTCCGGATAAAACGGGGCTTGCGCCGCAATCAGGTAAATATGATTGAGCCAGGACCCACCGAACGCGGCCATGAAAAAGTTGTCGCACAGCACGTTTTGCCGGGCAACGTTCCAAAGCTTCAACGATTGCGCTGAATTGCGATAATGCCCCATGACCAGGCCGCCGGAATCTCCCCATGCGGCGAACTGGTTATTGCGGCCCGCGTTGATCTGCATCTGGTTCTGATAGAAACGGTGCACGAGGTCGCGCGTAATCACCCCGTTCGGCAGCGGCCGTCCCTCGGTGTCGACAAGATGAAACGGTCCGTTCGGCATGCCGTCAATCTGTTTCTCTGAAATCATGTAGCGCTTGCCGTCCACTTCCTGCGCTTGCGGCACGAGGCCGCCCCAGATTTTCGGCAGGACAGGCATGGGCGTGCGCCCGTCGCGGTCCAGCTGGACGTAGCGCGATGCAGGCACTGCTTCCAGCGGATACTGCACGCCAGGGTAGTTACCCCAAAGGTTGCTGAAGCTGCGATTTTCCGCGTAGATCACGACAATATTCCGGACCCGCGCTTGCAGCGTTCGGTCGAGCGCGATGTCAGCGGCCGTCTTGGGGGTAGCCGGGCGTGAGTCAAGGAGATTGCAGCCGCTGAGCGACAAGCCGGTCAGGCCAGCCAGGCCGACCCCAGCCGCAAGCAGGCGACGGCGCACGGGATCGTGGGGCAGGTCGGACGCGGGTGATTCGTCGCGGGGGTCGTCAGTGTGGCTCATCGCAGCTCCTGGATGTCTGCCGGATCATCAATGTGCTTATTGATATGGCTAACAATGTGTGGCTAAACAATATGCTTATTGACGGGGCTAAATAAAATGACTCGCCAATGTGACCCAATTTTGCCGCGGACTATTTTGGATCAAACCCGCGAATCAAAGCAATGCGAGCACGATGCGACCGGGTCGCCATGGCGAAGCGCGCCTGTGCTTTGCTGCCCGTGGATTGCTTAAGCACCTTTCGTCTACCTGAATCTTGCCCCGAAACGCGTGCTTCCCGATAGCTGACCGAACGGCCTATGCGCCCAAAAATTGCCGGCCAGAACCCGTATGCCGTTTGGTCGACTGGAAAGCGTCACGCTTGGCGACTACTATCGTTCGAACTGCCCGAGAATCAACTGAATACCAGTTTCACGCCGACAATCACCAGGGTGGCGGCCAGCGCGTTGCGCAGCAGCACCTCCGGCGCCCGGGAGGCGGCCATGCTGCCTAGCACGATCCCTGGCAGCGAACCCACGAGCAGGGACAGCAGCAGGTCCCAGTCGACGGAACCGAGCAGCCAGTGGCCGGTCCCCGCAATCAGCGTAAGCGGAACCGCATGCGCAATATCCGACCCGACTATCCGCGCAGTCGGCAAACGCGGGTAGAGCAGCAACAGCACGGTCACGCCAATGGCGCCCGCACCGACCGAGGTGATTGAGACGAGCACGCCGAGGATCGCACCGGTGAGCACGGTCCAGGCCACGGTGCGGGCTTCACGGCTCGCCACCCCTGGTTTGCCGCTGGCTTCGCGGGCCATTCCGGTCTTGTAGGCGAGGCGCGCAAGCTGTGGGCGGAACACGAGCGAGACGGCGGTAACCAGCAGCGCGTAGCCAAGTACGAGCTGGATCACCCGGGCGGCGGCGGGTGTGTTCAAACCGTACCGGTTAAGCAGGAACAGAGTGATTGCCGCCGCAGGGATGCTTCCCGCTGCGAGCCGGCCGGTGATACGCCAGTCCACGGAACCCTTGATGCCGTGGACCAGCGTGCCGGCTGTCTTGGTCGCGGCCGCGTAGAGCAAGTCCGTGCCGACCGCGGTGGCCGGGTGGATGCCGAACAGGAGCACTAGCACTGGCGTCATCAGCGAGCCGCCGCCTACGCCAGTCAGGCCCACGAGGAAGCCGACGGCCAGGCCGGACGCTGAATACAGTAAGTCGATGTGAGGAAAAGACATGCGGCGGGGAGAACCGGTTGGATGAGCGTCGGTCGAAAAACGGTCGATGATAGCGGCTCCGCGGTGCGCTTGCCTCCGGGTCCGCAAAATTTGATTCGCAGGCTCCGGCCGTACAATCGGCCGGGTGTCCAGGCAACTCTTTCAGGAAGGTGTAATGGAAACGAAGGAACAACAGCAAGCAAAGCAGGCGCTCAGCGACCGACAGGCCAGTGATATCGCTCGCGAAGCTGCCCATGGCCCCGCTCATGACGACATGCCCGACCCGATCCGTAGTACGGTCGGCGTTCTTGAGGTTCCTCCGTCGACGCCCGTCACAAACACGGACGGCGCGTTTATCGCAACTGAACATACCAACTACGCGAACGAGCGTCAGTTTGTGCTCAAGGCCGGCAATACCTTCGTGGTCAACGACGCGAATGGCGACATCCGCGGCAATGACGACGGTCTGTTCGTGAACGACACCCGTGTTTTGTCGCAATTGCGCTTAACCTTCGGCGGACGCTCGCCGTCGCTGCTGTCCGGCAGCGTGTCGAGCGACAACGCCGTGTTTACCGCGCATTTGACCAATCGCCCGCTGCCGCTCATTGGCGGGGCGAGCACGCCCGAAGGTGTGATCCACGTGGAGCGCCGCCGGGTGTTGTCCCGGCACGTGCTGCACGAAGCCATTGTGTTGACCAATTACGGCACGGAACCGGCCACCGTGCCGCTTTCGATCAACTTCGCCGCCGACTTCCACGACATGTTCGAGGTGCGCGGCTCCACGCGCCCGAAACGCGGAACCATGCGCGAGCCGTGCATCGAAGATGGCGAGGTCGTATTGCGTTATACGGGTCTGGATGAAGTCGAGAGGACCGCGCGTATCCAGTTTTCGCCGGCGCCGCATTCACTTTCGGTCAATCGTGCGGATTACGTATTGCGAATCCAGTCGGAAACGGCCATGTCGATTTACTTGTCGATCACGGCCGTCACGCACGCGTTGAGCGACGCCAGCGCGGAGAGCAAGAAGATCGCAGAGGAAGGCGCCGAATGTGCGCCGGAATCTGGACGGCCGGCGATTCGCGAGGCGCTTGTCGATGCCCATCGGCGTATGCGCGAGCGGCGGCGTTCAGTCGCGCGCGTGCGCTCGAGCAACCCGCTGTTCAGCGAATGGATCGATCGTTCGCTTGCCGACCTCGGTTTGCTGACGACTGATCTTGAAACGGGACCGTATCCGTACGCGGGCATTCCGTGGTTTTCGACGGCCTTCGGCCGCGACGCCATCATTACTTCGCTGCAAATGCTGTGGATCGATCCGTCGCTTGCTCGTGGCGTGCTGCGCTTTCTCGCAGCGCATCAGGCGCGCGAGGACTCCGCATTTCGTGACGCGGAAGTCGGCAAGATCATGCACGAGACCCGCAATAGCGAAATGGCTGCGACGGGCGAAGTGCCGTTTGCGATGTACTACGGCGGGGTCGACAGCACGCCGCTGTTCGTCGCGCTGGCCGGCGCATACGCTGAGCGAACGGGCGACAGGGCGCTGATCGACGAATTGTGGCCCGCCTTGCAGCTGGCTTCGCAATGGATCGCGCGTCATTGCGACAAGAACGAATTCGGCTTGCTGAGCTACCAGCGCGCAACCGAAGCGGGGCTTGCCAACCAGGGCTGGAAAGACAGCGGCGACTCCGTGTTTCACTCAGACGGCAGTTTCCCGGTCGGACCGATTTCTCTGGTTGAGGTCCAGGCCTACGCCTCCACCGCGTTCGCCACCATGGCCCGCTTCGCAAGGCAGCGAAACGCGCCGGAGCAGGCGCTGGACTTCGAGCAGCGCGCGCAAAACATCCGCGAGCGCGTGGAGACAATGTTCTGGATGCCCGAGTCGGAGTTCTACGGTATTGCGCTCGACGGCAAGGGGGAGTTGTGCAAGGTGTTGGCGTCGAATGCGGGACATTTGCTGGCCTTCGACCTGGTCGAGCGCAGCCGCGGTGAAGCTGTCGCGCGCCAACTCGAGTCGACCCTGTTCAATACTGGCTGGGGCGTCCGTACGCTGGCAGCGGGACAACCACGCTTTAATCCTATGTCGTACCACAACGGCTCCGTGTGGCCGCACGACAGCGCCATGTGCGCTCGCGGACTCGCACGCTACGGTGACCGCGGCGGTGCGGTGCGCTTGTTGCAGGCACTGTTCGAAGCAGCCGTCACGTTCGATATGCGCCTCCCCGAGCTGTTCTGCGGTTTTACCCGGCAACGTGGCGAGCGGCCGATCGCCTATCCGGTCGCGTGCTTGCCGCAAGCCTGGGCAGCCGGATCGCCGTTCATGATCCTGGAGGCCTGTCTCGGAATCACGATCGACGCCGAGCATCAGGAAGTGCGTATCGACCGGCCGCAGTTGCCCGATGGTATCGACTGGCTGGAGATTGGTGAGCTACGGGTCGGCGACAAGACCGTGTCGATAACCTTCCGGCGCGTGGGCGGGCAGGTCGTGCCGTCTATCGAAGGCGATATCCGCGTGGTGGCGGTGCTTTAACCGCAACGCGAACGCTGTCACTATCTTGCCGCCGTCGCCAAGCGGCTTAACCGTTAAGCCGCTTCGAATTCGGCCGCTCGGCCACTCGGCCGCCTAAACCGCGACGCTGCCGACGTAGTTTTCGGCCAGCGCCGTGGCGGCAGCGCGCGATGTGGTTACGTGTTCGAGTTCGGCTACTTGCAGGCGCTGTTCGAACGGCGAGGTGTCGTCGAGCTTGTGCAGCATCCGGGTCATCCACCACGAAAAATGCTCCGCGCGCCAGACGCGCTTCAGGGCAGTTTCGGTGTAGCGATCCAGTTTGTCGCTCGCACCTTCTTCGTAGAACGCCTGCAAGGCGGCGGTCAGGATACGAACGTCGGACACCGCGAGGTTCATGCCTTTTGCACCTGTGGGCGGGACAATGTGCGCGGCGTCGCCGGCGAGGAACAGTTTGCCGGATTGCATCGGCGTGGAGACGAAGCTGCGCATGCCGACAATATTCTTCTGGAAGATCCGCCCCTCGGTGATCTGCCAGCCGTCGAGCGTGTCCACGCGTGCGTGGAGTTCGGACCAGATGCGGTCGTCAGACCAGGCATCGACTGAGTCTTTCGGGTCGCACTGGAAGTACATGCGTTGCACGTTCGGCGAGCGGGTGCTGATAAGCGCAAAACCGCGATCGTGGCGAGCGTAAATCAGCTCGTGCGCCGAAGGCGGCGCTTCGACCAGGATCCCGAACCAGCCGAACGGATAAATGCGCTGATAGTCATGCCTCAGAGCCTGGGGCATCGACCCGCGTGCGACACCTTGCGAGCCGTCGCAGCCAATAATGAAGTCGCACTCCAGTTCATGCTCGAACCCTTCGTGTCTATAGCGAATGCTGGGCCGGGTAGTGCCGGCGGCATCGTCGAAGTGGTGTAGCGACACATCGGTCACGCCGAATTTCAACGCACCGTCGGCAGCTACACGCGCGGCGACCAGATCCTTGATGACTTCGTGCTGAGCGTAGACGGTGATCGAATGGCCGGTGAGTTCGGTCAGTGCAATGCGCTTTCGCTGCCCTTCGAACGCGAGTTCGAAACCGTGATGCACCGCGCCTTCGGCCAGCATCCGTGCGCCGAGACCCGCCTCGTTGAGCAGGTCCATCGTGCCTTGTTCGAGAACGCCGGCACGGATGGTGGATTCAATATCGCCCCGGCTGCGAGCCTCGAGCACCACCGATTCAATGCCGCGAAGGTGGAGAAGATGGGAGAGCAGGAGGCCCGCAGGACCCGCGCCAATAATGCCGACTTGTGTACGCATGAATGTCTCCTGAATGCGTGTTGATTTTGTGGACACAGTCTTGCGCACTGGCGGGGTATCGCGCAACGCGATAACGTGGATAGGCTATATCTTGAACGAAGATAAAGGTCTCGACCTGCTTTCCGCTATTACGCGAGACCGTTCGGCCGCCAAGCGTTCGTACCAGATGGACGCTGGCGGCGGAAACGCCCTGAAGCCGCCGCCTGCCAACATGCGCCAAGGGCCCGCCACTAGCCCGCCGCCAGCCGGAATCGCGGACCGTTCACCGTCCCTTGGGTCCGCTGCTTGCTGGAA